>CAIYUY010000233.1 GCA_903929485.1 uncultured Desulfuromonadales bacterium
ATGTTTTATCTACGAACGGGGAAGCAGGTACCGATAATGGCGCGAAAAGAAAAGACCGAATATATCATTCAGGCGGTGTCGCACGCCCTTGACCTCCTGGAGCAGTTTCACGACGAAGTGGACGAACTGGGAGTCACGGAGCTTTCCAAGCGGCTGAAGCTTCACAAAAACAATGTCTTCCGTCTCCTGGCGACGTTGGAGTCACGAGGCTACATAGAGCAGAACCGGGTGACGGAGAACTATCGCCTGGGGCTCAAGACCCTGGAATTGGGGCAGACCTTCATCAGGCAGATGGGACTGCTCCGTCAGTCCCGGCCGGTGCTGGAAGAGCTGGTCCGGCAGTGCAATGAGACTTCCTATGTGGCGATTCTGAAGGATTTCCACATCATCTATCTTGACGTGGTGGAAACCGATCTGACGGTTCGGGTTGTTCCGCGGGTCGGTTCCCGGCTCCCGGCCTGCTGCACCGCGGCGGGGAAGGTGCAGATCGCCTACATGACTGATGAGGAACTGGAGCAGTATCTCCCCACCAAGGAGTTGAAGCAGTATACCCCCTCCACCGTCACCGACCGTGACCTGCTGAAGACGCAACTTAAGGTCATCGCGGAGCAGGGATATGCCATTGATAACGAGGAACTGGATATGGGTGTCCGCTGCGCCGGAGCGCCCATTCGTGACTACACCCGCCGGATCATCGGCGCGGTGAGTGTTTCCGGTCCCTCCATGCGGTTCAGCGACGAGCGGTTGGAACAGGAGCTGATTCCCCTGGTGAAGAAGGCCGCGGAAGAGATCTCCGGAAAACTCGGGTATCACAAATAATTTTCTTTAAACCACCGCTCGTACTCCGCTACCAGTTCCTCGACCTCGGCCCGTAGCGGTTGCGAGACCGGTCCAACCGCCACCAGGTTGAGGTTTTGGGGGGCAAAGAGTGTGCGCGCCGTTTCTCGGAGAGTCTCGATCCCCACCGCCAGTAGTTCCCGTTGCTCGTCTTCGGGAGGCCAAACCAGCCCCACTATTTCCCCCCAACCGAACCGCACCTGCATGTCGTAACAGGAGTCGAACCCGAATTCCAGCTCGTAGAGATACCATCTCCTGGCACGCGCCAATTCGTCGGGAGAGATCGGTTCCGTCACGATCCGCTTGAGTTCGTCCAGGGTGGCGGTAATCGCGGGGACCAGATTGTCCGGAGCGGTGGAAAAATCCAGGGAAAAACTGCCGGCCTCGGTATACACGGCGATGACGGCATCCACCGAATAGACCACCCCCATCTCCTCCCTGAGTTTCAGGTGCAGCCGCGAGCTTCCCCCCCCCGACAACAGCCGCCGGAGGAGACGGGTCGCCATGAGGCGACCATCACTGATGGGGAATCCCCGAAAGGCAAGCTGCAGATCCACCTGGCTGTCCTCATCGGCGACAAAGAGCGTCCGGGGGGTGCTCTGGATCCCCCGGAAAGGGATGGCGGCGGGTGGCGTCCCCTTCTCCCAACTCCCGAATGCCTTCCCTGCCGCCTGGAGCAGAAGGGTATGGTCTATGTTTCCCACGGCCACCAGTACGGCGTTGTTCGGGCGATAATAGCGGGAGAGATGCTCTCGAAGATCGTCGGTGGTAAAGGAACTTATACTCTTCAGGGTTCCGATGGTGGGCATCCCCAGTGGGTGCTCCGGCCAGAGGAGCCGGGAAGTCACCGTGTCGATGTCCACCTCCTCCCCCCTTTCGTTCAGGTCATCCAGAGCCTCTTCGATGACGATCCGCTGTTCAGTCTCCAGGTCGGTGAGGAGGGGTGAGCGGAGCATGGAGGCAAAGAGTTCGATGGCTTCAGTCATATGGTCGGGATGTATCCGGGAATAGACACAGGTCGTCTCCGCATCGGTTGCCGCGTTGACTGCGCCGCCGATGGCTTCGAAAGCGGTTTCCAGCGCCAGTCCCGTGGGATACTCTTGAGAGCCTCGAAAAAGCATATGTTCCAGAAAGTGGGAGAGCCCCTCTTTTCCCGGCGGATCATCCCGTCCCCCCACTTTCAGATAAAGCGCTACCTCCGCGGAATGCAGATGCGTCATGGCAACGGTTACAACCCGTAACCCGTTATCAAGGAGTGCCCTTTCCCATTGTATCATGATAATAACCTCTTGCTTGCTGGTCACGCCATGCAAGCACCTTTAATGACACCGTAGCCGAAAGCCGCCCGGATGTCAAAGATTCCAGGAGTCTGGCGCCAGGCCCGAGGAGTCAGGCCCGCGCCCCGCTCCCTGCGTCACGCGCCCGGTTTTTAGTTTTATGTTGATTTTACCCCATCTCTTGGTTATGTTCTTTCGACAATCCTTGTAGGAGTTTACCATGACCATTACACACGCGGCGCTGTTGGGGATCATTCAGGGTTTATCCGAGGTTCTTCCCATCAGCAGTTCCGCCCACCTGATCCTGATCCCCCGCCTTCTGGGTTGGCCCGAGTCGGGGCTCACCTTTGACGTCGCCCTGCATTTGGGGACCTTCATCGCCCTGGCGTTCTATTTCCGCCGGGATATCGTCGATCTGGTGGTTAATTTTTCCAGCGGTCTCAAGCAGGGACGGTTCCGGACTCCGGCCGCCCGCCTTCCTCTCTACCTCGTGGCCGGGACGATCCCGGCCGCCATCTTCGGCAAGAGTTTGGAGAAGCCCATCGAGGAACTCTTCCGGCATAGCCCGTCCCTCATCGCCGCTCTCCTCATCGGCTTCGGCCTCCTCCTCGCCTTTGCCGACAGGGTGGGTCCGAAAAAATGGAAACTGGACAGGCTTACCTTCAAGTCGACCATGATTGTCGGTTTTGCCCAGTGTCTGGCTCTCTTTCCAGGGGTCTCCCGCTCCGGGATCACCATCACGGCGGCCCTTCTTCTCGGTTTCAACCGGGAGAGCGCGACCCGTTTCTCCTTTCTCCTTTCCCTCCCCATAGTCGCCGGCGCCGCCCTGCTCAAGGTGGGACAGCTGGTCAAGAGCGGCATCCCGGCCGGCGAAGGGGGCGTTCTCCTCACCGGCATCGCCACCTCGGCGCTCTTCGGCTATCTCAGTGTCGCTTTTCTTCTGAAACTGGTCCAGCGGCGCTCTCTGTCTCCCTTTGTCTGGTACCGCGTCGTCGTGGGGATCGCCTTTCTTGGTTTTTTCATGCGGGGAAGATAGGGAGGAAGAGGATGACCGGAGGGATCAAGGAGTGGCCCGAGAACGAACGGCCCCGGGAAAAACTGCTGAAATTCGGCGTTGAGAAACTCTCCGAGGCGGAACTCTTGGCCATCATTCTCAGAACCGGAGATTTCGCCAGCCACCAGAGCGCCCTTGACATGGGGCGGCTCCTCATGGTTCGTTTCGGCACCTTGCGAGGGATGGTCCAGGCCTCCGTGGCCGAGATCTGCGGCGTGTCGGGTATCGGTCCGGCCAAGGCGGCTTCCCTCAAGGCGGCTTTTCATCTCGCCACGAAGCTGAGCCAGGAAACCTTAAGGATCGGCGCCGACCGGTACACCGATCCTGCCCAGATTTTCGAATACTACCGGTACCGTTACCGAGAACAGCAAAAAGAGTATTTTCTCGCCATGCTTCTGGACGGCAAGAACCGGATACTCAGGGAGGTCCAGATCTCCCAGGGATCTCTCAACCAGAGTATCGTCCACCCTCGTGAGGTTTTCATGCCGGCGGTTCGTGAATCCGCCGCCGCCGTTATCCTCGTCCATAACCACCCCACCGGCGACCCCACACCCAGTCGCGAGGATCTCGCCATTACCCGTCGTCTCCGCGAGGCCGGGGAGATCATGGGGATCAAGGTTTTGGATCATATCATCATCGGTGATGAGCAGTTCACCAGTTTCGTCAGCCAGGGGCTGATGTAGCTGGTGGGGGAATGAATAATGCTTTTTTATTAGTCAATATATCTTATTGATTTATTTTTATTTGTTGTGGTACTGTAGTCTTCTGTAGGTAGTCGTTGAATTCACACAGAGGACCGTCAGTACCATGAACAGTATTATCATGATCTGTGATGACCCGCGTATCGGGTTGGTTAAGGAGTTCCTCCAGCCTCTCCTGAACGCCAAGGTCTGTATCGTTTCGGACTTTGACAGCGGTTTGGAGGAGGTCTTTGAAAAACGGCCCCAGGTCGTCTTTATTCAGGATGAAATCGCCGGGGTCAAAGGGAAGGTGGTCATTCGTCATATCACGTCCCTCCTTCAGGAAAATTCTCCCCAGTTCGTCCAACTGCATCATCCGGTTACCGGCCCCGGCATCCCGTCTTCCCTGGGCGACGGCATAAATCTGGATGTTACCGATGAGGAACTTGTCGCGCTGTTCAAGGAGAGGATGGAGCAGTTTCCTCAAATTTGCTGGAAGGAAGATGTCATGAAACCGGCGCGGATCGCTTTGGCTCTCCCCGCGCCGGACGACTTTCCTCGTGACGAGCCATTCTCTTTTGTCTCCCCTTCCGTTGTCGAGCCGGTTTCGCGGCCGGTGGAGCAGGCTCCTCCCCTTGAGCCCTCCGTTCCTTCCCGGAGCAAGACGCCGGGCTCTTCGGAAATGAGCGTCGGGCCGGAGTTGCTCCTCGCCACTCAGCCGGCGCCGGAAGGCGCGGCGATGAAAGGCGGCGATTCCCGGGAGTCGTCGTCCTTGGCGGGGTTCGATCCTCCCCCCCCCCGGCGCAGGGTATCGCTTGCCATCGGCGGGGGAGTCGCGGCGCTTGTCTGCGGTACGGCTCTCTCCCTGTTTTTTCCCACGGTTTTGCTCCCCCGGGGTGATAACGACTTGCCTCGACATCCGATTCCCGTTTCCGCGCCGGTGAAACAGCTTCCCGTGGCGTCGGCGTTCCCGCAAAAACTCCCCTCATTCATTCCCAGGGAAGGGTTTGATCCCGCCTACGGAGCGAACAAGCGCGGCTGGGAACGCTATGTCTCGCCACGGCTTGAGTATCTCATCTATCGGGAAAACGGATCGTTTCGGGCGCTTCAGGTGATCGCTCTCCAGCAGGAAGCCATCGACCCCCCTCTTGTCTCCTCACTGCTTCGAGAACTCTGCGGTGACACCACCTGTGTCATCGTCTCCAGCTCCAGTCACGACGATTATCTCATTGAACAGGGGAAGAGTCCCCGTGGGATGGAAGTTAGCTTCTACAAAAAGAAAGGTACCGGTGAAACCCGCGGGGTTGTTATTTCACTTCCCTGACAGGGTGACGGTAGACCCCTCGTATGGACAGACCCATGAATTACGCTGTTACATCCCTGCTTGCTGTCTTGGCTCTCATTGGAGGGATCGTCGGTGAGGCTTATCCCCTTGACCGGCGCTTTGAACTGGATACCCAGCTCCTTGAGCAGAAAATTACCTCCGCGGCCAAGGTGAAACAGTCGCTCCCTGGGCAACGTCCTTCCCGTAAGTCGGAGGCGCGTCTCCGGCGCTCGCCGCCGGTGAAAGAATCGGTGACTCCCGACGTGGGGGTGACGCTCCTCAATATCGCACCCGCCCATGTTCCGGAGGAGTTGGCTGCGTTGCGCGCTCTCTGGGACAAGCTGATCCCCGAATCCCGGATCCAGGGGACGCTGGAATTGGGGTCGGACAACTTTTCCCTGGTGCTGGATCCCAGGTCATATCAGGTCATGCCGGCAAGCGACGGCGGGCGGATCATTATCGACGCCAACCGGACCATTCCGCCCCTGGTGAAAAAACTCATTCAGGAGAAGGATCCCGCCTTGCGCATCGTCTCCGGGAGCCCGCTTGCCGGGAACGGTTTTTTATGGCAACTGCTCCAGTCAGCTGGTTTCTATTCCGTTGAACCGGATTTTACCCTGGAATTCGGCGATGATCCCCGCTTGTCGGTTCGGGCGGAGTATCGCATAGAGCGGACAGCGGAAAGTCTTCTGCGCAACGAGACGGTTCTCCTGTATGCCGCCTCGGGCCGTTACGCCATGCCGCCATCACTTTGGAGCTTTCTCGGCGCGTCCGGTTTTCGCGTTATCGAACCCGACCTGCCGCGGCATGATGCACCGGTTCTCCGAAATCGTTTCATTCAGCTTTCCGGGGGGAGTCCGCTGCAGGTTGCGGATACGGTGCTGGCGGCCCTGGGGATGGCGACGGAAGCCGGCAAGTCCATCGAATTTCCCGGATGGGTGCGGCAAGGGATTACTCTCAAAGTGCGGCCGGATCGATCCTTCTCCTCCATGGGGAAGCGTTTTGCCCTTACCGTTTATGACGGCAATCCGGCCACCTACACCCTCACGCGACTTCTGGAGAGTGAAGGGGTCACCGTTGTTCTCCTGGCCCAGGGAGATGATTCTCATGCCGTGACGGAAAAGCTCTTCGCCGCGCTTAATCTTCCCGCCAGATTTGATTCCCATCCCCTTTGGCCTCTGGGGGATACACCCTATACGGTGCGGATGAGCGGATTTTTGTTGCGCGATTCAGAGCACCGCACACTCTTTTTCACCGATCGGGAGGCTACTCCCCTCATGCTCGACCTCATCGCACGCAACGGTTATGCCGTGACCGGTGTTTTAGCCGCGGCAGTGAGCGAACATCATGACGAAGAAAAAAAAATTAGGTGAAATCCTCGTCGCGGATCATCTCATCACCCTGGAGCAACTGAGCGAGGCGCTTGAGTTGCAGAAAATTTTTTCCGATCAGACTATCGGGCAGCTCCTCTGTCGACTGGATTTCATGAATGAGGCGGATCTGGGATATATCCTGGAGCAGAAGGGGCATCGTGAGGAACTCTCCCAGATTCTCGTCCGGAAAAATTTTTTAGCCGAGGAAACCGTCCGGGGGGCCCTGGAGCTGAGTTGCCGGGAACAGCTCCCGCTTACCCGGGTCCTTCTCAAACTCCATCTCCTGAATGAAGAGGGGGTTGCCAGGGCGCTGGCCATGCAGTACGATCTTCCCTATGTTCATCTGGATAGCATCACCATCGATCCGGAGATGAGCAGGTATATCAGCGCCGGCTATGCTCACAAACGCCGGATTATCCCGGTTTCCAAGATAGGCAATACTCTTACCCTGGCCATGGCGTCCCCCTTGGATCTTCAGGAACTCAAGGATCTTTCTTCTTCCCTGAGACTCAAGGTCATTCCGGTGGTTGTCAGCGAGAACGAGATTATCTTTGCCCAGCAGCGACTCTACAAGGGAACCCCGCCGGCCCCCACCTCCCTGGAGTCGGAGATCGAGGATATTCCGGACAGTATCGTGGAGATTCTCACCGGCGCCGGAGACGAGCCGGAGGTTGATGAAGAGGTCACAAGGGTTACCGAACGGGACAGCATCCTCGTCAAGCTGGTGAACAAGATCATCTATGATGCCTATCAGCAGAATGCGTCGGACATCCATATCGAGCCTGCGCTGGGGCGAGAGGATGTGATCGTCCGGATCAGGATCGACGGTCATTGTAAAATCTATCAGAAAATTCCCTACAAATATAAATACGCCCTCCCTTCCCGCATCAAGATCATGGCGGAACTGGATATCGCCGAGCGGCGCAAGCCCCAGGATGGCAAGATCAATTTCCGGAACTTCGGACCGGTGGACCTGGAACTTCGGGTTGCGACCATGCCCACCGTGGGGCATCTGGAGGATGTGGTGATTCGACTCCTCCGGGCGGAGAAGGCGCGCCCCATGGAAAACCTGGGACTTGCCCCCCGGGATCGTCGTGAGTTTGAGGCGGCGCTGACTCAGCCCTACGGCATGATTCTCGTGGTGGGACCAACCGGGTCCGGGAAGACGACCACGCTTCACTCCGGAATCGCCCTCATCAACAGGACCGATATCAAGATCTGGACTGTGGAGGACCCGGTGGAGATCACCCAGAAGGGGCTGCGTCAGGTGCAGATCAACTCCAGGATCGGTTTGAACTTCGCCGTCGTGCTTCGCTCCCTCCTTCGCCTTGACCCGGATGTGATCATGGTGGGGGAGATGCGGGACCAGGAAACGGCGGATATCGCCGTGGAGGCGTCCCTCACCGGACACCTGGTCCTCTCCACC
Source organism: uncultured Desulfuromonadales bacterium (assembly GCA_903929485.1). GTDB lineage: Bacteria > Desulfobacterota > Desulfuromonadia > Geobacterales > CAIOGM01 > CAIOGM01. The sequence goes on from CAIYUY010000233.1 coordinate 7,972, forward strand.
CTGCACACCAACTCGGCAACGGAAACGGTGACACGGCTCCTGGATATGGGGCTCGACCCCTACAGTTTTTCTGATTCTCTCCTCTGTATCCTGGCCCAGCGGTTGGCGCGGGCGCTCTGCGAGGGGTGCCGGGAGGAGTATCTTCCCACTGATCCGGAGCGAATGGAGATTATCGAGGCGTTCGGGGAGGAGAGTCTGAAAAAACTGGGTATCGCCCAGGGCGAACTCCGTCTCTTCCGAGCCGCGGGGTGTAACCTTTGTCTCAGCACCGGCTATCGGGGAAGGATCGGTCTCTATGAGATTCTTGTCTGCAGCGAAGAGATCAAATTGCTCATAAAAAAACGCTCCTCCAGTGACATCATCAGACTCCAGGCCCTGGCTGAAGGGATGCGTACCCTCAAGCAGGACGGCATCCTTAAAGTTTTTCAGGGAATCACCGACATGCACGAGGTTCGGCGAGTCTGCATCCGGTGACGGAAACTTGAAAAAAAGGTTTGCTTTTTTTCAACAGTTAGGCTAGATTTTCCAATCTTTCAGACCTTCACAACCCCCGCCTTCGGTGATTGATTGCAGAACGAACCTACGCTTGACCAGTTACGTGCCGAGATCGACAGTGTGGACGACACGATTCTCGATCTCCTGAACCGCCGCGCGACCCTTGCCCAGGCCGTCGGCCGGATCAAAGCCGGTACTCAACGTGATTTCCATGTTCCGGGCCGGGAGCGGGAAATCTACGAGCGGCTCACCGCGCGGAACAGGGGGCCATTCCCCACCGAGGCGGTTCGCAGCGTTTATCGGGAGATCATCTCAGCCTCGCTTTCCCTGGAGGCGCCCATGCGGGTGGCTTTTCTCGGCCCCCTGGCGACCTTCAGTCATCTGGCGGCGCTTCAGAAATTCGGGCTTTCGGCCGAACTGGTTCCCCAGAAATCGATTCCGGCGGTCTTCGAGGAAGTGGAAAAAGGGCGCGCCCTCTACGGGGTGGTGCCGGTGGAGAATTCCACCGAAGGGGTGGTCTCTCACACCCTGGACATGTTCATGGAGAGTGAGCTGAAGATCAACGCCGAGGTGCTGTTGGAGGTTTCCCATTTCCTCCTCTCCCGCACCGGTCGGCTGGAGGACATCCGGAAAGTCTACTCGCATCCGCAGCCTTTGGCCCAGTGCCGAGGATGGCTTGCCGACAACCTTCCCAACGTCCCCCAGGTGGATGTGGCCTCCACGACCCTGGCGGCGCAGATCGTCAGTGAGGATTATAATGCGGCGGCCATCGCCAGCGAATACGCCGCCACCATTTATAATCTCAAGGTGGTGAAGGAGCGGATAGAGGATCAGGTGAATAATGTCACCCGCTTCCTCGTTATCGGCAGGAAAGGGGTGGCGCGGGGGCCCAATAACAAAAGTTCGCTCATGTTTGCGGTGAAGGATGAGCCGGGTATCCTCTATCGGATGCTGGAACCTTTCGCCAAGCGAGGGCTCAATCTGAGCAAGATTGAATCACGCCCTTTCAAGAAAAAAGCCTGGGAGTATATTTTCTTTTTGGATCTCATGGGTCATATGGAGGATTCCGACGTGGCTGCGGCGGTTCTGGAGTTGCGGGAGTGCTGCCAGTTTGTCAAGATCCTGGGATCGTACCCGAAAGCGGTGTAACTTGTTCATTAATCGTCTGGCAATCATCGGCGTCGGTCTCATCGGCGGCTCCCTGGCCCTGGCGCTGCGCAAGCAGGGGCTGGTTGGGGAGGTGGTGGGGATCGGTCGCGGCGAGGCGAATCTTTTGCGGGGTGTGGAGTTGGGGGTCATCGACCGCTACTCCCTTGATCCCCGGGAGGGGGTTAAAGGGGCGGATCTGGTTTTTATCGCCACCCCTGTCTGCACCATCGTCGGGATGGTGGCCACGATCGCCCCGTTTCTTCACCCCGGAGCGGTCGTTACCGATGGCGGGAGCGTTAAGGAAGAGATTGTCGCCGCCTGCGAACTCCTCATGGAGTCGGGGACCTTTTTCGTGGGGGGGCATCCCATTGCGGGAACCGAGCATTCGGGAGTTGAAGCCGCCTTCGCCACCCTCTATGAGAACAGGCGCTGTATCCTGACTCCCACCCCTCGTACCGATCCGTCGGCCCTGGCGGTAGTGACGAAGATGTGGGAGGGGGCAGGTTCCGAAATTGTGCTCATGGATGTTCACAAGCACGATCGGGTGCTGGCAGCCATCTCTCATCTCCCCCACATGGTGGCCTACAGCCTTGTCAATGCCGTGGGAGGGTATGACCGGTTTGACGATAACATCCTCCGCTATTCAGCCGGCGGCTTTCGAGATTTTACCCGGATTGCCTCTTCAGACCCGGCCATGTGGCGTGACATCGCCCATATGAACCGGGACGCACTCCTGGAGATGATGGATTTTTTCGCCGGTTCCCTTGCCGATCTGCGGCGTCTGGTGGCCGCCGGTGACAGGGGGGGACTGGAGCAGTTCTTCGCCCGGTCCAAGGAGCAGCGGGACGGGATAAAGTAAAACAGGGGTTGGAGAGTCATGGAGAGTTATACCGTACAACCAGCCAAGGCCATCATGGGCGAGATCAGCGTCCCGGGAGACAAGTCCATCTCCCACCGCTCCATCATGTTCGGCTCCCTGGCGCGGGGGACCACCATTGTCCGGGGTTTTCTTCGGGGGGAGGACAATATGGCTACCCTGGCGGCCTTTCGCTCCATGGGGGTGGAGATCGCCGATGACGGCGAGACCCTGACCATTGCCGGCCGGGGGCTTCACGGGCTTCGAGAGCCGGAGGATGTCATTGATTGCGGCAACTCCGGGACTTCCATGAGACTCCTTACCGGGCTCCTGGCTGGGCAGCGGTTCTTCTCCGTCCTCACCGGCGACAAGTATCTCCGTAAGCGTCCCATGAAACGGGTAATCTCCCCTTTGAGGGAAATGGGTGCGGTTATCCATGGGCGTGACGGCGGAGAGAAGGCGCCGTTGGCCATCGTGGGGGGGAGGCTTGCCGGTATCAGCTACCTTTCGCCGGTGGCCAGCGCCCAGGTCAAATCGGCGATCCTCCTGGCCGGGATCTACAGCGATGGTGAAACCACGGTGACTGAACCCCATCGTTCCCGCGACCATTCGGAGCGGATGCTGGCCCATTTCGGCGCCCACATTCGGGTGACCGACACCGGGGCGGTAATTTCCGGCGGTTGCGAGATGGAAGGGAGAGAGATTCTGGTGCCCGGTGACATCTCCTCCGCGGCTTTTTTTCTCGTGGCGGCGCTCATCGTTCCCGGTTCGGAACTTCTCATCAAGGGGGTAGGGGTCAACCCCACCCGCACCGGGATCATCGATATTCTCACCGCCATGGGGGGGGATATTCAGCTCTTGAACCAGCGCGCCTGCTCCGGAGAGCCGGTAGCCGACCTTTTGGTTCGCTCCTCGTCCCTGAAAGGGATAGAGATCAGCGGCGATCTGGTCCCACGGGCCATCGATGAGTTTCCCGTAGTGGCTATCGCCGCCGCCCTGGCCGAGGGGGTGACGACGGTGCGGGACGCCGGAGAACTTCGGGTCAAGGAGACCGACCGGATTGCCGCTACGGCGGCCAATCTTCGCGCCGCCGGAGTCCGCGTGGAGGAAACCGGGGACGGAATGATCATCACCGGTCGGGGAACTCTGGATGGCTGTGTCGTGGATAGTCGGGGTGACCATCGCATCGCCATGGCCATGCTGGTGGGGGGATTGGCTGCTTCATCCCCCACCACCGTATCCGACACCGGCTGTATCGCCACCTCGTTTCCCCGCTTTCTCCCGCTCCTGCAAGAGGTGGCCCGGTGACCGTCGCGGCTGCAAGTCCCGGCATGGTAATTGCCATTGACGGCCCTTCCGGGGCCGGCAAGAGTACCCTGACCCGCCTCCTGGCCCAGCGGCTCGGCTATCTCCATATCGACACCGGCGCCATGTACCGGACCCTGGCGCTGGCCGTCAGTCGCTCCGGAATCTCCGTGGATGACGAGGCGGCCGTGGCGGCGCTCTGCCAAGGGGTGGTAATCGAATTTCTCCGTGACGACGACGGCTATCGGGTGATTTCCGACGGCGAGGATGTTTCCCTGGCGATTCGGACCCCCGAGATCAGCATGCTGACGTCGCGTATTTCCGCCCAGGGAGCCGTTCGGGAGATTCTTCTGAAGCTCCAGCGGGAATTGGGAAAGGGAGGCGGGGTAATCCTGGAGGGGAGGGACATCGGAACGGTGGTCTTTCCTCATGCCCGGGTGAAGTTTTTCCTTTCCGCCTCCGCCCGGGAGCGTGGGGAACGGCGTTATCTGGAATTGCGGGAGAAAGGCGCTCAGGCAACCCTGGAGGAGACGCTGGCGGCGGTGGCGCGGCGTGACGAGCAGGATGCCGCCCGGGAGTTGGCGCCGCTGAAAAAGGCTTCCGATGCGGTGGAGATCGACTCCACAGGGGTAAGCATAGAGAGTGTCTTGAGCCGGATGGAGCAGGTTGTCCGGGAGCGAATCGCCGAGCCATTGGGAGGCTAGGGATGAAAATAACTCTTGCAAAACGGGCCGGTTTCTGCTTTGGTGTCAAGAGGGCCACCCAGATGGCTTTTGAGGCCGCCGAGCGCGGCGGCCGGACCTGCACGCTGGGACCGATCATCCACTCTCCCCAGGTCGTGGCCAGGCTGGAGGAGTTGGGAGTACACGTCGTCAGCGACGCGGAGCACCTGGAGGGGGGGACGGTTATCATCCGCTCCCACGGGGTTGCCTCCGAGGAGCTTGAGACCGCTATCCGGAAGGAGATGGAGATCATTGACGCCACCTGTCCCTTCGTCAAGAAGGCTCAGGAGCATGTGAAGAGTCTCTCCCTTGCGGGATATGATGTGGTGGTGGTGGGGGACGCCGATCACCCCGAGGTTCAGGGGATAGTCTCCTACGCCCGGGGGGCGGTCTTCGTCATCGGTTCAGGGGAAGAGGCGAGCCGTCTCCCCAAGATGGGAAAGGTGGGAGTTGTGGCCCAGACGACCCAGTCATTCGAAAATCTCAAGCAGGTGGTCCTGGAATGTCTTATGAAGGGGAACGAGACCAGGGTTTTTAACACGATCTGCGACGCCACGGCGGTCCGTCAGGAAGAGGCCAAGGAGCTTGCCAACCAGGCTGACTGCATGATCGTCATCGGCGGGTACAATAGCGCCAATACCCGTCGTCTGGCCGAGGTCTGCACCGAGCTTCAGTCCCGCACCTATCATATCGAGACCGCCCAACAGCTCAACGCCGAGTGGTTTACGGGAGTGGACACGGTGGGGGTTACCGCGGGGGCATCCACCCCCAAATGGGTTATCGACGAGGTGCTGCGGCAGATAGAACAGTTGTAGGGGCGATGCTTGCATCGCCGGCACGAAGCAGTACAAAAAAAGAAAGCAGAATAATCGACAGGGGGTACGGTGGCAATGGAGGAGAACAACATGGCTCTGCCTGATGACAACATCACGGCGCAACAGGTGGATGAAGAAGAGACGATGGGCGGTATCGGCGAGTTCGAGGAGCTTTTTAATGAAAGCCTTCGGCAGTTTCAGTCGGGCGAACTGATCAAAGGGGTCGTCGTCAAGGTCGATGCGGATACCGTTCTGGTGGACATCGGACATAAATCGGAGGGGAGGATCAACGCCGCCGAGTTCATGGACGAGCAGGGAAACATGACGGTGAAGGTGGGAGACGAAGTCAGCGTCCTTTTGGAGCGGGGCGAGGATGAAAAAGGACACCTGATTCTTTCCCGGCGCAAGGCAGAGCGTCAGGCGGTTTGGGACAGGATCGCCGCTTCCGGCGGTGAGGGTGGAACCATCGAAGGAAAGATTGTGGCCAAGGTCAAGGGGGGGATGACGGTGGATATCGGTCTGCCCGCCTTTCTGCCTGCCTCGCAGGTGGATCTGCGTCCCACGGCCAATCTCGATAAATATCTGGGTCAGACGGCGACGTTCAAGATCCTGAAGCTGAACAAGAAGCGTGGGAACGTGGTTCTTTCCCGCCGGGTCCTCATGGAAGAAGAGCGCGAGTCCATGCGTGATCAGACCCTGGAGGTTTTGGCCGAAGGGCAGATCGTTGAGGGGATCGTCAAGAACATCACCGACTACGGCGCATTCCTGGACCTGGGGGGGATCGACGGACTGCTTCACGTCACCGACATGTCCTGGGGACGTCTGGGGCATCCCTCCGAGGCGATCAAGGTTGGGGATCAGCTCAAGGTCATGGTTCTCAAGTATGACCGGAACAAGGGGAAAATTTCCCTGGGGCTCAAGCAGGCTCTCCCCGATCCTTGGCTTAACGTGGAAGGGAAGTTCCCGGTGGGTTCCAAGATCAGCGGCAAGGTGGTGAGTCTCACCGAATACGGCGCTTTCGTGGCGCTGGAGGAAGGGGTGGAAGGGCTCATTCATGTCTCCGAAATGTCCTGGACCAAGCGGGTCCGCCATCCTTCCGATATCCTCACCGTGGGTGACGAAGTGGAGGTGCTGGTTCTCGGGATGGACCTGGGCAACCGGCGGATCTCCCTGGGACTCAAGCAGGTGACCGCCAATCCCTGGACGGAGATTCAGGAACGGTACCCGGTGGGGACCAAGATCGAGGGGCAGATCAAGAACGTTACCGACTTCGGCGTCTTCATCGGCGTGGAAGAGGGGATCGACGGCCTGGTTCATGTCTCCGATATCTCCTGGACCCGTCGGATCAAGCATCCGGGCGAACTCTTCAGCAAGGGGCAGACCGTTCTGGCGGTTGTTCTCAACATCGACCCGGAGAATGAGCGTCTCTCCCTGGGGATGAAGCAGCTTACTCCGGATCCCTGGAGCGAGATCCCCGTGAAATACCGGCCGGGGACCAAGGTGAAAGGGAAGGTTACTTCCGTCACCGAATTCGGCATCTTCCTGGAAATAGAAGAGGGGATCGAAGGGCTGATCCACGTTTCCGAACTCTCCCGGGAAAAAGTGCCGACCCCCAAGGGTTTCGCCAATGTGGGCGATGAGCTTGAGGCGCTGGTTCTTACCATCGACACCATGGAGAAGAAAATTTCCCTCTCGGTAAAGGCCCTCCAGGCTGCTACGGAAAAGGCGGAGATGAATTCGTACATGGATACGACGCCGGGAGAAGGGCTGGGGAATTTCGGTTCGCTTCTTGAGGGGCTGAAGAAAAATTCTGAAGATTAGGATGGTCAGGGTCGCCCGGACCGGTTTCTGGCCGGGACCGGGCGATACCCTGCAAGGAGATACGCATGACAAAAAGTGAACTGGTGGAGAAACTTGCCGAGACCCACGGCATTCTATCCATGAAAGAGGCGGAATCGGTAATCAATATCGTCTTTGACGGCATTGCCGACGCCCTCAATTCCGGAGAAAAAGTCGAGATTCGCGGCTTCGGCAGTTTCACGGTCCGTGAACGGGACGGACGCGAGGCGCGCAATCCGAAGAGTGGCGAAGTCGTCAAGATTCCACCCAAGAAGACCCCCTTTTTCAAGACCGGTAAAGAGCTTCGTGAGCGGGTCAACGGCGGCGCGTGAGATGGAACAGGTAACCCTGTATTTTAGCCCGGATGGCGGAATTGGTAGACGCAAGGGACTTAAAATCCCTCGTCCGCGAGGATGTGCCGGTTCGATCCCGGCTCCGGGCACCACCTAAACTGCAATAACAACAAGCCCTTGAGAGCCTGCTTCTTAAGGGCTTGTTGTCTGCTTGCTCATTACGTTCAGATGGAAAACTCCCGACAATGGAAAACTCCTCACTTGCCTTCCTCCGGAATTCGTGGTTAAATCCGCCGGTCTCCGATTTCTGCTGTTTGGCTGTTCCCTGGCGAGAGGAAAGGTTTCCCTGATGAGTCATCGTTGGTCTATAATGAGCGGTACTCTCCTGGGTATCGCACTCTCTATTCATCCCCTGTCGATCGTTTCCCCGTCTTACGCCGCCGATCTCTCCATGGGCGAGCAACGTTACGGTATTGACCAGGACGGTAACGCCGTAAAACTGTCCCCCCCCCCGGGGAAGGGGGCGGATCTTCCGGCGCACGTTCCGCCGGAGTCCAGCCGTCTTGGTGGTAATCGTAAGGGGGGCTCTCCGCCCCTTCCCTCCCCGGCTTCGCCTGTCGTCCCTGTCGCCAGGGTCGCACCCCTTACGGTTGTCCGGAGTCCGGAGAAGAAAAAAGGGGGGGAAGGGATCCCCGCGGGTAAAGGTGATTCCCTATCCCCCATGGTGCATTCGCTCTCCCCCATGAAAATATCCATCCCCCCGCGACCGGTGGTGGGTGGGGGGCTCCAGGGCGCTCTCCCCAAGCGTTCCGGAACCGTTGTCGTTGGCCGGAGCCCCGGTGTCACGCCACGGGAAGCAGTCCGTCAGGCGGCTCTTCCCCGCTATTTCCTGAAGATTGATTCTCTTAACCTTCTCACCGGGACACGCCCGGTGGAGGAACAGTTGAGGCGTAACGGCATCGCCATCCTGGACGCGAAAACCGAGCGGACTATTCGGGTGGTCCACCGACTGGTGGTGGGAACCTTTGACTCCCGGGAAAAGGCGCAGGAGTGCCTCCGGACGGTTCAGCCCAAGCTGAAAAGCGCCTATGTCATGAGCAACAACGGGCGTCATGGCGTCTACTGCGGCTCCTTTTATAAACTGCAAAAGGCGCGGGATAAGGCGGCCCAGCTGAAACCATGCGGTGTCCATATGACGATCCAGCATGAAGATGTGGAGATCAGCCACACCATCACCAAGGCCGGTCCCTACGCCGGCCCGGATGCCGCCCGTGACGCCTCCCTCCGTCTCCTTCGGCTGGGAATACCTGCCGCCATAATTTCCGGCGTCTGACCCTCTCCCTCCTGCCTCCCGCACTCACGTGCGGTCGTTTCTGAATTTCCAGCCTGGTTTACGCCTTCATCCCGACACTGTGGGTGCAACGGCGATTGCCGTTGACTTGCCCCCGGACCGGGTGATATAAAGTAGAACTATTTTACCCTGCTTATCGAAGGTGACACCATGAACTTGCGTGCTTATATCTCCGTTCTTTGCGGCATGGCAGCCGTCGGGCTTCTGGGGGGATGCGTCAATTTTGCTGAGCTCCCGCCGGGGAGCGTCAAGGCCGTCGTCTCCCCCGTGGTGGAGCGCCGGGAGGATGTTATTCCCCTGCCGGAGCCCGAGCCCCCCCCATCCCAGGATTACGTCATCGGGATCAATGATTCCGTAACCGTCTCCACCATCGGTGGCGACGCCACGGGTGGCAGCCGGGTGGACGGCAACGGAAACATTCAGCTCCCCATCCTGGGGCTGGTGAAGGCGGATGGCTGTACCACCTCTCAACTGTCCAGGAACATCGGCGAGCTGCTGAAGCTGAAAAAACTGTACGCCGAACCATGGGTGGTGGTGCAGGTTGTTACTTACCAGAGCCAGCCGCTTTATCTGATCAACGAGGGGGGGGGGAGTTCCACCACCTATATGGACCGCCCTCTCACCCTGCTGGAAGGGGTGGCCAAGGTGGGAATCTCCGCCGGGAGCGGCAATATCAAGCGGGCCCAGCTGTTGCGCGACAAGCGGCTGGTTCCGGTTGACATCCATGCCCTGGTGGCCAAGGGGGATATCCGTCAGAATATCTGGCTCAAGGCGGGGGACACCATCTTTATCCCCGACAAGAGAACCATGCAGATCATCGCCTTCGGCGCGGCTAACGGCACCTTCCCCACCAACAACGACGGGACGCTCCCCCTGGACCGTCTCATGGCCCAGTTGAACCCCAATTTCGTTCACTCCGACCTGACACGGGTCAGGATTATCCGCTCCCTCTCCACCACCTCCGGCGAGCTGATCGTGGTGGATTTCGAGAAGTCCATGCGGGGCGAGGCGCTCCCCTTCATGCTCCAGGATGGTGATCTCGTCTACATCCCCCGGAGCAAGTTCACCACCTGGAACGACGCCTTTACCGAAGTTACCCCTGCCCTTGGGGCAATCAGCACGGTGCTGCAGCCTTACGTGACGCTGAAGTATCTGTTTAAAAATTAATTCGATTCTTTTTCGCTCACTATTGTAGTGGCCATGATGCTTCACGAAGATCTCACTGATGGGAAACCCTATGCACTCTAAAGAAAATACTCTCCCCGTCGCCCAGGAAAAGCAGCTTCAGGATTATTTCCGGATCATTGTCCGTCGTCGCCGGATCTTTCTTTTGGCCTTTTGCCTCATTCTCGTGGGAACCATCGTCTACACGTACCAGTTGGTTCCCATCTACGAGGCGGCCACGATCCTGAGGGTCAAGGATGACGCGTCCAAGGGGACACTGGCCCTGGGACGGGAGCTGAGCGGAACCCGCAACAACATGGAGACGGAGATCCAGATCTTGCGCTCCATGACCAACGCGGAGCAGGTGGCCCAGACCCTCCATCTTGCCTGGAACATCGGCGAGAGTTCCAAGGGGCTCACCTTCATGGTGGCCGAGTTCGATACCCCCAAGACCGGGTTCCCCTATCTGGTGGAGTTGACCTCTCCCGACAGTTATGTCGTCAAGGAGTTGGGGGGGAACCGGATCGGCGCGGGGAAGAACAATATCCCCCTGCAGGTGGATAAATTCCGGTTGCTCCTCACCAACATGAAGGGGAAGAGCGGAGACAGCTTTCAGTTGACCCTGCAATCTCTCGACGAGATCGCCGGCGGCATCGTCGGTTCGGTATCCGCCGGTGAAGTCGGCACCGCCACCGGCATCATCAGGCTCTCCGTCCGGAATCCAAATCCCGCCCGCGCCCGGGACATCGCCAACACCCTGGCCCAGGTTTACGCCGAGCAGAATACCCTCTTCAAGGGGGAGGAAGCCCGCAAGAGTATCGAATTCATCGAAGAGCAGATGAAGGTCACCCGCGCCGCCCTGGAAGACGCCGAACATCAGGTGCAGCAGTACAAATCATCCAGCCGGATCTTCGGTCTGGAGGCCGCCACAACGGCTATTGTGACGCAACTCACGGATCTGGATAAACAGAAGGCGACCCTTGCCCTGCAGAAAAAGCTGGCGGAGCAGTCCCGACTTTCCCTCAAGCAGACCATGGCCAGCGGCAAGGTTCTTCTCCCCTCGGTCATGCAGGATGATCCCCTTTCCGGCGTCCTGGTGGAGAGGATCAGCGAACTGGAGATCCAGAAGAAGATCCTCCGCCTGGAAAAATCCGAGCAGCACCCGGCGGTGCGGGCGATTCAGACCCAGATCGATGAGGTCATGCAGAAACTCCGGAGTTCCTATGATGCTTCCCTGAAGGGGATCGATCGGGATGGCCAGGAGCTTGAAAAACAGGTAGCCAAGCTGGAAGGGAAACTGGGGGGGCTCCCCGATGTGGAGCGGCAGTTGGCTAACCTTACCCGGGTCGCCGCGGTGAATGTGAACATCTACACCTATCTCCTCCAGAAGCATGAAGAGTTCCGCATCGCCAAGGCGGCCATGGTGAGCAACATCCAGATCATCGACGTGGCCAAGCTTCCCCGCTCCTCCGTCTTCCCCAACAGGAAGAAGAACATCCTCCTGGGGTTCCTCATGGGACTCATGGTGGGAGGGGGCCTTGCCTTCTTCGTGGACTTTCTGGATGATACCTTGAAGGACGCCGAGGAGGTCAGGTACGCCTTGGGGATGCCCATCCTGGCGACGATCCCCTACATCGCCCAGGATCCCGTGGAGGATGAAGATACCCCCTCCATCCTTACTTTTCGTTCCCCTAAGAACGCCATCTCCGAGGCTTTCCGAAGCTTGCGCACCAGCGTCCATTTCTCCGCCATCAGCACCGACAAGAAGGTCATTCTTATCACCAGTAGTTTTCCCGGCGAAGGGAAGACGACCATCATCTCCAACCTGGCGGTTACCTTGGCTCAGGCAGGCTCCAGAGTTCTCATCGTGGACTGCGACATGCGCCGTCCCTCGCTGCACAAGATTTTCAAGAAGTTGAAGGTTCCGGGGCTTAGCGAGATTCTTGCCGGCGACAGCAGCGTGGAAGAAGCCCTCATCGTTACCCCCATCAACGGTTTGGATTTCATCCCGGCGGGAACCTCGCCACCCAATCCATCCGAACTCCTCAGCTCCCAGCAGTTTCAGGATCTGCTGAACCAGTTCAAACTCACGTATGATCATGTTCTCCTGGATGCCCCTCCCGTCCTGGCCGTCACCGACGCCCCCCTCCTCACCACGGCGGCGGATCTCATGATCCTGGTCCTGGAGACGGAGCGGGTGCCGCTGAAGACGGCCCAGAGGACCATGGAGATGCTGGACATGGTCAAGGCCCCCATCGCCGGCGTGGTTCTCAACGACAAGACAGGGCAGGCCCAGCGGTACGGTTACTACGGCAACAAATACTACAGCTACTCCTACGGATACGGTTACAGTTACTACGGTGACAAGGATGATACGAAAAAAGTATCCAAGAAAAAGAAGAAGGGATGGTTGCGGTTTCTTTCCCGGGCTTAGAGGCGGTGAAGGTGAATGAAAAAGGTGAATGGTGAGGAGATCTTTTCACCTTTCACCTTTCACCTTTCACCTTTCACCTTTCACCTTTCACCTCTCACCTCTCGGAATTTTCACGCTCTTGGGTGTTGTCATTAACGGTTGAATCTCTCGCTTCATTGGTGTCTTGATGACCAAAACGTCTGATTTGCTCTGATGCGGTCTAAATTGATACGTTACCCCCCTAACCCCTGAACCCGGACCTCCCATGACTCCTCTTCCCGTAACAGTTTACTCCCCCGACTCTTCTCTGCACAGCCCTCTTCTCATGCTGCGTGAGATGTTTCGTGACCTGCTGGCCAGCCGGGAGTTGGCGTGGCGTCTGGCGGTGCGTGACATTAATTCCCAGTACCGACAGTCTTTTTTCGGTATCCTCTGGGCCTTTGTCGGCCCAGTTACCAGCACCGCCACCTGGATCTTTCTCAGCGGCACCGGTATCATCAACGTGGCCAAGACCGATCTTCCCTATCCCATCTACGTCCTGACGGGGACCATGATCTGGTCCATCTTCACCGAGGCTCTGAACTCCCCCCTGGGGCAGACCAACGGCGCCCGAGGGATGCTGGCCAAGCTCAACTTCCCCCGTGAAGCCGTTATCATCTCCGGTATTTATCAGATCCTCTTCAATACCGCCATCAAGATCGCTCTCTTGCTGGTCGCTTTACTCGTGGTGGGGATCAATCCAGGCTGGGGGCTCCTCCTCTTCCCCCTGGGGATATTTTCAATCATCCTGGTGGGAACCGCCATCGGACTCCTCATCACTCCGGTGGGGATGCTCTACACCGACGTGGGTCGGGGTGTCGGGATGATCATGCAGTTTCTCATGTACGTCACGCCGGTGATCTTTCCTATTCCCAAGAGCGGTTGGGCGCTCCCGCTGTTCAAGCTGAACCCGCTGACTCCGCTTATCGCTACAACCCGAGACTGGCTTACCGGCTTTACTCCTGTTTACCTGGGATCGTTTCTGATTGTCAACGCTGTAGCTCTGCTGGTACTTCTGATCGGTTGGCTCGCCTATCGGTTGGCCATGCCGATCATCATCGAGCGGATGAGTTCCTGAATGGTTTCAGGTGCAACGTTTCAGGTTTTTGTTTCGGGGGAATTTGACTTTGGTTAATATGCCTCATTGGCCATTCTTTTATCAACACCCTATCCCAATATCTTCTGCCCCATCAGCCGGATCTGATGTTTTCCGCCGTGGGAGACCACTCGAAAGAGCTCCAGTCCCCGGCTGTCCGGGTTCGTAATCTCCGGCGTATCAGCCCCCAGCCCCAGCCCGATTTTCTTCATGCTCTGCTCCACGCATTCCTTCCTACCATTTCTGTTTGATCTGAAATCTCACGATCTCCGGCAGGTTTCGAAGGAACGTCAGAACGCTATGGGGCGATTTCCAGAGCATTTTCGTATACCCCCAATGGATGCGGCCGCGGCGGTAAAAGGCGCGGATGAACTCGTTGTAGAGTCCCTCCAGCTCCTCTTTTGTCATGCCATGGGGGATGAAAACGAAATTGAGGCAGTTCATCAGCTCCCATTTTTCATTGAACTCACCCTGTTCCCTGATGGTTTTGTAGACCGGGGCACCGGGAAAGGGGGTGAATTTGGTGACGTTGATCTCGTCCAGGGGGAGGGACAGGGCGTAGTTTATGGTTCGCCGGATGGCCGCCGCATCCTCACCCGGCAACCCCACCATGAAGAGCCCCTTGACCCGCATGCCGCTTGCGCGCACCATCCCCAGTTTCTTTCCCACCTCGTCCAGAGCGTAGAACTTCCGGTGCTGCTTGAGGATGGCCGGGTCTCCCGACTCGATGCCGAAGTTCACCTGCCAACAGCCCGATCGCTTCAGCAGGGTGACCAGTTCCGCATCCAGATGCTCCAGGCGGGCGATGCAGTTGTAGGTAACCGGCAACCGTGCCTGTTCCTTCAGCCGGCAGAAGCGGGCGATGCGGGAACGGTCGGCCGTAAAGAGATCGTCATAGAAAAAGACGTGACGGATGCCGTAATCCCGGTGGAGCATCTTCATATGCTCGATGATGTATTCCGGCGAGTTGAAACGGAATCCCCGGGCAAAGACCGACCGGTCGCAGTAGGAGCAGCTATAGGGGCAGCCGCGACTGGAGATGATACTGGTGTTGGGGGTCGTGGGAAAGCTGAAGAGCGGCAAGGAGTAGCGCCGGGGAAAGTGAGGGAGCCGGTGATAGGCAGGGAAGGGGAGGGTGTCCAGGTCGGTGATCAGTTCACGAACCGCGGAAAGGGTCCCTTTGCCTTCCCGGCGGTAGCCGATGCCGGGGATAGCCGCAACGTTGCGGCAGTCGGATGCCACCAATTCGTGGAATGAAACCTCACCTTCACCGATAATCAGGTAGTCGATGGCCGGGAAATCGTCAAGGAGTCCGACCCCGACGGAGCAGGCATGGGCGCCGCCGAATACGGTGACGATCCGTGGCGCCCGCTCCTTGAGCAGGGCCGCGAAGCCGTACCCTTCCGTAAACGATGAGGTGGTGCAGGAAAAGCCGACCAGGTCTGGTGACCGACGGATGATCTCCGCAATAAGGTCATCCGCTGCCATGGGGGTGGCGTAGCAGTCAATGATCTCCGCCGTTATCCCCCGCTCCTCCAGAAAGGCGATAATGCTGAGCAGCCCCAGGGGGGGCATCAGGTTAAAGATGGTAGTGAGATCCTTGCCCCCCCCCATCCAGTTGCTGCCGTAGGGATGAATGAAGAGAACTTTCATGATTGCTTTTCCTCCGGATTCTCGTTGCGGCTCGCCGCCGTCCCCGGTTTTACCCCCCCAGCAGGAAGTCGAAATCCGCTTTCGTCAGTGATCCGCCCGCCGCGCCGGTGGCGTCTTCCAGGAGTGCTTTGTAGAGTTTGAGCTTGCGCTCTTTCAGGGACATCATCTTTTCCTCCACCGTATGCCTCATGATGAGCCGGGTGACGGTGACCTGTCCGGTCTGGCCGATGCGATGAGCCCGGTCCGACGCCTGATTCTCCACCGCCGGGTTCCACCAGGGGTCAAGATGATAAACGTAGGTGGCCCGGGTCAAGTTGAGCCCCTTCCCCCCTGCCTTGAGGCTGATGAGAAAGACCCGCGGACCCTGGCTCTCCTGGAAACTCTTGACGAGATCTTTCCGCTTGGGGACCGGCGTGGAGCCGTCCAGCCGGAGGGTCTCCAGCCCCCGTTTCTTCAACCCTTCCTGAACGATGTCCAGAAAGCCGGTGAACTGGGAAAAGACCAGGGCGCTGTGCCCTTCATCACGCAGTTCCAGAAGCTGGTCTCCCAGCGCCTCCAGTTTGGGGGACTCCACCTTTCCCTTGATGAAGAGTGACGGGCAGAGGCAGATCTGCCGGAGCCTCAGGATGGCGGTGAGGGCGATCATGCGGGCCTGTCCGGCTGCCTTTGCTTGATATGCTTCGGCCACCGTCCCCCGGACCTCTTCCACGGTTTTCTGATAAAGCGCCCGTTGGCGGGTGGTCAGCTCCAGGTAGAGGTCGCTCTCCATGCGGGGGGGAAGTTCGTCGGCGATCATCTGTTTGGTGCGGCGCAGGACAAAGGGTCTGGTCCGGCGGATCAGGGTGTCGATCCCTCCGAATCCCCTGATGTCGATCTTGCGCCGGAATTCCTCGTAGGAGCCAAGCAGTCCCGGCAGGGAAAGGTCCATGATGGCGTAGTATTCTCCCAGGTGATTTTCCATGGGGGTGCCGGTCAAGGCCAGGGTGAACTGTCCGTTCAGGCGACGGGCCGCGGTGGTGGTGGATGCCAGCAGGTTCTTCACTTGCTGGGCCTCGTCGAAGATGACCACATGGAAGGGGATTTCCGCAAGCTTATCGGCATCCCGCTGGAGGATGCCGTAGCTTGTGAGGACGATATCCGCATCTCCGAACTCCAGCGAACGCTTCGCACCGCTGTAGGTGACGACTCGAAGCCCGGGAGCAAAGCGCGCCAGCTCGTTTTCCCAGTTGAACAGGAGAGATGGCGGCACTACGACCAAGTGCGGTGTCCCCGGGGCGGCGGCGGAGGGGATCACCCCCTCCGCCAGTCCGGCAAGGAGAGTTATGGCCTGGACCGTTTTCCCCAATCCCATGTCGTCGGCCAGACAAGCGCCAAAGCGATGTTCGTAGAGAAACGCAAGCCATTCGTACCCTTCCTGCTGATAAGGGCGCAGGGTGGCATGCAAGCCGGCAGGGAGGGGGCGCTCCGGGAGCCGTTCCAGCCGGGTAAGATTGGTTATGAGCTGCTCCATGTCGGGGGGGAGGCGGAGTGTGACCCCGTGGGATCGGAGCTCCAGCCAGTCGAGAATCTGAAGCCGGGGAATCCGGACCGGTTCCACCGTTCGTTTTTTCTTCCCCGCGCCCCCACCGCCGGCCACGAGCAGTTCCAGTATCCGCCGTTGTTCGTCTCCCAGGAGGATGAGCGCCTCCCCCTGGGGGAGCATTCCTCCGCTGAGAAGGGCTTTCAGTGTTTCCTCACTGAGCAGCTCCCCGTTGCAGCGGATTTCCGGGCGGAGCTCGAACCAGTCGATGGCCCCCCCCACCGTTGCGGGGACCGCCTCCAGGGTGAACTCCCATTCCCCCTGCTGCAGGAGCGCCCCACCGAAACGGAGATCGAACCCCGCTTCTCTGAGGGCAGAGGCAAGTTCACCCAGCCGGGGAAGAAGTTCGCTCCGCGGGAGCGTCAGTTCGGCGGGGTACCGGAACTCCCCACCGAAGGGGTCGAGGCTGAAGAACCGGTAAAGTAGTTCCACCAGTCGGACCTGCCCCTTTCGGTCATCAACCACAAAACGCCACCCATCGGCTGTTGCCAGAAGAACGAGCATCCGGTGGCCGGCGCTCTCCATAAACCCCTGGACGATCTCCTTGGCTTCCGCCTTGATCTTCCTCTTGGCAAAGTCGGGAGGAGCCAAAGCGGATCTGATCGCCTGGGTGCGGCCCGTGGCAGTGGTTGCGGCAAAGAGGGCGAACCCCCCTTCCAGCATGGCCGTGACCCTTTTTTTTGCCTTCAGCGGCTGGCTGAGACGGGAGCGATGCGCCGGAGAGAGGAGCCAGAACAGTTCATGGGATAGCGGGAACGTAACGCCCGACGCTTCCCCCTGGGGGATGAGGCTAACCGTCTCCTGAGTGAGGTCCGAGGCGATGGAGAGGAAAAAGGAGGGTGAGAGCGTCTGGGCAGTGTCAACTGGAGCGCCGTCAAAGGTGAAGCGGCAACTTTCCGTAAAGGAAGGAAACCCGCTCAGGTTTGCCCTGATAGCGGTATCGGAGAAGAAGGAGGCATCAACGGAAACTGCGTCGGAGAGCTCAAGAAAATGTCCGCCATGGGTGGACTCTTCGCGAATCCGGAGTTCGTCCAGCACCGAATCCATGAACCGCCATGCCTGGATGTTCCGGAAGGGATGGATGGCGCCGGAAACCAGATCAAAGAGGCACTCCCCGACGATCCTGATCTCCGTGGGGGGGTGAGCAGCACCGTCGAAGGTGCGGCGGATTGTAACCCTCCCGTGGGAAAGATCAAACAGGACTCCGGCCGATCGCGGGGAGGAGTCGTGATAGGTGAGGGTCCTCTCGGAACCGTCGGGTCGCTTCAGGACGATGGGGTACTTACCGGGGAGGGAGGTGAAGTCGTGGAAATACTGCTGCGAGGCGCGAAAGAAGTACTGTTGCGCCAGGAAGCGGGCCAAGTCACGGGAAGCCTGCATCCCGGGATAGAGCGGTGTCTCACCATGGCGCACCTGCCCGGTCAGTGACCCGGACTGTTCAAACAGGACCAGGCGGTAGGCACGGGGAGCATCTTGTCCCATGACTGTTGTCGGCGCGGTCGGCTCTGGGGAGAAGGGGGTGCGCAGGGCAAACCGTTGACGCGGCGAGTCATGGGGAGATCGCGGGGAAGGGGGACTCTCCGGTGGGGCAAGTCCCAGCATCGTAGCCACCTCCGCCAAGTGCCCCCTGTCGAAACGGACATGGCCCAGGCATCCCGGCGTCACCAGTCGCTTGAGGATCGCCATGACGGAAACCGCGCCGGCTGAGCCGCGGAAACCTTCACCGGTGACTTCCAGTTCCCCTGCGTTGATGGAAATGGTTACCGTGGAGAGCCCGGCGACCTTCACCACCAGTTTTCTCCCCCCCTCCAGCAGGGAGATGGTGTCGATGACCGGGTGGGCGCAGCAGTTGAATCCTTCCGCCACGGCATCCTTATCCGCCAGCAGATAGATGTCACCCGACGGGGTTTGCCGCAGAAGTTCCAGGACGGTGGGCGCCGAAGCGTTTTCGGGTTCTTTATTCATGGTTCACTTGAAAAAGCCCCACACAACTTTCATTGCGAGGGGCTTTTGTGTCATGCACCTTCGTAGTGAACTACACTGCTGCTACGATGGAAACCTTGAGGGTCGCCGTGATTTCAGGGTGGATCTTCACCGGAATGGCATATTCGCCGGTGTGCTTGATGGGATCGGACACAATCTTCTTCCGGTCAACCTCTATTCCTGCCTCGGAGAGCTTTTCGGCCAGTTCCTTGGTGGTAACGGCGCCGAAGAGTTTCCCTTCTTCACCTGCCTGATGGGATATGGAGAGGGCAAGCGCCTCGATTCTTGCGGCGAGACCGCGAGCAGATTCAAGAACCTTGTTTTTCTTATATTCCAGGTGCTTCTTGGTGTGTTCCAGCGCCTTGGCGTTTCTGTCGGTGGCTTCGACAACCAGCCCTTTGGGAAGGAGGTAGTTGCGGGCGTAACCGGGTGCTACCTTGACGATGTCGCCGATATGTCCAAGATGTTCGACGTTTTCCTTGAGAATGACTTGCATGTGTAGTTCCTCCCAGCCTGAAGTTACAGGTTTTCCCCTGTTTTGGGGGTGCGAAAGTTGAGCCAGAGATCGAAGAGTCCCAAGAGGGTCACCCCGATGGCCAGATAGGGTTGTATCGCCAGCAGTACGTAGAAAATTCCCCGCATGAGGGAAGAAACGGCGAAGCGGTTGAAAAACGTGATAATGATCGCTATTCCTTGGATGAAGTAGAGCCCCAGGGTGATGATGAGGATGTTGAGCGCTCCCTGGGAGAGGAGCGGATGGTCCGGCAGAAGGCAAAACCCCGGTATGATGACCAGCCAGATCAGATGATCACTGTTCCGGTAGGCGTGGAACTCTCCCAGTTTCGGCGGTTGCAGCAGTCGTCCGGCGCTCTTGCGCAGCAGTGACAGGTTCAGTCCCGCAAAAGCCACCATGAGGAGGAGTAGTAGCGCGGGATACACCTGCCCCATGAGGAGGCCACTCTGCTTGAGCGCTTCCTGGATGGCCGACATCTCCTCCGGGGAAAAGCCCCCCTTCCGGTAGATGGCGGAGCTCTGGGCGATGCCGGCGGCAATCCCCCCACGGATCATTTTGTCCGGATCGAAGCCGCTCACGAAGGCATAGGCTGCCATCGTAGCGATGGCAAGTAGTGCAATCAGCGAAACGGCGCCGGCGATACTCCGTACCCCCCCTTTTCCACGTCGGAGAAACTCTCCCAGGAGTAGAGAAAGGAGGCCTGCTTGAAACAGGTAGAGGAGAGCCACCGTCGGTTCGGCGAAGGCCAGCACCGCCAGCGTGACCAGCACAATGGCCAGACCCGCCGCCCGTCCCTGTTTCAGAAAATAAAACAGAGCCGGAAAGGGAGCAATGATCCCGGCCGGCGTGCCGATCAGGGGGAAGACGGCGTACGCCAGAAACAGCAGCAGTGTCGCCGCGCTCCCCTTGAAGACGTCACGGAGGGACTCCCTGTTTTCAGGAGTCATGTCGGTAACCGTTATTGAGCTACGTGCGCGGAGGCAATGGGGAGCAGGGCGATGTTTCTGGCCCGCTTGATTGCTTCGGAGATCTCACGCTGGTGAGCCGAGCAGTTCCCGGAAATTCTCCGGGGTACGATCTTGCCCCGCTCACTGATGAAGTAGCGAAGGGTGCGCGGTTCCTTGTAGTCTACGCTCAGGGTCTTGTCGGCGCAGAAGCGGCAGACTTTACGGCGCTGAAAAGTCCGCTTCTTCCGGGGGCCACTGGGGCGGGGTGATCTTTCTCTGTCGTCAGCCATGATATGTATCCTCTCTTTCGTTGGCAGTCGGTTGTCGATGTTTACGCTTCTTCTTCGGTCGTTTCGGGTTCCGTTGCGGATTCCTCCTCTTCGGAGACCTCGGCGACTACCGGCGCTATCGTCTCTTTTTCGATCTTGACGGTAAGATAACGAAGTATCCGATCGTCAAGCCGCAGACGGCGTTCCAGTTCCGCGACCAGCGTTTCGACGCCGTCGTACCGGAGGTACACATACCGTCCCCTGGGGGACTTTTTGATGACATAGGCCAGTTTCCTGATGCCCCAATCTTCCAGGCGTTTCAGTTCGCCGCCGTTGCCGGAGATGACATCTTGAACCTTGTCCGTAAGGGCCTTCAGTTCATCCTCGGCCAGGTCCGGCTTGACGATATAGATCGTCTCGTACTTCCGTATCATACTTTTATTCTCCTCTTGGGTTTTGTAGCCCCGGTCCCGCCCGGAGCAAGGAGCGACGGCCGATGTGACCGTCTCGTGGGAACTGAAACTAATAACACGATGGGGGGGATTGATTCAAGGTTTTTTTTGAGGAAACGAGATCGTTCCGCTCTTTTCCTCATTTCCCGCGGGAATCTTTCACGATCCGGATCTTCGTGGCACTTGCCGGAAACCGGCTTGCCGCCGACATCCAACGTCATCTTTTCGTCAACTCCTTGAGGGCGGTAACAAATTCCCGTGCCGACTCTACTGCACCCCTTGAATCTTCTTCTGAAACTTCGGCAAAGTCCCGGTAGTCCAGTTCCATCCGTTCATCGAACAGATCATAGAGCATTCGCGCAAATGTTGCCGCTACTCTGTTTTTCAATTTACTACTCCCTTGCATGGTTGGTTTTGTTTAACACCGACAGTTCGCTTCATGCTAGCGGAGTTCGCAGCTGTCAGTCACAATCCGGATACTGCTGACCCTTTCCAGGAGCGGTCCGGCGGCCAGCGCCAGTTCACTCCCCGGAGCGAGGGTGGTGACAACAGCCTTCCCCACGATCTGCTTCCTCTCCTTTCCTGCCTGATCCCTGACGGTGACCCCCCAGAGGTCGTGAAACACCAGTGGTTTTCCCTCCTTCTTCCCCACGTAGAGCAGGATATGCCCCTTCAGGTAAAGCAGCGTCAGGAAAGGAACCCCCTTCTCCATGATAATCTCAGCCTTCTCGTCAATGCTCTTTCCCGCAAGGGAAACCACCGTTCCCCCATGGGTCTGGTCGTAGGAGCCCCGCCCAAGCCAGATACCGAAGGGGAGGAAAAAATCGCGGGTGAGGGCCGAGCAGTCTCGATCGTCGAACAGCTCACCCCAGCCATAGGGGGTGCCGATCATCTGGTTGCCGATACGGGCGATTGTCGCTCCGGTGAATTCCAGCGGGTGCCGCCCGGCGATCTCCTTGGGTATCCTGGCCCGTAACTCCTCCACCGATCCGCCGGGCTCTTTCCGCGCAGCCAGATACACCTCGAAAAACTCCTCCGTTTCCAGGGCCAAGGGGAGAATGGTTCCGATCTTGGCCATCCGGACATAGGCTCCGGAGCTGTCACGCAGCGGAGAGAAATCCTTGACAATGACTACTTGTTCCGCGTTTCGCCACCAGTGGCTGGTCGGTTCATCGGGAAAGGCCAGATCCCGCGTCTCGATCCAGCCGCTGGCGTAGGAAGTTTCCACGAACAGCCAGAGGCCATCGCGGGAGGTGTGAAGAATCCGGAGCGGCTCGCCCAACTTAACGCCACTCTGCTGAAGCATGTCGAAGGGAAAGCTGTCGGGACCTTGGAAGAACGGTTTGTCAGTGGGGAGGACCCGCATGTTGGTGGCGACGGTGGTGATGCCGCGGCGGTTCAGGGTGGGGAGGCGCCCCAGGTCACAGTTTTCCCGGAGTGAGGCGAGGAGGGGGCGGGGAATCAGCCGCCGGTTCTCGCCGTACCACTCCTTGCCCAGCTCTTCGTTCATGGCGCGGATCATGTCGGAAGGATCGAAGAGGGGTGGTCCGCTGTTCCAGGGGGAGAAGTAACGTTTCCGGAATTGGGCGGAGAGGCTCTCTCGGCAGAGCGGAGCGATAGCGTCCCTGGCCAGGGAGGAGCTGTAGGCGCTCATCTCCTGGGGAAGGGTCCGGACGTCAAAAAGCTCATAGTCGGGAGGGAGAGGAGGATGTTCCTCCACTTGGGGGAGAACCTCCCGGACCGCTATTTTTTCCGGCGAAGGAGCAGCGGGGGAACCGGCGGCTGTCGTCATAACGGCCAGGAGGAGCAGGGGGATAAGTGTCGTCATTTTCGTTTGTCCGCGCAGATATGGAGCCGGCAATGGAGGCAGTTTCGCAGGTAGAGAGGGGTGATTCCATGCATGTGGAACAGGTTGCCGCAGCGGGGGCATTTGGCGGTGGTGACGAAAAAGACTCCGATGATGAGCAGGATAAGCCAGATTCCGAAGAAGAGTCCCGTGGCCCGGTCCGATCCGGTGAGGGTGAGGCAGCTCCAGATACCGGGGAGATAGATGAGGATGAGCGACCAGAGGAGCCAGCGGCGTTTCCGAACCTTGCGCAATCCCGCTGCCATGATTGCCGGGTCGACACTGCTCTGTTCGTCCATGTTTCTCTCCTCTCTGTTGTTCCTCTACGTTTCTACCACAGGAGCGTGGGGATGTGTAAGGCAATTGATAATTGACAGTTGATAGTTGACGGTTTACTCTCCCGGAAAGCGGTGACTGGGGAGTGAGAACCAGTGAATAGAACTTAGAACAGGTTTTTGTGTGATTTTGCGGGCAGTGGAATTATTCAGCGGAATCGGCGGGTTTGCCGCGGCGGTGGCGGAGCGGGCTGTGCGGGTGACGGCGGCCCTGGAGCAGGACCCGGCGGCCCTGGCGAGCTATCGTCTTAACTTCCCGGAGCACCCGACCCGGCAGGTGGATCTGGCGCGGATCAGCGCCTGGGAACTGACCGCCCCGGCCGTGGATCTCTGGTGGCTCTCCCCCCCCTGCCAGCCCTACTGCGAGCGTGGCGCCCGGCGTGACCTGGATGACGGTCGGGCAGGGAGCCTCGGCCACCTCATGGCGATCCTGGGACGGATTTCCGGAGAGCATCTCCCCCGCTGTTTGGCGTTGGAAAACGTCGCCGGCTTTGTGGGGTCCCAGGCCCATGGCCGCCTGGTGGACCTTCTGGCCGGACGGGGGTATGCTCTCCGGGAGCGACTCCTTTGTCCCACGGAACTGGGGATCCCATCCCGCCGCCCCCGCTATTACCTCACCGCATCTCTTCTGCCGCTGGCGGTGGAAAAACCGCTTTCCCCTCTCCCTCTGCGCCCACTTGCTCCATATCTTGACTTGGCGCCTGTTGAGACGCTCCCCCATGAACTCTTCCTCTCCCCTGAGATTGTGACCCGGTACGGCGGCGCTCTCCGTATCCTGGAGCCCACCGATCTTCATGCCTGCACCACCTGTTTCACCTCCGGCTACGGTCGGTCACTGGTCAATGCCGGTTCGTATCTGAGCTGCGGTTCCCGGGTTCGCCGTTTCATGCCGGAGGAGATCGTCCGGCTGCTTCATTTTCCGGCAACCTTCACTTTTCCCCAAGGGATGACGCTCCGGAGGAGATGGGGCTTGGCCGGGAACAGCCTCTCCGTCGTTGCCGTGAGGGAGGTTCTCACGGCGTTTCCGGAACTGGCGGGAATTCACGGATAACTGTCGCCGATAACAGCTTGCCTTGCGGATCGCAAAAATGGTACTATTGGAAAAATTTATCTAACTTGTTAGTGTTGGGACGTGATCACTATGTCCACTACCCCCCTGGAAACTATCCGGAATATCGGCATCATCTCCCACATCGACGCAGGGAAGACCACCGTGTCGGAACGGATTCTTTTTTACTGCGGCGAGACTCACAAGCTGGGTGAGGTCCATGAAGGGGCCGCGGTCATGGACTGGATGCCCCAGGAGCAGGAACGGGGGATTACCATCACCGCCAGCGCCACCACCTGCCGGTGGCGGGATACGACCATCAACCTCATCGATACTCCCGGCCATATCGATTTCACCATTGAAGTGGAGCGGAGCATGCGGGTGCTGGACGGCGCCATCGCCATCTTCAGCGCCGTGGAGGGGGTTCAGCCCCAGAGTGAGTCGGTCTGGCTGCAGGCGGAACGGTACCGGGTTCCCCGGATCTGTTTCGTCAACAAGATGGACCGGGTGGGGGCTGATCTGGAGAGCGTTCTGGAGCGGATGCGGCAACGGCTCAAGGCGCGGCCGATTCTCCTGCAGCTTCCCCTGGGGAGCGAGAGCCGTTTTACCGGGATTATCGACCTTCTTGAACAAGAGGCGCTCTCCTTTGAGGAGCCCGATCAGGGGCGCACGGTCCGGAGGGGCCCCCTGCCGGAGGAGCAGCGGGAGGAGGCGCTCCGTGGCCGGGATCTTCTGGTGGAGGCGGCGGCCGATTTTGACGACGGGATCATGGCCGATTACCTGGCGGGGAGCGCCGTTTCCACCCCAAGGTTGGTGGCTGCTCTCCGGCGGGGAACCCTGGAGTGCCGCCTCTTCCCCGTCTTTTTGGGGGCCGCCCTGCGTAACAAGGGGATTCAACCGTTGCTGGACGGAGTGGCGGCCTTTCTCCCCTCACCCCTGGAAAGCGCTCATCCCCGGGGGAATAATCCGGCCACCGGGGGTGAAGAGGAGGTCATCTGCACCCCGCGAGGGCCGCTGCGGGCCCTGGCGTTCAAGGTTCAGGCGGATGAGGGGCGGAAGTTGACCTATCTCCGGATCTATGCCGGGACGCTCCGGAGTGGGGATACGATACTCAACAGCAGCAGGAACAGAAGCGAGAAGATCGGGCGACTCTTCCGGATGCATGCCCATAAGCGGGAACAGATCGAGAGCGCCTCCGCCGGCGACATCGTGGCGGCGGGTGGACTCAAGGAGTCCCTCACCGGGGATACCCTTTGTCAGCCGGGTCACCCCCTCGTCCTGGAGGGGGTGACGGCTCCCGAGCCGGTGGTGTCGCTTGCCGTGGAGGCCAAGGGGGGAGGCGATCGGGAGCGGCTTCCCGGGGCGCTGGAAAAACTCCTCTGGGAAGATCCCACCTTTCGGGTGCATGAGGATCCGGATACCGGCCAGACCATTATTACGGGGATGGGTGAACTGCACCTTGAAATTATCACCGATCGGTTGGTCCGTGAGTTTGGAGTTCACGTCAAGAGTGGAGCGCCACGGGTGGTTTATCGAGAGTCCATCCAGCGGAGGGTGGAACACCGGGAGTTTTTTCAGCGAGAGGTGGAGGGAAGGATTCAGAAGGGGGAGGCCTTGCTACGGCTTACGCCTCTTCAACGCGGGACAGGAGTCAGGATTGTGCTCCCGCCGCCGGAACTGCTTTTCCTGACGCTGGAGCAGCGCCGGAATTTGGAGCAGTTCCTGCTTCAGAGTTGCGCAGCCGGTTGCTGCTCCGGGTATCCCCTGGTCGATCTTGAGGTCCGAATTCTTGAGACCCCTTTTGAGCAGGGGATGACTACCGAGCTGGGGCTGCGGATTGCGGTCGGGAAGGGGCTGGTGGTGGCGGTAAAGTCGGCTGATCCTACTCTTTTGGAGCCGGTCATGGCTCTTGAGTTGACGGTGCCGACCGAAACCGCGGGGAAAGTACTGGGGGGGCTTCAGCAGAAAGGGGGGCGGGTGGAAGGTATCGAGAGCCGGGACGATCTGGAGGTCATCCGGGCGTTGGCCCCCTTGAGCGGCATGTTTGGCTACATGACCGAACTTCGCAGCGCCACCAAGGGGCGGGGAAGCTATACCATGGAATTCTCCCATTACCATCGGGCGCCCCTGGAGATACAGCGGCAGTTCGGGCTCGTTCCTGGGGAGTGATTTAAGGAGGAGATGTTTCATGAACAGGAAAATTGTCCCCTTCATCGTTCTTCTCCTCGTCCTGATGGGGGGAGGGGCGTATTATCGGCAGAAAAACTCCGGTGGTTCGGGCAAGGAGGTCACCATCTACGGCAACGTGGAGATACGCCAGGTAACCTTGGCCTTCCGGGTGGGGGGGCGAGTCGCCCAGGTGAAGGTGGATGAGGGGGCGATCATTCGCCAGGGGGATCTGCTGGCAAGCCTGGATACCCAGCCGCTGGAAAACGCCCTGCGCGGCGCCCAGGGAGCGGTTGCCTCTCTCCTGGCGCGAAACAGCCTGCTGCACAACGGTTACCGGACGGAAGAGATCCGGCAAGCGAAAAACAGGGTGGAGGCCACCCGGGCGGCAGTGACCGAGACCCAGCGGCAGTGGATCCGTCAAAGGGATCTGGCCGGCGAGGGGGCGGTAACCCAGCGCGCCCTGGAGGGAGCCGAATCCCAACGGGATCAGGCCCAGGCCCAGGCTGATTCGGCGGGTGAACAGCTGCGGCTGGTGGCCGGCGGTTTCAGGAAGGAAGAGCTGGCCGAGTCCGACGCACAGCTATCTCAGGCGCGGGCCGGTCTGGATGCTGCAAAGCTCGCCCTGGCCGACGCCTCCTTGACCGCACCCGCCTCGGGGGTGATCATCACCCGCGCCGTGGAGCAGGGATCCATGGTGCAATCGGGAACTCCTGCCTTCTCCCTTTCCCTCACCAAGCCGGTCTGGGCCCGCGCCTACGTGGGGGAGGCCCAGATGGGGCGTTTCCCCTCCGGCGCCAAGGTCAACCTCACTACCGACAGTCAGCCGGGGAAAAACTATCGCGGGGTGGTGGGCTTTGTCTCTCCCACCGCGGAATTTACCCCCAAGAGTGTGGAAACCACCGACCTCCGGACATCCCTGGTCTATCGGCTCCGGATCGTGGTGGAAAATCCCGACGAACAGCTCCGTCAGGGGATGCCGGTCACCGTGAGGTTGGGAAGATGACCGGGAGCAGTCAGCTTCCCCCGGTGACCATACGGATCCGGGGGTTGGTGAAGCGGTTCGCACCCCAGGGCGCCGAGGCGATAAAAAACGTCACCACCGAAATGAGATGGGGGCAGATCACCGGGTTGGTCGGTCCCGACGGCGCCGGGAAGAGTACGCTGATCCGGATGATGGCGGGGCTTTTGCACCCCACCCAGGGGGAGATCCGGGTGAACGGCCTTGATCCGCGGGCTCAAAGCGGCGCACTGCGGGAGATCATCGGCTACATGCCGCAGAAGTTCGGACTCTATGAAGAGTTGAGCGTCATGGAGAACCTTAGTCTTTACGCTGATTTGAGGAATGTGACGGGAGTGGAGCGCGACCAAGGCATTGAGAGTCTGCTTCACTTCACCGACTTGGCGCGTTTCACCGGCCGCCCGGCGGGGAAACTCTCCGGGGGGATGAAGCAGAAGCTGGGGCTTGCCTGCTCCCTCCTGGGATCTCCCAAGGTGCTGCTGCTGGACGAGCCCGGGGTGGGGATCGACCCCATCTCCCGCAGGGAACTCTGGAAAATGGTGCGGAAACTCTCAAGCACCGGCATGACGGTGGTCTGGAGCACGGCATACCTGGACGAGGCGGAGTTGTGCGACGAGGTTCGTCTCATGGCTCACGGGGAGATCAAAGCCGGCGGTCCCCCCCGGGTGCTGATGGATCGGATGCGGGGACGCTCTCTCCGGATCACCGGGATATGGGGGAATCGCCGGGCGCTCCTCGGGAGGGCGCTGGCTTCACCCCAGGTCATGGACGGCGTCATCCAGGGGAGCAGCGTGCGGATACTGCTCCGTCAGGCGGGGGAACTCCCCTGTCTGGAAGCGCTGCAGGCGGGAGCGGGGGCGAGCCTGGTGGAGGCGCCCCCCAGGCTGGAGGACGCCTTCATCAGCATCCTGGGAGGGGGACCCGGAGGTGAGTCGGCGCTGGCGGCGCAGCTCCCCCTGGTGGAACTCCCCCCGGAGGTGGACCCTCACGCGGTAATCCGGGCGCACCGGTTGACCAAGCGGTTCGGTGATTTCACGGCCACCCGTGACGTGAGCTTCACCGTGGCCCGCGGCGAGATCTTCGGCCTGCTGGGACCCAACGGCGCGGGGAAATCCACCATCTTCAAGATGAAATGCGGCCTTTTGAAGCCCACATCCGGTCAGGCTACCGTCATGGGGATAGACCTCACCTCCTCCCCTTCCAAGGCCCGCCAGCGCCTGGGGTACATGGCCCAGAAGTTCTCATTGTACAAACAGTTGAGCGTCGGACAGAATCTGGAGTTCTTTTCGGGGATCTACGGCCTCGCCGGCGAGGTTCAGCGTGAAAAGATCGCCCGGATGGTGGAGCTGTTCAACCTGCGCCATTATCTGGATTCCCCCGCCGACGAGCTGCCGCTGGGGTTCAAGCAGCGCCTGGCCCTGGCCTGCGCGGTCATGCATGAACCTCAGATCCTCTTCCTGGACGAGCCGACGTCCGGGGTCGATCCCGTGACGCGTCGTGAATTCTGGAACCACATCAATGGAGTGGCGGAAAAAGGGGTGACCGTCATGGTGACCACCCACTTCATGGACGAGGCGGAGTACTGCGACCGGATCGGCATCGTGTACCGGGGGGAGCTGATCGCCCTGGGAACTCCGGACCAGCTGAAGGAGCGCGTGGCGTCTCCCGGTAATCCCGACCCCACCATGGAAGACGCCTTTATCCGGCTGGTGCGGGAGGCCGACCGGTGAATCCCCTTTTCCGGCGCAGGCTCCGGGCGCTCTGCCGGAAGGAGTTTTTCCTCATCGTTCGCGATCCCGGCAGCGTGCTGGTCGCCTTCATCCTGCCGGTGCTCCTGCTGTTCATCTTCGGCTATGCCATTAATCTGGATACCGGCAACGTTCGCCTGGGGGTGCTGGTGGAGGACGCCGGACCCGCGGGGGAGAGCCTGCTCCAGGCCTTGAAGGGATCGTCCGCCTTCCAGCTGCGTCACTGCGGGTCGCGGCAGGAGGTGATGGCTCTCCTTGCTTCCGGTGAAGTGCGGGGCGCGGTGATCGTCGCCAACGATTTTTCGGCGAAATGGCTTCAGGGGGAGGGGACGGCAGCCCTGCAGCTGCTCACCGACGGCTCGGAACCCAATACAGCCCAGTTCATCGGCTCCTATGCCCAGGGGGTCTACGAAAAATGGGATCAGGGGGAGGCCTACGATCGGGGGCTTGTTTGGGCGCCGGTGGTGGAATTGCGTCCCCGCTCCTGGTTCAACCCCGGCATGGTCAGTCGAAACTTCCTGGCGCCGGGCTCCATTTCGGTGGTCATGACCATCATCGGCGCCCTCCTCACCTCGCTGGTGGTGGCCCGGGAGTGGGAGCGGGGGACCATGGAGGCGCTGCTGGCAACCCCGGTCACCCGGATGGAACTCCTCCTTTCCAAGATCATCCCCTACTACCTGCTGGGGATACTTGCCATGATCCTCTGTCTGGTGGTGGCGGTGCAGGTGATGGGGGTGCCGTTTCGCGGCTCCTTTCCGGCCCTGTTCGTCATCTCCAGCCTGTTTCTGGGGAGCTCCCTGGGGCTGGGACTCTTCCTCTCCACCCTGTTGAAAAACCAGTTCAACGCGGCCCAGGCGGCCCTCACCGCGGGATTTCTGCCGTCCCTCATGCTTTCCGGTTTCGTCTTTCAGATCGAGAGCATGCCCAGGCCGCTGCAATGGTTGACCCGTCTGGTGCCTGCCCGTTATTTCGCCCATTCATTGCAGACCCTTTTTCTGGCGGGAACCATACCTTCCCTGCTGATCCCCGATGGGCTGTTTTTGGCGCTGCTTGCCGGCTTCTGGCTGGGGCTCACCGCCTGGAGAAGCAAGCGGACGGTGGAGTGATTCATGCTGGAGCGACTGGTACAGCTTATCAGGAAGGAACTCCGGACGATCCTGGGCAACAAGCAGGGGCGGCTGCTCCTCATCATGCCGATCATTCTGCAGACGGCCCTGTTCCCCTTCGCCGCGACGCTGGAGGTGAAGAATTGCACGCTCATGATCTACAACGAGGATGGGGGAGCCGCTTCCCTGGAACTGCTCCAGCGTCTGGCGCGGACGGCGGCCTTCACCAGGATAGTCATGGCCCATGGCGACGGGGAAATGCGGGAGGCCCTGGACGGACAGAAGGTTATGCTGACCCTCCGGATCCCTCCGGAGTTCTCCCGTCGACTCCTTTCCAGGGAGCCGGCGCCGCTGCAGATCATCATGGACGGTCGCAGCTCCAACAGCGCCCAGATCGCAAGCGGTTACGTTACCCAGGTGGCCAACGGCTACGCCCGGGAGCGAGGGGGAGTTCCCCGGGCAACCATCAGTCAACGAAACCTTTACAACCCCAACCTGGATTTCAAATGGCATGTGCTTCCCAGCTTGGTGGCCATCATCACGACCATCGGCTGCCTCATCGTCACGGCCCTCTCCGTCGCCCGGGAGCGTGAGGAGGGAACCTTCGACCAGCTGCTGGTTTCTCCCCTGACCCCCGCCTACATCATGGCGGGAAAGGGGGTTCCGGGAGTTTTGGTGGCGGTGGCGCAGGGGAGCTTCATCGCCCTGGTGGCCAGGTGGATCTATGGGGTCCCTTTTTCCGGATCGATCCTCCTCCTGATCATCGGCATGGTCTGTTATGGGCTGGCCCTGGCCGGGATCGGCCTGTTCATCTCCTCTCTCTGCCAAACCCAGCAGCAGGCGTTCCTCGGAGTCTTCTCTTTCATGGTTCCCGCCGTGATGCTCTCGGGGTACGTGGCTCCCCTGGAAAACATGCCCATGGCTCTCCAGTGGGTGGCGCGGCTGAACCCGCTGAGTTACTTCATCCCCCTGCTCAAGGGACTGTTTCTCAAGGGATACGGCTTCGCTCAAGCCTGGCCCGATCTCTGGCCCCTGGTGGCCATAGCCTGCTGCACCCTGACCGTGGCGTTGGGGATGTTTCGTCGTCACATCGCCTGACCCGAGGAAACCGATGAAAAAAATTCCGTACCTTGTTCTTGCCGTCATTATTTCCGCTTGCGGCGCCGTCGGTCCCGACTACCTGCGTCCTGACAGTAAGGCGCCACGGAATTATACCGACAAGGGGGGGAGCGCCATCCTGAGTTCCCGTTGGTGGGAGTCGTTCAACGATCCCGACCTGGATGCAGTGGTGGCTGACGCCCTGAGGAACAGCCCTGACCTTCTGTTCGCCCAAGCCAGGCTCCGCCAGGCGCGGGGGATGCAGGGAATCCAGGACGCCGTCGGCGGTCCCGCGGTAACTCTCGGAAGCGGTCTCTCCCAGGACAAGATAAGTAGAAACAGTGAGATGTTGGCCAACCTCCCCCTGAAAGATGTCGCCACCGAGTTTACCAACTATCAGGCCGGCTTTGACGCTTCCTGGGAGCTGGATCTCTTTGGTCACCAAAAGCGTCTCTCCCAGGGGGCCCAGGCCCGGGTGGAGGCTAGCGCCCGGCGGGTGGAGGACGCCCGGCTGGTTCTGGTCGCCGAGGTGGCGCGAAACTACATCCAACTGAGGATATGGCAGCGGCGGCTCCTTCTGGGAAAAGAGAACCTGGATAATTATCTGGAGTTGGTCCGCCTTGCCGGGCTACGTGCGGCGGCGGGAGAGGGGACCAGGCTCGATCTGCGGCGGGCCGAAGTTAATCGTGACAACTTTGCCGCCACCCTTCCGGGGTTGGAGCTGGGGGTTCGCCAGAGTCTGGCGGCGCTTTCGGTGTTAACCGACAGGGGGATTGATGACTTGGGGGTAAAACTTTCGTCCCCCGGGCCGCTCTTTCTTGTCCCCTCGGTTCCCGCTCTGGGGCTTCCTTCCCAGTTGCTCCGGCGTCGTCCCGACCTGCGGGTTGCGGAACGGGAGCTTGCGGCCGCCAGCGCCGACATCGGAGTTTCTGTGGCGGAACTCTATCCCCGTTTTTCCCTGGTGGGGAACGCCGGCTGGCTCTCCATTCATCCGGGAACTCTGGTGAACAGCGCCAGCCTCGCCTGGAGTGCCGGCCCGCAACTCTCTCTCCCTCTCTTCAACAGGGGGCGGCTGAAAAACCAGGTGAAGGCCAGCGAAGCCGCCTTTGATGCGGCATTGGCCGGCTACCGGAAATCCTGGTTGACGGCTGTGGCCGATCTGGAGGTCGCGCTGTCCCGAGTGGCGGAGAGCGAGGAAAAGCGCGAACGCTTGCGGAAGGCGGAGCACGCGGAGCGGGAGGTAGTGGTTCTTACGGAAAAACGGCTGAAGGGGGGTGAGGTGTCCAAGGTTGCCCTGTTTGAAGCCCGGCGGAATCTGGCGACTCAGGAAGATCAGACGCTCCAGGGGGAGGCGCGGAGCCTGACGGCCATGGTCTCCCTGTACAAGGCGTTGGGTGGCGGCCTGGAGGAGTAGTCCATGCCTGTTTATCTCCTGTTGCCGCTGAGCAGGTTCCGCGCCTCGGCAAAACCGTCGAAGTCGGAGGAGATCTTCAGCGCCGTCTCCACCTCCTTGCGCCCCGCCACGCTCTTCCCGGCCTTGAGAAGCGCCGCGCCGTAGTGGTACCGATGGGCCGGATTGTTGGGTGCGCCGCCGGCGGCGAACTGCAGGATCGGCAGGGCCTGGTCCAGTTTTCCCTGCTTGAAGAGGACCCACCCCATGGTGTCCGCCACCGCCGGTTCCCGGGGGTAGCGGGCATAGATCCGGTAGGCCAGTTCGGCGGCCCGTTTCAGGTCGTAGCCGTACTCCGCATGAAGCAGAGCGATGTTATTAATGATCGTCTTATCGTTGGGGGAGCGTTTCAGCGCTTCTTCATAGAACTGCAAGGCGGGGATGTATTCACGGTGGCGGACGTACAGTTCCCCCAGGGCGACCAGCGGCAGCGGCGAACCGCTGTCTTGGGTTGCCGCGTCCTTGAGGAGCAGTTCGGCCTCTTTCCGTTGCCCCTGGCCATCACGGGCGACGGCCAATGCCGCCTTCAGTTTCGTATCCTGGGGATTGAGTTTCAGGCCGGCCTGGGCTTCCCGATCGGCTTCGGCAAAGGAGCGGCGGCTGAGGAACAGACCGATGAGGAGATTTCTGACTTCATTGTCGGCGGGGTTGGTCGCCAGAATGGCCCGGTACTGTTCCGCCGCCCGCTCTCCCTTTCCCGTGATCAGGCCGATCCTGGCCAGCAACATGCGCGGTTCAGCCGCCTGAGGCTCCAGGAGGAGCGCCTGATTCGCCGCAACGGCGGCTTTTTCCGGAAAACCCATGGCCAGGGAGAGACGGCCAAGCTCCAGGAATGCCGCGTAGAGTTTCGGTTCCAACCGCACCGCCTTCTCATAGGCATCGCGGGCTTCCGGCAGGTTGCCCAGTCGCCATTGGCAGCGGGCCAGCCAGAGGTGGGCGTCATAATCGTCAGGGTTTACCTTGATGGCGTTACGCAGTTCCAGTGTCGCCTCCCGGAATTTCTGCTGCCGGTAGTACCGGTCGGCGCTGGCCATGTAGCGCGCCGACTGGGATTGCTGATGCAGGAGGTCGTAGCGCAGAGTCACCCAGGTTCCCCCCAGGGCGATAACGGCTATCCCCCCCACGATGCAGATTCTTTTGGCGCTGCTCTTGAACCACCAGCGATAAAAGCTCGGACCGGTGGCGCGTTGTCCCTTCTTGTTGGTCCGGTAGACCCGCCAGGCCTTGAAGAGGTCAACGGTGACGAAGAGGGTTACGGCCAGGAGCGCGTAGAGTCCCCATCTCACCATTTTGGGGATTCTTACCCGCCCCAGGAAGTCCGGGAGCGCCAGGGTATAATCTTGCAGGAAAAGCGCCAGGGCGAAAACGATGATCACTGCCGCCATGATGGCGAGCTTGGCTTTGTTCTTTCGGGCCCATCTTCGGAGAAAGGGGAGAAAGTGTGTTCTGCTTCCCCGTTTGCTTCGGTTGATATACCATTCCTGGGTCAGTTCAATAGTAAGGAAGAGGGTGATCGCTCCGATGAGTAGCGACCAGATCAGCAGTGTGGACATTGCGGGTACCTCGTTGGTTCAATCCGTTCAGGTGACGCCGTTATCGCCATCCCGACAAAGCTTCTTCATATCATAAGAGGGGGATATCTGTGTAGTAAATTGTGCATCAAAGTCTTGTTGAGATATCCGTTTGTCAGCGTAGGGGCGAAGCAAAAGCGGACTGCTTCGCCCTTATTGCCGCGATGATCAAAGGAGGGCGAAGCAGATTAAGCTTGCTTCGCCCCTACATCGGAAACGACAATTTCGGTTTGCTCCCCTCCTGTTTTAGGAGGGGTTGGGGGTGGTAAGGTTCTCTTCTGTGAAAAGGCGACTTCCCGCGAAGGTGACTTGCGACAAAAAGCATACCAACCGTCTGTCATCCTGAGCAACGCGAAGGATCTGCTTTTCAAACGGAAGCAGATTCTTCGCTGACGCTCAGAATGACAGACTTTGGGTGATTCGCGGCAAAGTACATACCCGGCAAAATTCCGTTCACCCTTCGACAAGCTCAGGGCGAACGGATTCAGGTTTAATAATCGTCTCTTTTCCGTTCGTGGTGAGCCTGTCGAACCATGAACGGAAAAGAGACGCCGTCCATGTTACGGTACATTTTTTGTCGCGAATCACCTTGGGTGTCGTTTTGTCCTTTGCTTGTCATCCTCTCTTTTGCTTGTCATCCTGAGCAACGCGAAGGATATGCTTATAAAACGGAAGCAGATTCTTCGCTATCGCTCAGAATGACAGACTTTGGGTGATTCGCGGCAAAGTACATACCCGGCAAAATTCCGTTCACCCTTCGACAAGCTCAGGGCGAACGGATTCAGGTTTAATAATCGTCTCTTTTCCG
>CAIYUY010000234.1 GCA_903929485.1 uncultured Desulfuromonadales bacterium
ACTCATCCGGTTAGCGGATTTCATTCTGGATGTTCCGATGTATCTGCACGCCATGACGAATACCTGGCGAAAGCGTTCGAATAAGCACACCTTAGGTGACTTGCGACAAAAAACATACCAAGCGTCTGTCATCCTGAGCAACGCGAAGGATCTGCTTTTCAAACAGAAGCAGATTCTTCGCTATCGCTCAGAATGACAACCCCTTGAATAATCATGGTATCGTCTTTGTTGCTAATCACCTTACGTTTTCAGCGACCGAACAACAAATGTAGAGGAGATTTCCATGGTGACATTGGCATACAGCGAACAGCTTGAGGAGATTGCCAAGGAACTAGATTTCGGTAGCGTCAATGGTCTTATCACTGATGTCATGACTACCCGGATACGGTCTCATATCTCTGATTTTTCTAAAGAGATTGAGGGTTCGAACTCAAGCACAAGGAAATTGATAAGCCGGTCACAATTCACGGTGTTAATGGCAAAGATATGATTCGATTTGCCGGTTTAATCTCTCATGACGATCTTACGAATATGACAAAGACCGTTCAGGCCGACTGCGAACAGGTTGACACCCATGAGTGGTAGATGCCAAGAACTGTCTCCGCCTGAACCCATCGCAGGAAGTTTCGCCATTACCCAGGCATGGCTCACTCAGGCAATTAGTGAGGGGCGAGAGTGATTGTCATTGATGTTGCTCATTCCCTCGACAGTCACTAAGGATGAAACAACGGAATGGATTGAAAAAGCCGAGGGTGATTTGCGGATCATACGAGAGGTCTAAACTCATGCAAAAACAGGTTTTAACGGAAAACGAAATCAAGCTGAAGGGGATTAATGCGTTAAGCGATTCTCTTGGCCCTGCCGACGCCCTCAGGTTTTTGACCTACCTGCACCGGGAACCGACAGATTACGTCAAGGTATCCCGCGATCTGTACCGGGGTCAAAACATTGATGAAATTTTCCGAAGGGCACAGTAGAACTGGTCAGAATAAGTGCTAAAGGCATTAATTCCAAGAACAAAACTTTGCCCCGCAAAGACGCGAAGGACGCAAAGGAAACCGGGAGCGAATCTCTTGAAAAAGTCTTGGAAAAAGCCATCATTTACGGCGAATGAACCGTCAATTTTCCGCGACAGCAAAACACCCTTCGACAAGCTCAGGGTGAACGGGTAAACTGTCGCATTTCCATTCATGCTGAGCCTGTCGAAGCATGTTTGGCCTGTTCTGAGCAGTTACGAGACAAGGCGGCGGACTGTTTAACAGACAAGACGACAAATGTTGAGGAGATTTCCATGGTGACATTGGCATACAGCGAACAGCTTGAAGAGATTGCAAAGGAACTAGATTTCGGTAGCGTTAAGGGTCTTATCACTGATGTCATGACTACCCGGATACTATCTCATATCTCTGATTTTTCTGAAGAGATTGAGGGTTTCGAACTCAAGCACAATAAAAACTATGAAACTGCCTCACGGGAATCCGAGGAGATGGCGGAAAATTTTCAACTCTTCGATGATCTCATGGCATGGCGCTTTGCCCAGGAAGGAAAAGTTTACTGGCAAAACCGGCTAAAAGAACTAAGTCATGTTTTATAATGTCGTCCGGGATTATCCCGATATAGTTGCGGGGTATACCGTCACTGAATACCGTCGCTATGGTTCGGCCATGTCGTTTTCGGCACGAATTGACCTAATTGATGGTTCGGTACTCTTTATCAAGGACTACCTGTTTATCGATGGCAAGCGCAAGTATTCC
This sequence comes from uncultured Desulfuromonadales bacterium, assembly GCA_903929485.1. Classification (GTDB taxonomy): domain Bacteria; phylum Desulfobacterota; class Desulfuromonadia; order Geobacterales; family CAIOGM01; genus CAIOGM01. Next base: position 1,755 of record CAIYUY010000234.1, read on the forward strand.
TATCATTGGCAGAACAAATCGGGTGGCCTTCTCTCTCGCTGGGACAATGCGCCGCACCATAATCATATAATTACGTTTCCGCATCATAGACATCATCAGGATGAAGAGGTTACGTCCTCAGCAGAAAGAAATCTGCTGGAAATATTCCATATTATCCACAAAGAGATTCTCATCTCCCAGAAAATCGAGACTCTATAACGAGAATTGGGCCACAAACCCTTTAATACAAATACGCAAAGAAAACGAAGAAAGACGACGACATAAAATATAAGGTTCCAGGTTTTAAACATAGAACCTAGAACGTAGAACCTAGAACTGTTCTTGCCCTTCGCTTTTCTCAACCTCAACCTTAACCTTTACCTGTCTTCCCCCAGAGGCGCCCATGAACCCCGCCCGTTCCGGCCCGATTACTCCCACATTTAAAGCTCTTCCTTTTTTCATTATCCTTGTCGTAATATCCCTCTGTACTTCTGTCAACGCCCGACAAATAGATAGCCAGACATTTTCAACAATACGCAACACCCTGAATGTCAATGTTTCTGATACACGGCTCAGAAATACGCTCAACGGAGAAATCACACCGGGAGTACTTTACGGCGATAAAATAATTCTGCGAATTAATCAGCTCAATTACGGGCTAGAACTTCATAGCAGTTCCTATCTAAGTCGGTACACCAATCAGTTCAGACTCCTCCAACGACCGCTCAACCGGTGGCTGGTTCAACCCCAACGGCAGGGGGGATCGGGTGAGCGATAACGTGATGTATGACCCGTGGCTGGGCAAATCGATTACCGTGACACTGACTGTTCAAGGGAGCGGGAAAGGGACGGTGACGAGTAGTCCGGTTGGTGTCGCCGGCAATACTTCCACGGTCACCACCTTCGGCTATGGCGACAACCTCCTGTTGACGCCGAAACCCGATGAATATAACCTCTTCTCCGGCTGGTCCGGCGGCTGCGTCAATAAATCCGGAGATTGCGCCGTCACCCTGAACGGCGACCTGGCCGTAACCGCCGCTTTCGACTACGATGGACTCCACGCCGTCCGGCTTAACCGCCCTATCCCGCTCTACTTCCCCACACTCCTGGAAGCCTATGCCAACGCCGTCAACGGCGATACGGTTCAGGCTTGGGCCGTGAGCTACGGAGAGATCCTCAACCTGAACGGGAACAAGAACGTCAAGTTCAGCGGCGGGTTTGATCAGGGGTATACGGTGGTGAAAGGGAAGAGTGATTTCAAGGGGTTGACAGTTGGTAACGGAGCGACGGTGCTGGAAAATATGGTGGTCCGGTAAGGTATTTAAAAACGAACCTTTTGAACCGCAAAGACGCGAAGGACGCAAAGGAAACCAAAAAGCAAGAAAGACAAGAATCTTTTGGGAAAACCTGAACCGATTGTAAAACAAGTCTTTGAATTTCTTTGCGTACTTTGCGTCTTTGCGGTTCCAAGGTTTTGAAGTTATAAAGGATCTCTCTCATGGAATTGGAAAGTATCGGCAACGAAATCATTCGAACGGCCATCAAGGTCCATAGCACTTTGGGACCGGGTCTGCTGGAATCCGTCTACCAGACATGTCACGCCTATGAACTGCGCAGCGCCGGGTTAAGGGTTGAATGCGAAGTGGTTTTACCGGTACTATACGGCGATGTCAGGATCGAAGCCGGGTACCGTATCGATATGATTGTCGAAGATTCGATCATCATCGAGAACAAGACGGTGGAAAGGCTCCTGCCGATTCACGAAGCCCAACTTCTCACCTATCTGAAAATGCGAGGGTGTAAACTGGGCTATCTCCTTAATTGGAACGTCACACTGATGAAGGACGGCATCAAACGGATGGTCAACCATCTATGAATTTCTTTGCGTACTTTGCGTCTTTGCGGTTCAAAGGGGTTTCGTCGTAAAACAAAAATTTTAAAACAGAATCTTTTGAACCGCAAAGACGCAAAGGACGCAAAGGAAACCTGAAGGCAAGAAAAACAAGAATCTTTGGGAAAAATCGAAATCTGTTCCAAAAAAAAACAATTTTTTGAATTTCTTTGCGTACTTTGCGTCTTTGCGGTTCAAAGGTTTTAACTATTTTTATGGAGGTTTCAACTATGGAAATCAGGATTCCCGCGGTGGGTGAGTCGGTATTCGAGGCGCTGGTGGCCAAGTGGCACAAAAACCAGGGTGAGGAGGTGCGTAAGGATGAGGCGATCTGCGAGATCGAGACCGACAAGATCACCATGGAACTGCCGGCGGAGGCGGACGGCATCCTCTCCATATCCGTCCCCGCCGGGACCACGGTGAAGATCGGCACAATCATCGGCAGCATCGCTGAAGGGGCCGTGGCCGCCGCTCCGGCGGAGCAACCAGCGATGGTTGCGGAGGCGGTTGCGATCCCGGTTCAGCCTGCCGCTCCCGCTCCTCCCACCCACCTCATCACGACAGGTGGCCCCAGCTCCCCCTCGGCCCGCCGGGCCGCGCTTCAGGAAAAACCGGCGGCGACAACCGTTATACCGGCAGCCGCCACCTCTTCAGCTTCCACGGTAAAGTCCGAGGAGCCGCCACCCTACAACGCCAAACCGGTGGAGGAACGGATCACCCGGCAGAAGATGACCCCCATCCGGAAACGAATCGCGGAGCGCCTCGTGGCGGTGCGCCAACAGACCGCCATGCTCACCACCTTCAACGAGGCGGACATGAACCGGGTCATGGAGGTCCGCGCCCGACACAAGGAGCAGTTCAAGAAAAAGCATGGCGTCGCCCTAGGGTACATGTCCTTCTTCGTCAAGGCGTGCGTGGAGGCGCTAAAGGCTTTTCCGGCGGTGAACGGACGGATCGACGGCGACGACCTGGTCTACCACCACTACTACAATATCGGCGTGGCCGTGGGGGGTGAGAAGGGACTCGTGGTCCCGGTGCTCCGGGACGCGGACAAGCTCCACTTCGCCCAGATCGAAGGGGCCATCCAGGGGTTTGCCGAGAAGATCAAGAACAACAAGCTGGAACTTGCCGACCTGGAAGGGGGAACGTTTACCATCAGCAACGGCGGAGTCTACGGCTCGCTCCTCTCCACCCCCATCCTCAATACCCCCCAGAGCGGGGTACTGGGGATGCACTCCATCCAGGAGCGCCCGGTGGTGCGTGACGGCCAGATCGTCATCCGCCCCATGATGAATCTGGCGCTTTCCTACGACCACCGGATCATCGACGGCCGCGAGGCGGTGAGCTTTCTCAAGAGCGTGAAGGAGCTGATAGAGGACCCGGAAGAGATGCTGCTGGAAGGGTAATAGTGATCTCTAAATGAATATTGACAGAAAACATACATCATATATCATATATGGCCGGAGGTACGCCATGAAACGGACCACAATTTTTGCCGACGATTCGGTATTGAGCGAGATGAAATACCTCGCAGAACAGGAACACCGGAGCGTAGCGGAGCTGATTCGCGACGCCATGTCCCAGTATATTCAACGCAAGAGAACGCCTGTGCAAAAATTGTCATTTGTCGGCATCGGCGCCAGCCAACGAAGCGACATCTCGGAAAAATGCGAGGAACTGCTATGGCAAAAGCCTTCTTCATAGAATCGCTCATCGTTGACACGGGAATTATCTATGCGCTTGCCGACCGAACCGACCGCTGGCATAAACAGTCAGTCGACTTCATCTCGACCTTTACGGGAAAGCTGGTGGTGCCGATTACAGTCATTCCCGAGGCGTCGTACATGTTGAATACTCACCTGGGACCGGAGGCCGAACTTTCGTTTTTATCATCACTGCTTGAGGGAAGTATCACCGTTGAGCACTGCTCCCTGGCCGACTTGAGTCGCAGTAGTGAGATCCTCGAGACGTATGCCGATGCAAACATCGGCTTGGTCGATGCCTCGGTCATGGCAATCGCCGAACGGCTCAAAATCACGAAAATTCTCACCTGTGATCGGCGCCACTTTTCTCTCTTGAGACCGAAACATTGCAAAACATTCGCACTCTACCCCTGATTTATGGAAATAAGGAGCATATACATGTCCGATCAGCAGTTTGACCTTATCGTTATCGGCGCCGGTCCGGGGGGGTATGTGGCCGCCATCCGGGGGGCGCAGTTGGGAATGAAGGTGGCGGTGGTGGAGCAGCGAGAGTCCCTTGGTGGAGTCTGCCTCAACGAGGGGTGCATCCCCAGCAAGGCGCTCCTGGACTCCTCGGAACTGTTCGCCCTGGCTCGGGACAAGTTCGCCGGGCACGGCATCCTGGTGGATCCCCCCCGGCTTGACCTTTCCAAGATGATGGCGAGAAAGAGCGACGTGGTGAAGAAACTCACCGACGGAGTCGCCTTCCTCTTCAAGAAAAACGGCGTCGCCTGGGTCCGGGGAACCGGCAAACTGGCCCGGCGGCTGGGGTACGGCGGCTACGAGGTGGAAGTGACCGCCGGAGAGTCCGTGACCACCATCGAGGGGAAGCGGGTACTCCTGGCCACGGGAAGTACGGCGGCCTCCATACCGGGGCTCAAATTCGACGGACGCAACGTGGTCAGCGCCCGGGAAGCGCTCTCCTTCACGGCGGTGCCGGAACACCTTCTGGTGGTGGGGGGGGGCTATATCGGCCTGGAACTGGGATCCGTCTGGCGGCGACTGGGGGCGAAGGTGACGGTGGTGGATATTCTCCCCAAGGTCCTCCCCGCCAGCGACGGCCAGATCGCCGAGGCTCTGGTCCGCTCCCTGAAGAAGCTTGGCATGACCTTCCGCCTGGGGACGAAGGTGGAGGAGGTTTCCTACGAGGATGGCAGGATGAAAGTCGTGCTTGTCACCGGGGAGAACCGGGAAGAGATCGTCTGCGACAAGATTCTCGTGGCGGCCGGGCGGAGAGCGCTCACCGCCGGTCTGGGACTGGAGGAGATGGGGGTGAAGCTGGACGCCACCGGACGGATCAACGTTGACGCCGCCTACCAGACAACCGCCGCCGGACTCTACGCCATCGGCGACTTGGTCCCCGGCCCCATGCTGGCTCACAAGGCCTCGGAGGAAGGGGTGGCCGCCGTGGAGCAGATGGCCGGCCATGCCGCCGTGGTGGAGTACGGCTACATCCCCGGAGTCGTCTATACCTGGCCCGAGGCAGCCTCGGTGGGGAAGACGGAGGAGCAGCTCAAGGAAGAGGGAATCTCGTACAACGCGGGACGCTTCAACTTCATGGGGAACGGTCGGGCCCGGGCCATGGACGAGACCGAAGGGTTTGTCAAGGTGCTGGCCCAGGCGGGTAGCGGCAAGATTCTGGGGGTTCACATCATCGGCCCCCGGGCCTCGGATCTCATCGCCGAGGCGGTGACGGTCATGGCCTTCCAGGGGACCGCGGAGGACATCGCCCTCATCTGCCATGCCCACCCCACCCTCTCCGAGGCGATGAAGGAGGCGGCGTTGGACGTCATGCAGCGGGCTATCCACGGATAAAACAGGGTTCAAGGTTCAGATGATATGAACTCGTAGGGGCGACGCATGCGTCGCCCTTACAGGAGGTCACGATGGGGCAGGCAAAACGGAAGCAACAAGAGTCATACACCTACGAGGATTACCTCACCTGGCCCGATGACGAGCGGTGGGAGATCATCGATGGGGAGGCCTACGCCATGACTCCGGCGCCGGTGTTGCGCCACCAGACGATTTCCCTGACGCTGTCCTACTTCGTCAAGGATCACTTCAGGGGCAAACAGTGCAAACCGTTTTTTGCCCCCACCGATGTAGTTTTTGACGAAACCAATGTCGTCCAGCCGGACCTGCTCGTCGTCTGCGATCCGCACAAGACGAGTAATGAGAAAAATATTCAGGGCGCACCGGACCTGGTGGTGGAGGTGCTTTCACCTTCCACGAGATTGAAAGACCGACGGGAAAAGAAACTTCTCTATGAACGGTTTAGCGTCCGGGAATACTGGATCGTCTATCCCGACGACGAATTGGTAGAGCGGTTCACCCTTGTCAATGGACAGTTCATCTCGGCCATCTTCAACTGGAACGAAACACTCCCCTCCAGCGCCTTCCCGGAGTTGCGTATTCCGCTCTGGGAGGTTTTCGAGAAGGATGAACCTACGGAGGTCAGTCATGGGTAAAAACGTCTCACAGAAGATTCTTCAGTCCCACCTTGTTGAAGGGGAACTTGTTCCGGGAAGCGACATCGCCATCCGGGTGGATCAGACACTCTTGCAGGATGCCACGGGAACCATGGCCATGCTGGAGTTCATGGCCATGGGGATTGATCGGGTAAAGGTGGAACTGGCCGCCCAGTACATCGACCACAACCTCCTCCAGACCGACAGCAAGAATTCCGACGACCATATCTTTCTCATGACCGCCGGGGAGAAGTACGGCATTCATGTCTCCAAGGCGGGGAACGGCGTCTCCCATCAGGTCCACCTGGAGCGGTTCGGGATACCGGGAAAGGTGCTTCTGGGGGCCGACTCTCACACCCCCACCGCGGCGGGACTGTCGCTACTGGCCATGGGAGCGGGAGGACTGGACGTGGCTCTTGCCATGGCGGGCCATCCGTTCCACCTCCGCTGCCCCAGGATCATGGGAGTAAAACTCACCGGTTCTCTCTCCCCCTGGGTCTCCGGCAAGGACGTGATCCTGGAGATGCTCCGCCGCCATACCGTCAAGGGGGGGGTAGGGAAGATCATCGAATACTACGGTCCAGGAGTGGCAACCCTCTCCGCCACCGACCGGGCCACCATGGGAAACATGGGGGCCGAATTGGGGGCCACCTCCACCCTCTTCCCGTCCGACCACCGAACCCGGGAATTCATGGAATCCCAGGGGCGCGGCGATGCCTGGGTTGAGCTGACGGCCGATCCGGACGCCACCTATGACGACTACGACGAGATAAATCTCTCAACCATGGAGCCGCTCATCGCCTGCCCCTCCTCTCCGGATAACGTCGTCCCCGTACGCCGGGTGGCGGGAATCAAGGTGGATCAGGTGCTGGTAGGGAGTTCGGTAAACTCCTCTTTCCGCGACCTGATGACCGTCTGCCGCATCCTGGAGGGACGGCGGATCGCCACGCATCTCTCCTTCAACGTCAATCCGGGGAGTCGCCAGGCACTGGAGAACGTGGCGGTGCAGGGCGGTCTCCTCATGCTCCTCATGGCCGGAGCCCAGATCCACCAACCGGGATGCCTGGGCTGCATCGGCATGGGGCAGGCGCCGGGGACCAATCAGGTGTCGCTCCGGACCTTTCCCCGCAACTTCCCCGGCCGGAGCGGTACCAAGGACGACAAGGTCTATCTCTGCTCGCCGGAAACCGCCGCCGCGGCGGGGCTCTTCGGAGTCATCACCGACCCGCGGGAACTGGAGGAACTCCTCCCCTGGCCAGGCGTAACCAACCCGGAACGGTATCTGGTGGACGACTCCAGTATCATTTCGCCCCTGGCCGATACCAGCAAGGTGGAGGTCATCACCGGCCCGAATATCGTCCCGTTCCCCACCTTCGAACCGCTCCCCCATACCCTTGAGGCAACGGTCATTCTCACCGTGGGGGACAACATCACCACCGACCACATCATGCCCGCCGGAAACATGGTCCTCCCGTTGCGAAGCAACATACCGGCCATCAGCTCCTTCGTCTTCCGGCAGTTGGACCCAAGCTTCCCGGAGCGGGCCAAGGCCGCCGGAAGCGGTGTCGTTATCGGCGGCGAAAACTATGGCCAGGGGTCATCCCGGGAACATGCGGCCCTGGCCCCTCGCTACCTGGGAATCAGGGTCAAGATCACCAAGGGATTCGCTCGGATCCATAAGGCGAACCTGATCAACTTCGGCATCTTGCCGCTGACCTTCGCCACTCCGGGCGACTATGACCTGATCCGGCAAGGGGATGTCATCCGCTTCGGCAACCTGCGGGAGTTGGTAGCCGGCGGCGTCAGCGAGATCCCTTTCACCGTCAATGGACGGGCAATGACGGCGCTCCTGGATCTCACCCCCCGGGAACGGCGGGAACTCCTGGCAGGCGGGACACTGAATTTCGTCCGGCAGGGCGAAGAATCGTAGGTTAACAGGAGGAAATATGCGTCAAGGGTACACTCTTTTATTGGGACTTCTTCTCCTTGGTTGTTCCGTGGCATGGGGGGCGGCGGGAGCGGCGCCCAAGGATTTCCGGGGAATTCCCTGGGGAGGGACCGTTCCTGACGCTCTCGTGAAAAACGATGCGGCCGGGAGCGGTGGCAAAGTGGAGGTTTACCGGAACCGGGCGAAAGAGTTGCCGCCGTTCTTCGGCGCCCCGGTGACTGATGAAGCCTATTACTTCGCCCGGGGGAGGCTGACCGGAGGGCTTCTCTTCTGCCGGGGCGAGGAGAATTATAACCGCCTTAAAGATTCTCTGGTCAGAATCTACGGACCGCCCAAGAATCCCAAGCCTGATACTTACGTCTGGGAGTGGCCCGTTACCCAGACACTCCTGACAATCGTTTACAACAGGAAGGTCCAGTACGGCACGATCTCAATGACCTCGGGAGCGGGCTCGCCACCGGGTACGACGGAAAAAAAGCCCCCCCGCTGAGAGATCACAACAAATGTCCAAGGAACTGCCATGTTCAACGAAATTGTCATGCCTAAACTTTCGGAAAAGATGACCGAAGGGTCCATCATCTCCTGGGAAAAGGTATCCGGCGACCAGGTAGAACCGGGTGAGATCCTGGCTGTCGTGGAAACTGACGGACAGCAGATGACTCTTCCGTCGTTTGGGTCGGGCTTTCTGGGGCAGCTTCTGGTCAAGCCGGGTGACACCGTGCCAGTGGGGACAGTCATCGCCCGAATGGAGCGGTCCCGTGGCGACAGGTTGGAGGACAAAAACCGGAACATCCGGAAGACGCCAATGGAACCGGAACATGCCGCACCGACCCCACATCAGTGTAACGCCTTGCACTCCTCACCACATTTCGCGGTCTCCGTGCATATTGAGATGGAGGGAGTAGAGAGCCTCTGCCGGACCTTCCGGGAGGACGGGGTGCGAATCACCGTCAACGATTTCATCATCAAAGCCTCTGTAGTGGCCCTCCTCAAATTTCCACAGGTTAACAGCTCCCTGGGAGAACAGGGGGCTATCCGGCATAGCCACATCAACATCGGCATTGCTCTCAGCCTGCAACATGGGGCAGTGACCCCGGTGCTCAGGGAGTGCAGCGAAAAATCCCTGCACGACTTGGCGCGGGAAAGTCGCAACCTGATGGAACGGGCGCGCAAGGGGACTCTTACGCCCCTTGAGACCACGGGGGGAACCTTTACCGTGGCAAATCTGGGAATGTACGGGGTGGATGAGTACGTGACCATCGTTCGGCATCCGGAGGCTGCGGTTCTGGCCGTGGGCGCGGTGCGGAATGCGCCCATCGTGGCCGAGGGGAGAGTCATTCCCGGACGCCTCATGACGGCAACCCTCTCCGCTGACCATCGACTGCTGGACGGCGCCGACGCGGGGCTCTTCATGGCCGAACTGCGGCGACTACTGGAACACCCCTCGCCGGTTCTCTTCAACGGAAAATAATGATTCCGGACACCCTACGCTCCGGAGGCCGCCTGACACGAAACCGCGGATACCGTAACGGCGCCCGCGGTTTCGTTGTATCGCTCCCAATGGAACGCTGGAGAACGCTGGTGTCAGAGCACGCTGGTGTCAAGAACGCTGGTGTCAGGCTTGACATTCAGACATTTGCAGAAAACTCCATACATGTCCCGTAAGCCGCTTAAAGATTTCGCCTCACTTTTCGATTTCGTTACCTTGCATGGCAATGCAGGCGTCCCGATTTTCTTTGAATAAACGGCGGTGTCCGGTTTGGCTTCTACCTACAGGGAACGGTAATGCAGGAAGAAGTGTGGAAAGAGCCTGGAGAATGTCTGAATGTCAAGCCTGATAATCATATTAAAGGACCACCTAGCATAGGCAGAAGCTCTCTGCTAAGTTTTTAAGGTAAGCAACCTTTAAATCGGGAGGTGCCTTATGAAACTCTACTCCGGAATCGATCTGCATTCAAACAACAGTTATTTGGCAATCGTCGATGAAAACGGCAAACGAATCTTCAATGAGAAGCTGGCGAACGATATTGTTGCGATCACTGACGCACTATCTTTGTATAGTGGCTCTCTTGAAGGTGTGGTTGTTGAATCCACCTACAATTGGTATTGGCTGGTTGACGGCCTGATGGCAGAAGGCTTCGCCGTACACCT
>CAIYUY010000235.1 GCA_903929485.1 uncultured Desulfuromonadales bacterium
CAGCGGCAGACCGCGCCGGATGCGGTCATACACCCGGGTGTTATCCCGATACCGCAAGGCGCGGCGAGTACGGGTGAAGTTATCCAGAATAGCCTGGCCTTCTATGGTGTTGGGGAAATAGGGGATATATTTTACAGGCATTACAAACCTCAATTTTGAATGTTGAATGCTGAAGATCAATTTTGAATGTTGAATTTTGAGTGTTGAATGCTAATAATTCAAAAAGCAGCATTCAACATTCAACATTTTCATTTTCATTTTATTCCTTCAGCATTTATTTTGTTGCGCTGTTTTGACTATTGCCGTAAGGATATTGATAATTTCATCGATCTCTTTCAAATGCTTTGAATAATCAAATTCAACCATTTGACTTTTCTGGAAGAGTAACAGCCAATATTTAGTTTCGCGAGCCTCCTTTGAGGCAATAGCCATCTTTGCAATAAAATCGGCTTTACTTTGGGCAGCCGTAGCTTCATTGACATTGGCGCCGATACTCGTGCCGCTGCGCAACAGTTGCTTTGATAATACAAACTCTTTCTTCTCAAGCAAAAACTTGTAAAGTTTGATGATGCTCAATGAAAAATCAAAGCTCTTGTCAAGAATCACATTCTCTTTCAAAACTCCCCCCATCAATTCAAAATTCAAAATTCAGCATTCAAAATTCAACGCTTCACCTTCAACACTCGAAAAATTCAATAATGGCATGGTTCATAGTCGCGATATTCCGTTCCAGAGGGATATCATCGGATAGACAGAGATAATCGAACCGCTGGTAGCCGAAAGATTCGTTGTTCATCCTGAGAAATTCGGTTTCCATGAAGCTCTTTCGAAGTTTAAACTTTGCCTGATCAGCGTAGCCGCTCCCCTTGGTCTCGATAATCAGCGCCTTGTGGATGGTGTCATCCCGGCGTTGGATGAGGAGAAAATCGGGAGTATAGAGACCGACATATTTCCACCCGGACGACCGCTTCTCAAAACAACGAATCCGGAATTCGGTTAAGTCACGTTCACCGTTATGGTAGAGTTCCAGCCCTCTGTTCCGGACCTCGGCCAGGGTCAACGCCTCGCGAAGAAAATTCAGATCCAGACCGCTTTGCCGAAAATCGTAGGGAAGGTAATGAAAGGTCCGGTCCTTGTTTTTAACCTCGTGGGAGTATTCCTCCACCGGGGGCATGGCCATGCGCGACACGAGGTCCTGCTCCTTTCCCTGCAGCTTCAGGAACTCCAGGAACAGCCGCTGGATCTCCTCACCCTGGGCCGCCACGGTTTGGATGTCAACTCCTGTTTGATCGATCTCCAGAATTTTTCGGCAGTCGGCAACTGACGGGTAAAGCTTGTCATGCCACTCAACAGACCCCAATTTTTCCAGAACCAACAGACCGGCAGTGGCGGGAATAACCTCTTCACTGGTCAGGAGTTCGCGCCGCTGGTGAAAAGCCAAACGGATGGCGGAACGGACGGCGCCATGGTCATACAGCTCATTGAATCGACATTCTTCGTCGTTCACAAACGTTATCAACGCAAAAATCCGGCGCAGCGGTTCCTCGAAAATCCTGAGCTCGGCGGTGGAACAACTCTGAAAACTCTCCTTGACGATGAGCGCCTGCCACCGACGGAAGTCGGCAATTTCGCTCCCCAAGGGTTCAACGAACGTTTTTATTCCCGGATCATCCGCGCTGAGCCCCCGACGGGTAACCGTCGCCTCATTGTATAACCTTCCGTCTTGCCGGGCCGCCTCCAGCTTTTGAGCCGTCCGGGGGTCATCCTCCACGGTGACATCTTCATACTCAACCCTCAGTTGGCGGAATTCCACGGGGGGGAGCTTCAACTGCTCCAGTCGCGAATGACGCGGAACCAATGCCGCGCCGGCTGTTTTAGCCAGATTATTGAGTTCGGCGATACTGGTCTGCTGCTCTTCCTTCAGCTGGGCATTAAGGATCTTGGCGTTAAAATCATTCAGCCAGATAACGGCCGTTTCCGTCGCGCCCTTGTCAACCTGTCGCAAACATCGACACGAGGTCTGGAGCACCATGTTGGCGGGGCTATCCCCCTTCTGCGCCAGGATCACCCCGGTGAGCGACCGGCAATCCCACCCCTCCTTGCCCACCTGCACCAGCAGTATGATACGAGTCCGGGAGAGAGGGAGGTCAAGGCAGGTGAAGAGCGACTCACTCCCTTTCTCCAGTTTGTACTCCTTGTTGCCGCGATGATATTTCAGGATGTCCCGGGACGGATTTCCTCCCAGCTCCTCAACCAGCCGGGCGACGGCAGGATAAACCTCTTCTTCCAGACGGCTGATGCTGCCGCAGTAGATAGCCAGTTTGGCGCAGGTTCCGGCGCCATAGGTGCTGTTCCCATAGGCCTCGTAAAAATCACGGACCCCTCGTTCAATAATAACCAGCGGCTCCAGGTTGGCGGCAACCTCCACCCTCGGTTTCTTCAAGAAACCCTGGATAGCCCGGACAAGCGGGTAGTAGTGAACGGTAGTGGTAATCTGCGAGAACTTCAGCGTCACACCGTCACCCACGGTAATCGTGTCCGGAGAGGCCAGATACGGCGTCCCCGAATAACCGATAACACTGTTCACCGTGCCCCCCTTGCTCCACCGATTAACCACCTGACGAAGCTTGATGTCGTCGGTGGCTGCGTGGTGAACCTCATCGATATGAATGGAAAGATTCTGTATCTTGCCGATGAGGTTTCGCAGTTCATTCGCCTGGCGGTCCTGCTCATCTTCATCATGCTCGATAAGCTGCAACTGATCGGAAAGATCCAGACGGTCCAGAATCACCTTCTCGGCATTCACCACCATGATCAGACCGAACAACTCTTCGAAGGGCTGATGGCTCGCGACCTTCTGTGAGTTGGGATTGCGGGCGCGGTTGCTTTTTTTGGCGGATTTCGATTGATCCAGCACCTCGAAGGAGATCTTCCGTTTCAACTCCGACGCCGCCGGCTCGGGAAGCACCCAGGAAGGATCAAACTTTTCGATACTCTTGAGGCTGGGAACAATGGATGATTTCAGACCGGAGGGAACAAGAATGATAAAGTTTCGGGCAAAGACCGGATTATCCGGCTCCAGTCCGGCAAAATAGAGATCAAGGTAGATAAACGCCGCCATGAGAAAAGTCTTACCGGCCCCCATGGGGAGGCTGAACAGATAATCCGTGTAGTTCACATCATAGAAAATCCGCCGGCAGACAGCCTCGGCGTCAATGGCTCCATGATTGGTGTGGATGTACTCCTCAAGCTCCGGAAGCAGACTTTTGCCGTTACCATTTTTCTGTCTGGCCAGTTCGTACAGTGCCCGTAACGCCGGATTGCTTTCCAATTCATCGCGGGTCGCCTGACTGACACGCAGATTCGCCAGATTCAATTCCGTCGTAAAAAAGCCGTCGGCGAAAAGCCGCCAGAGCGGTTTGTTGCCCCCTGCAACTTTGAGAAAGAGCCACGTTTCAATCGCCTCTATCTGAGCATCACGGAATTCGCCCTTGTGCCGGATATACTCGATAACGGTTCGAACAGGACACCCTTCGGATGACAACCAGTGCAGTTTTTTATGCGTGAGGAGAGGGTGGAGCATGATGATTCCTATTTAAAAAAGGGGCACGGCGCGCCGTGCCCCCAGGGGTTTGGATTCTGAATGGGCACGGCATGCCGTGCCCCTACGGTAAAATTATTTCTGCCCTTTCATGAGCGACTGAATCCGGAGCCTCAGGGAGTTGATCTTGATGAACCCTTCGGCGTCGGCCTGGTTGTAGACCTGATCTTTCTCGAAGGTGGCGAAATCCAGGTTGAAGAGGGAATCGGTCTCGGACTTGCGCCCCACGGTGCGGCAGTGCCCCTTGTACAGCTTCAGCCGCGCCACGCCGTTAACGGTCTGCTGGGAATCGTCGATGAGGGTCTGAAGCATGCGACGCTCCGGCGAGAACCAGTAGCCGGCATACACGATCCAGGCGTATTGGGGAACCAGGGAGTCACGAATCCGCATGACTTCCCGGTCCATGGTGATCTGCTCCACGGCGCTGTGGGCCTCCCGGAGAATGGTCCCCCCCGGGGTCTCGTAGACGCCCCGGGATTTCATCCCCACGGAGCGGTTTTCCAGCAGGTCCACCCGGCCGATGCCGTGAGTGCCGCCAAGAGTGTTCAGGTGAGCCAGGAGCTGGGCGGGGGTCATCCGGACCCCGTCCACCGCCACGGCGTTCCCCTTCTCGAACTCGATCTCCACGAACTGGGCCTTGTTGGGGGCCTTTTCCGGAGAGTTGGTGAGTACGTACATATCCTCGGGAGGTTCGGCCCAGGTATCCTCCAGGATTCCCCCTTCAAAGGAGATATGAAGGAGGTTCCGGTCGCTGGACCAGGGGCGCTTCTTGGTGACAGGAATGGGGATATCGTTCTTCTTGGCGTAGGCGATGAGGGCCTGACGACTGTTCAGCTTCCACTCCCGCCAGGGGGCGATAACGGTGATGGCCGGGTTGAAATGGTAATAACCCAGTTCGAACCGGACCTGATCGTTCCCCTTTCCCGTGGCGCCATGTGAAACGGCGTCGGCCCCCTCCAGAGCGGCGATCTCCATCTGCCGTTTGGCGATGAGCGGCCGGGCGATGGAGGTCCCCAACAGGTAATGCCCCTCGTAGATGGCGTTGGCCCGGAACATGGGATAAACGAAGTCCCGGACGAACTCTTCCCGCAGGTCATCGATGTAGACCTTATCCGCGCCGGTGGCGAACGCCTTTTCCCGCACCGGATCAAGCTCGTCTCCCTGCCCCAGGTCGGCGGAAAAGGCGATCATCTCGCAGCCGTATTCGTTCTTCAGCCACTTGAGGATGATGGAGGTGTCCAGACCGCCCGAATAGGCGAGGACAATTTTCTTCACTTCTTTCTTGGCCATTAAAGGTCTCCTTATAGTTGCGTTACCAGAAAATCACTGACGATCTGTTTCAGCAACTGTTCTATCTCCGGTGCATCGTTACGAGCGGCATGCCAGAGAGTTTCAAGATTGACACCAAAATAGCCATGAATGAGTCTATCCCTCATTCCTGCCATTTGGCGCCATGGTACTTCCGGGTAACGATCCCGAACTTCATTGGGAATATTTTTTGTCGCCTCACCGAGTATTTCAAAAGCGCGGGTTACCGCAAAGACGGTTTTACGATCTTCAAAAAACTCTGCAAAGGTCATCTGTTTGGTAAACTCTTGGGCATCACGCACTGAATCGACCATGTCCGAGAGAAAGTCGCGAAGCTCTCTTTTTTCAGACATACTGGACCTCTTCCAGGATGATCTTCCCTATGAATGGTTTTAACCCCGTTTTGGTCACCAAATCAACCCTTGAAACATCAAGACATTCCTCCAAGTAAAATTCAAGGTCCATGAACTTGAGAAGTCCCACCGGTCTGTCGAACTCCACGAGAATATCCAGATCACTGTCGTCACGCGCCTCATCCCTGACAACCGAACCGAAAACGCCGATCTCAGCTACGCCATACTTTTCAGCCAGTTCCGACTTGTGCTGCCGAATGATAGACTTTATTTCAGAAAGAGATTTCATCGATCCTACACCCTTAGCATAGTATGGACTCCGGCGTTATTGCAGCTTGTCCTCACCAGCACCCCTCATTCCCGGCAGATGCCTGACGCTCCAAACCACCGGGGCAAGCATGCCGCGCACCAATTTTCGGAAAACGTCATTTCCCGCAATCATACCGGCGACGGTGGGGCCGTGGCGGTAGTAGAGGACGATAAATCGGCGACCCAGGCGGTTGTTCCGGAGATAAAGATCCCTGAAGGCTCGAAACGTGACGACCTCATCCGCCTCAGGATCGCCCCACGCCGCCGTGGCGACGAAGCAGGTCTGATACTTCTTGTAGAGCTGAAGCCGCTTGAAACTGTTGGGAAATCTCTTTTTCAGCAGCTCACGGGCTTTTTTGAGCCACTTTTTACCCTTTTCGTAGATCCCCTCCGAAGGAGGAAACATGACGCCGCTCTTACCATCGCGATAGGGCACCATAAGCCGTTGGGAGGCGACGATCATGGCCATGTGCACCGCTTCATCGCCCGGGTGGAGCTCCGCGGCGTTCTGGTAGAGGAGCAACGATTGCTCTATCTTGGCCGCGAACAACTCAAAGCCGGCCGGCGTTATCTCCTTGAGGAGCTCGGCCACGGCGCTTGCCTCGGCGTTTTTACCCAAGGCGAGAATATCTCCCCCCAGCTTCGCCGAGAGGAGTTCCCGCTCCCCTGGGGTCGCCCCTTTCAGGAGCTGATCCAGCTTTCCCACGGTCTCTGCTATTTTGTCCGGGGAGAGCAAACCTTCAGCGAGAATCTTGCCATGGAGAGCCTGAATATTGTTGGGCTCACAGGCAAGAATCTTGGCATACTGCTCCAGCGCCGTCGCGGGATTTCCCGAGGTGAGAGCCGCATCGGCCAGCTTCAGGAGCTTGTTGAAACTGAACTCGTCAACCGGATCCACGACGGGAGAGGCGGCAAAGGGGGACGCCGCTCCAGGTGGGCGAATCCCTATCCGGCTCTGTCCGTAAGCCGGATCAAGATTCACCGGTTTCATCGGTTTTATTTCCATGAATCACCGGTGAGGGGGTGCATCCCTCTCCTCTACTCCATCAGCCAAGCCATGATCGCCTTCTGGATATGGAGCCGGTTCTCCGCCTCGTCCCAGACCGCCGAATGGGGCCCTTCCAGGACGTCGTTCGTGATCTCCTCCCCCCGGTGAGCCGGAAGACAATGAAGGAGCATGCAGTTTCCTTGCGCCAGGTCCAGAAGCCCCTCGTTCACCTGGTAGCCGGCAAAGGCGATCTCCCGCTCCTTCTGCTCCTCCTCCCGCCCCATGCTGGCCCAGACGTCGGTACTGATGACATCGGCATCCCGCGCAGCTTCCTTGGGATCATGGGTGAGAATGATGTTCCCGGCTCCCTTCCCCCTGGCCCACGCCAGGACCGTGGGATCCGGCTCATACCCTTGAGGACAGGCCAGTGTGAGCTGAAAGCCGAAGATGGCCGCCGCCTCGATCCAGGTGTTGGCCATGTTGTTACCGTCCCCCACCCAAGCGAACTTCAACCCCTGATAACGTCCCTTCTGCTCAATGACCGTGAAGAGGTCGGCCATGATCTGACAGGGATGAAAACGATCGGTGAGTCCGTTGATGACCGGCGCCGTGGAGTAGCGGGCGAACTCCTCCAGGATCTCCTGCCCGTAGGTCCGAATCATGATCCCGTCGCAGTAGCGGGAGATGACCCGCGCCGTGTCCCGGATCGGTTCGCCACGCCCCATCTGGGAGCTACCCGAGGCGATGAAGAGCGGCTGCGCCCCCAACTGATATGCTCCCACCTCGAAGGAGATGCGGGTCCGGGTTGACGACTTCTCGAAGATGAGAGCAATGCTCTTCCCCTCCAGGAGCCGGTGGGGAATCCCCTTCTTCTGCTTCGCCTTCAGCTCCTTGGCGAAAAGAAAGAGGTCGTCCAGCTCCTCGCGGGTGAACTGGTGCAGCGCCAAAAAATGCTTGTTCATGCTTTCCTCGTTACTCTCTTTGTGTTCCGGGGAAGGAACAGGTGGAGTTTCAGGCGGCCTTCTGAATAGAGATTAGCATGCCTGCCTTCTCCAACTCCCAATACAGCGCCTGCGGATCGAGCTCTAACCCGTTGCTCCAGCAGAGGGCTCCGGATCTCAGAAAAAACTTTCTGAAGTTAACGAAATCACGCAACGGGACAGTAAGGGGCGTATCGGAAGAAGTAAGAAGTCCTTGCAGATCATGCATCCCCGCCATACCGTCGGAAAACTCGCAATAGATCGTATAATCGCACCGATATTCCACCTGCATCAGTTTAATCATTATCGGCTCCCGGTATCATTTCAAGAGGCATCAAGCGGCGCGCTTTTTCCCAATTTTGTTGTAGCTCTTCTTTGTGCTGCAATGCCCACTCTCTGACGACTCGCTGTGCAGCGCGCGGCAATTTCCCCTCCAGGACTTCTCCCTGTTCTATCCCGATAAACGCTTCAAAACCTTGGTACTCTGCATGGAAATGCGGCGGCGGATGATCATTATGCCTCATGGTTATGACTATTCCGAAAAAATATGAGATAATCGGCATCCGGTCAGGCTCCAATTTCCGCAAAAATTCCGTCAAGTATTTCCAGCATCTCATCCACCTCCTGCTTGCTAACGGTGAGGGCCGGAACGAAACGGAGGACGGTGTCATGGGTCACGTTGAGGAGAACCCCCCGCTCGTGCCCCTTCTTGACGATATCCCCGCCAGGGATGGAGAGATTCATGCCGATCATGAGACCAATACCACGAACTTCCTGGACAAAGGGGTACTTTTCCCGGAGTTTGTTCAGTTCGCCCACGAGATACTCCCCCATCTCCTCCGCCCGGTTGAGCAGCCCCTCCTCCAGGATGGTCCGGATAGTGGCCACGGCGGCGGCAGTCACCAGTGGATTTCCTCCGAAGGTGGAGCCGTGAGTCCCCGGAGTAAAAGCAGCGGCATACTCATCCTTGGCCAGCATGGTTCCAATGGGAGCGCCCCCTGCCAGGGCCTTGGCCAGGGTCATGATGTCCGGAGAAATCCCAAAATGCTCATAGGCAAAGAGCTTCCCGGTTCGCCCCATCCCCACCTGAACCTCGTCCAGAATAAGAATCAGCCGGTGTCGGTCACAGATCTCGCGTACATCCCGGAGATACTGTAGAGAGGGGATATTTACCCCCCCCTCTCCCTGGATCGGCTCCAACATGATGGCGCAAGTCAAGGGTGTTATGGCCGCCTCCAAGGCGGCGGCGTCGTCGAAGGGGACATGCTTGAAGCCGTGAAGGAGTGGGTCGAAGAACCGCTGCACCTTTTCCTGTCCGGTAGCGGAAACGGTGGCCATGGTCCTCCCATGAAATGATTCCGCCGCGGTGATGATTTCGTACCGCTCCGGGCCGTACTTTTCCCGGCTATACTTACGCGCCAGCTTGATGGCCGCCTCATTGGCCTCTGCTCCGCTATTACAGAAAAAAGCTTTGTCCGCGAAGGAGTGGCGGCAGAGAAGTTCGGCCAGCTCTATCTGACTGGGGATATGGTAGTAGTTGGAGCAGTGGATCAACTGCGCCGCTTGAGTACACAAGGCAGCCACCACCCTGGGGTGACAGTGACCAAGATTATTCACCGCCACACCGGCGAGAAAATCCAGATACCGCTTCCCGTCCACGTCCCAGAGGATAGAACCCTCGCCCCGAACGGGAACGATGGGGTAGCGACCATAGGTTTTCATGATGTACTTATCCGCCTTGGCGATCCACTGTTCAGAATTCATAACAACCTCGAAATAATGCCTTATTTTTGTATCTCCGTCCCCACGCCCACGTCGGTGAACATCTCCAAAAGGACGGCGTGCCTGACTCGGCCGTCGATAATATGAGCCTTCTTGACCCCCTCGCGCAGGGCGTCGGCGCAGCAGGTCACCTTGGGAATCATCCCTCCGGTAATAGCTTCCTCCCGTATGAGACGGTGGAGATCGGAAACGGCGATACTGGAGAGAAGCTCACCCGTCTTGTCCTTGACCCCATCCACATCGGTAAGGAGGATCAATTTCTCGGCGTTGAGGGCAGCGGCAACGCGACCGGCCACAAGATCGGCGTTAATATTGTAGCATTCACCCTCCGAACCGACCCCCACGGGGGCAATTACGGCGATGTACTTGCCGTGTTCCAGGGTCCGAATCAGATCGGTGTTAACCTTGACCACGTCTCCCACGAAACCGAGATCGACCTTCTCCACGGTGCCGTCACTCTGCACGATCTCTTCCAAAAGCTTCTTGCAGAAAAGAAGATTGCCGTCCTTGCCGGAGAGACCCACGGCGCGACCGCCATGCTGATTCAGATATCCCACCACCTCTTTGTTCACCTGCCCCACCAGGACCATCTCCACGACCCCCATGGTGTCGGCATCCGTGACCCGCATCCCGTTAATAAACTGTGAGACGATGCCGTATCGTTTCAAGGTTTCGTTGATCTGTGGACCTCCGCCATGTACGATGACGGTGTTGATACCCAGGGATTTGAGCAGTATTACGTCCAGGGCGAAGGATTCCTTCAGGGCATCATTAGCCATGGCGTGTCCGCCGTACTTGATGACGATGGTCTTGCCGGCGAACCGCCGGATGTACGGCAGCGCCTCAATAAGAGTATTTGCCTTGTCTATCAATTTGTGCATATCCACTCCGCAACAACCGGGAATCAATCCTGAAAAACCGGATTCCCTCTGCAATCGAGGGAATAGAATCTGTCATTATAGTGATAATGGGAACAGTATCAAGAATTAATTCGCCCATGGCTCCTTCCGGTTTAAAAAACAGCAGGCGGCTATTCGGGAAAACCGCTCACGACCAGGCGAAAACAGTAATGAAAAAACAAGTGTTGTGTGAAGAAAATCAACGAAAGTGACGACTTTCGCGAAAAGATAAGGTGCACTCTCCGGGAAGAGCACCGAGAAGATCGCCAAAGTATCAGGAGTGTCCGGTGTGCTACTTGTCGTATCCATACAAACATGGTATAAAGGAAATACCGATGCCAAGGCCACAAAAACTCCGTGGCCTTCTCTTTCGTAAAGACGACAAGGAAAGGTCATATACCATGAGTATCAGAACAAAAACAGCGGGAGATATCCTGGACGCCCAATGCACCAAGTGTCGCGTACTCACCAATCACACAATAGTGGCCCTGGTGGAGGGGCGCATTGCACGGGTCAAATGCAACACCTGCGGCAGCGAGCATAATTATCATGCGCCGAAAGAAGTCAAGGTACCGGCAGCCAAGCGGGTCGCGGAGCCAAGAGTCAGGGCATCTTCGCCCGCGGCGGCTAAAAAGGATACCACCCCCCGTTACCGCGAACAGTGGGAAGCGGCCATGGAAGGGAAGGACTCCTCCGCTGCGAAAGAGTACGACATGGACGGCAGGTTTAAGAAGGGGGAGCTGATCAGACATTCACTGTTCGGGATGGGAATTGTGACCATAGTGACGGGAACGAAGATGGAGGTGCTCCTTGCGGATGGCCCAAAACTGCTTCGCTGCGGAAAATAGTGGAAGCAGGCGGAGTTTACAGTTTTAACGATAATTTTTTCTCCGAAAAAGACCTGTCTTAACCGAAGTGATCCGATCCAGAAAGAGAATGCCATTCAAATGGTCAATTTCATGCTGGATCGCCACAGCCTCGAAACCTTCCACAGCCAGTTCCCGCGGATTACCTCCCCCATCGGAGTAGCGCAGGGTAATCCGCGTCGGACGCTCCACATCCCCCGTGTAAGCGGGGATACTCATGCATCCCTCACGCATGGTGGCGGCGCCCCGGGCTTCAACAATCTCCGGATTGATGAGGTGGAGCAGGCCGTGATTGGACTCCTTCCCCAGTTTGCTCATGGAGACATCCACGACACAGAGACGAAGGCTAACCCCTATCTGGGGAGCAGCCACCCCAACGGAACCGGGGCCTTGACGCATGGTCTCCACCAGGTCAACAAGAAGATCCCTGACCTCCTGATCAATCAGCTCCACCGGGCTGCAGGGAAGCTTCAGGAGAGGGTGGGGGTACTGCAATATCGTGCGAGCAGGCATGGATCAGAGTGAAACGGGGGTTATGGCCTTGACCCCGATCTCCACATTCAGCTCCAGACGAAGCCCGGCCAGGAGCCCGTCCGCCTCCCCAACGGTCATCCCCTCCGGAAGATACGCCTCCAGCATCATCACGTATACCGGCGACTCCTTGGACCCCACAACTCTGGTATTCAGATCAGCGATGGACACCTGAAACTCAGCCAGTTCTCGAGTCACCCGATATACGATTCCCGGACGATCGGCGCCGTACACCGAAATAAGACAAAGCTCCCCGACCGGTGACGGATTATCAAGCTCTTCCGGAGAAAGAGTCCGGACATGCGCCACTACCCCCTTCTCGTCGTGAAGTCGCCGGAACTCATCCAGAAGCCGCACCTTGGAAAAGGGTTTCGGGTGTGAGACCGTGAGGATCATGGCGAAGTCTCCGCCAAGGAGGGTGCAACTGGAGTCCTCCAGGTTGCAACCGAGTCGGTACAGAACCTCGGCCGTGTCGGCGACGATCCCCGGTCGGTCCTTGCTGATCACCGTCACTGCAAAATGAGCCCTGTGCAACATTTCGACCTCAGCTCCCCATGATGTAATTTACAAGATTGCTGATGGTAAAATGCTGGTCCGATATGATGGCCTTGACGGCATCCCCTATGGAGACGATCCCCACGACCTTACCATGCTCCACCACCGGAAGGTGACGCACATGCTTTTCCGTCATGATCGCCAGACACTCTTCAACACTGTTCCCGGGATTTACCACCATTACCTTGGTGGTCATGATCTCCTTGACGGAGGTCTCCTTGGACGATTTTCCCTGAATGATTATTTTTCGGGCATAATCACGCTCGGTAAGAATTCCCAGCAGAATGTCCCCCTCCATGACCAGAACCGCGCCGATCTCCTTCTCCGCCATCACCGTGATGGCCTCGTACACGGTGATGTCCGGGGTAATAAAAGAAACCAGCCCCCCCTTTTCCTTCAGCACGTCAGTTACAAATTTCATACGCTTCCTCCTTGGCTGCACTCTGTTTGTCATCAACTTAAACAATGGCGTATTAAAAAAAAGACCCTCCCGAAAGAGCGGAAGGGCCTTGGAACAGCGAGGGGTCGAGGAACTACGGCAGCGAGATAGCGGCAAGATTCAGCACCGAGTTGGGGATAATCCCTGGAATCAGGACACCCGCCACGGCGATGATGATGCAGAGCGCCACGGCCGGAGTAAGCTTGACCCAATTGAAATCTTCTTCCGGAGTTTTCATGTACATGTAGACCATGACCCGCAGGTAGTAATAGACCGAAGCGGCGCTGTTGAGGACACCGATGATGGCAAGCCAGATGTACCCTTGCTGTACGGCGCCGGCGAAGAGATAAAACTTCCCGATAAAACCGGCCGTGGGAGGGATTCCTGCAAGGGAGAAGAGAAAGATGGCAAGACAGAGAGCAAGTACCGGACGCTTGACCCCCAACCCTGCATAATCCTGAACGTTGTTGTTTGCTTCACCCTTCTTGCCGATGATGGTGATAATGGCGAAGGCGCCAATATTCATGAACGTATAGGAGAGAAGATAAAAGAGAATACCACTTACGCCGGACGCGTTATGCGCGGTGAAACCAACCAGGGCGTACCCTGCGTGGGCTATGGATGAATAGGCCAGCATCCGTTTGATGTTGTCCTGGGAGAGCGCGATAATGTTACCGGTGGTCATGGTCAGAACCGCCAGTATCCAGAGAAGGTCGGACCACTGCACGGTGAGCGAGGGAAGAGCAATGATGAAAACCCGCAGGAATGCGGCAAAACCGGCAGCCTTGGGGCCGGCGGACATGAACGCGGTAATGGGGGTAGGCGCCCCTTCATAAACGTCGGGAGTCCACATATGAAAAGGAGCAGCGGCGATCTTGAAGGAAAAACCGGTGGCCATGAGCAGCATTCCCACCAGGAACATCATGTTGCCCGAGACCGCGCCGTTCTGCGCGGCAAGAGCAATCTTGGCGATCTTGGTGGTGCCGGTGGCGCCATAGATCAGCGCCATGCCGTAGAGAAGAAAACCGGTGGAGAAGGCGCCCAGGAGAAAATACTTGAGACCGGCCTCGTTGGATTTGACATTGTCGCGATTGAAACCGGCAAGGACGTAGAGCGCCACGGAGAGGATTTCCAGTCCCAGGAAAACCGTCATCAGATCCGTGGCCTTGGCCATGAACATCATCCCCACCGTGGCGAAAAGAATGAGGGGATACAGTTCACCGTGGTTGCACCCCTCCTTCTTGAAATAACCATCGCATATGAGGATGGTCATAACCGCGCAGAGAATGAAGATGACGGAGAAGAAGGAGGAAAAATTATCCTGGAGGACCATCTCCTCAAACCCGCTGATCTTTTGCCCCCAGGGGATCGTAAAGAGCGCACCCACCAGACCGGCCAGACTCAGGTAGCCCAGATACGCCTTTTCCTTGCTCTTCACCAGTACATTAACAAGGAGCAGCGCCATGGCGACCACGGAAAGAACGGTCTCGGGCATGATGGTCAAAAAATTCATCTGCGGAAGTGCAAGTTCCATCTATCATTCCTCCAGTAACGGTATCTGACTGTTAACTCCGGCTACTTCGCCTCAACGGGATGCCCCGTCGGAAGCGCCGGATGACCGGCCGGCATCTCCTGAATCGCCATGTTCATGGGCGGGAGAACAACACTGGCGACCTGTTTCTGTTTGCTCTGGACAATCAGCTTCTCGATGGACGGGGTCATTTTATCGATAAAAGGTTTCGGATAAATCCCCATGACGAAGATCATGATGATCAGCGGCGTCATGATGGCAATCTCGCGACCGTTCAAATCTTTCAGCACCTGATTCTTGGGATTGGAAAGCTCGCCGAACATGACCCGCTGGAACATCCAGAGCATGTAGACTGCCGAAAGGATCACCCCGCTGCTGGCAAGGATCGTCCAGAGCCGCAATTTACTTTCGAACCCCCCCAGGAGAACCAGGAACTCCCCCACGAAACCGTTGGTGCCGGGGAGACCCACCGAGGAGAAGGTGACTATCATGAAGATAGTGGCGAAGATAGGCATCTGCTTGGAAAGTCCGCCGAAATCACTGATGAGACGGGTATGGCGCCGCTCATAGATGAAACCGACAATGAGGAAGAGCGCGCCGGTGGAGATACCGTGATTGATCATCTG
This sequence comes from uncultured Desulfuromonadales bacterium, assembly GCA_903929485.1. Lineage (GTDB taxonomy): Bacteria > Desulfobacterota > Desulfuromonadia > Geobacterales > CAIOGM01 > CAIOGM01. The sequence continues at coordinate 14,769 of CAIYUY010000235.1, forward strand.
AAGCATGCCGCCGGCAATCCCCTGCTGGTTCAGTGCGAAGAGTCCGATCATGACGAAACCAAGATGGGCCACGGATGAATAGGCGACCAGCTTCTTCACATCCTCCTGCATCATGGCCACCAGGGAAGCATAAACGATACCGATGACGGACAAGGTGGCGATGAGCGGGGTGAACCGAGCGGTGGCGTCGGGAAAGAGCGGCATGGCGAACCGGACGAAACCGTAGGTCCCCATTTTCAACAGTACCGCGGCCAGAATGACCGAACCGGCCGTGGGGGCCTCGGTATGAGCATCGGGTAACCAGGTGTGGAACGGAAACATGGGGACTTTGATTGCAAAGGCCAAGGCGAAGGCGAGAAAGAGCCAGGTCTGAGTACCGGGATCGAGTCCGAGTCCGTAGAAACGGCTTATATCGAAATCGCCGGCGCCCGCCTTGAAGTAGAGATACATGATGGCTACCAACATGAGAAGCGAACCGACCATGGTGTAGATAAAGAACTTCACGGCGGCGTAAATACGGTTCTTTCCGCCCCAGATCCCGATGATGAAATACATGGGGATCAGCATCAGTTCCCAGAAGATATAGAAGAGGAAGAGATCCAGACTGATAAAGGCGCCAAGCATCCCGACCTGCAGGAGAAGGAGACAGATCATGTACTCCTTCACCTTCTCTTCCACGGCAGTCCAGGTGGAGAGGATGGCGATGGGCATGATGAAGGTGGTCAGAATGACCAGCCAGAGGCTGATGCCATCGATCCCCACATGGTAGTTCATCCGGAATGATCCGGCTGCAATCCAGGGGATGTTCTCCACAAACTGATAATCAGCGATGGATTTGAACTCGCAGATCAGCGATATGGAGGCGATGAAGGTGATGAGAGATACGGCAAGAGCCACCCCCCTCAGCAGCGCGTTGTTCCGCGGCATGACCAGTAGCAAAAGCACACCGGCCAACGGGATGAAGGTTATCAGGCTGAGAATGTAATCCATCGAATCTGCTCCTTTGTCTTCAAAAACCCTGGAGGGATGTTATCAGCGGAAGATGTAATAACCCAGGATGGCGACGGTACCGGCGGCCATGACGAAAGCGTAGTTATGAACATAGCCGGTGGCCGTGTAGCGGAAGGCGCCGCTCCCCCCCTTGACAACGGCGGCTACACCGTTAACGATGCCGTCAACCACCAGCACATCGAACCCTTTCCAGAGGAAGTTGCCCAAGGACTTGCAGGGATTGACGAAGAGGAAGTCATAGAGTTCATCGATGTACCATTTGTTGTAAACAGCACGATGGAGAGCCGGGAAGGTGGAGGTAAATTTGCCGGGAAGATCCCTGTTCTTGATGTACATGGTAAAAGCGATGGTGATCCCCACCAGGGCGATGACCACCGAACCACCCATCAGCCCCCACTCCAGGGCGGCATTGTGAGGAGCGCCGGAAGCCGCATAGTGGTGACCGTACTCCTGAGCCTGTTCGAAGACAGGCTCAAGCCAGAGTTCGAAATAGTTGGGGATACCGCCAAAGAGTTCACCGATAAGTTTGGGGAGACCGATATAACCGCCAACGGCTGCCAGAAACCCCAGCACCATGAGAGGGATAGTGATGACCAGCGGGGATTCATGAAGATGGCCCTTGGCCTTGGCATTGATCCGGCAGTCGCCGTAAAAAGTCATGAACACGAGACGGAACATGTAGAAGGCGGTGAAGCAGGCGGCGATGGCGCCGATACCCCAGAGGACGATATTGAGATTGCCATGATAAGGGTTGGAAAAAGCCTGCCAGAGAATTTCATCCTTGGAAAAGAAGCCGGAGAATCCCGGAATGCCGGCGATGGCGATGGTGGAGACCAGAAAGGTTATGAAGGTTATGGGCATGGATTTACGCAACCCCCCCATGTTTCTCATATCCTGGGCGTCGTCATGGGAGTGGGCATGATGCAGCGCGTAATGCATGGCGTGAATGACCGAGCCTGAACCAAGGAAGAGACAGGCCTTGAAGAAAGCGTGGGTCATGAGGTGAAAAATTCCGGCGGCAAAGGCGCCTGTCCCCATGGCCAGAAACATGAAGCCCAACTGGGAAACAGTAGAATAGGCCAGAACCCGCTTGATATCGTTCTGAGCCGTGCCGATGGTGGCGGCGAAGATCGCGGTTGCGGCCCCCACCACGGCGATAACCATCATGGTATCCGGAGACTTGATAAAGACGAAACTCATCCGGCCGATCATGTAAACGCCGGCCGTGACCATGGTGGCGGCATGGATGAGGGCGGAAACAGGGGTAGGCCCTTCCATGGCGTCGGGTAGCCAGGTAAAGAGAGGTATCTGAGCGGACTTGCCGGTGGCCCCAACGAAGAAACAGAGAGTCGCCACGGTGACGACTCCACCGTAGGGGAGGAGGTGCGCCGCTTTCTTGATCTCCATGAAGTTGATCGTCCAGACGTTGGCGTTATCCCCAAGCCACCAGTAGAGGGTGAAGAGACCCACCAAAAAACCGAAGTCACCCACACGGTTCATGACGAATGCTTTCTTGGCGGCATCTCCGGCGGACTTCTTATGGAAGTAATAGCCGATGAGAAGATAGGAGCAGAGCCCTACCCCTTCCCAACCGATGAACATGACCAGCATGTTGCTCCCCAGAACAAGGAGGAGCATGGACATGCAGAAGAGGTTCAGGTAGGAAAAGAATCGATAGAAACCTTCCTCGCCATGCATGTAACCGATGGAGTAAAGGTGAATCAGGGAGCCGACCCCTGTAACCACCATGATCATGACGACCGAGAGGGGATCCAGGAGGAAAGCCATATCCGCCTTGAAATTCCCGCAATGTATCCAGGGGAAAAGAACCTTCTCGAAAACCCTGTTTTCAGGTGTGCGAGAGATCATCTCCATGAGAATCCCGCAGGAGACCAAAAATGAGCCGAAGATCGCCAGGGTTCCGATGCCGCCGATGACCGCCTCATTTTTGATCTTCTTACCGAAGAGACCGTTGATCAGGAAGCCGAGCAGGGGAAACAGTGGTATGAGCCATACGTTGTCAAACATTCCGGACTCCTTGAATGTGTAGTGCGGTACGAATGCCCGACATCGGTCAGAGCTTCATGAGGTTAATGTCTTCCACGTCGATGGAGCCGCGGTTTTTATAGAAGGCGATCATCAGCGCCAGTCCGACTGCAGCCTCCGCGGCGGCGACGGTCATAACGAAGAAGACGAAGATCTGGCCGTCAATATTGCCCAGATAGCGGGAAAAGGCGATAAAGGTCAGGTTGACCGCATTGAGCATCAGCTCAATACACATGAAGATAACAATGGCGTTTCTCCGGATGAGGACACCCAAGGCGCCGATGGAGAAAAGAATACCGCTCAGGATCAGATAATGATGCAGGGATAACATGTCGTCACCTCGGACTAGAGTTTACGCTTTGCCAGGATCACGGAGCCGACAATGGCCACCAGGAGCAGGATAGACGTGATTTCAAAGGGAAGCAGGAACTGGGAGAACATTGCCCGGCCAATAAGCTCGGTGTGTCCCACCTTGGTGATCAGTTCCGGTGTCATGCTCCCCGTGGCGCCGGTGAGCGGACTCTTGGTAAGAAAGCCGCTGATGACAAACAGAGTCAGGACCGCGACAATGCAGCCAACCAAAACCCCATGCACATAATTCTTGCTCGTCTCAGTGCGCATGTTCAGGAGCATGATCACGAAGACAATGAGAACCATGATTGCTCCGGCGTAAACGATGACCTGGGTGGCGGCCATGAACGGTGCGTCCAGCATCACGTAGAGCGTCGCCATGCAGAAGAAGCTCATGATCAGGGAGAGGGCGCAGTTTATGGGGTTCCGCATGGCGACAACCAAGATACTGGAGATGATCGCCACGCCCGCCACAAGACTAAAGAAGAGTATTTCCGGCATTGTCGCTCCTTTTACTTCTTGTCGGTAAGCATTTCCTGCGTGTAGGCGAAATCTTCACGCTTGTAGTTGGCCAGTTCAAAAGTCTCGGTCATCTTCACGGCGTCCACCGGGCAGGCCTCCACGCAGTAACCGCAGAAGATGCAGCGCAGTATATCGATGTCGTAGCGCGATGCATACTTTTCGTGGGTGACCGGATCCTCCGCGGCCTCCACGGTGATACACTTGGCCGGACAGACCGTGGGGCATAGATAGCAGGCCACGCACTTGGAACGGTCATGGAACCGGTTCAGGGCATGAAGCCCCCTGAAACGGGGCCCGATAATCGGCCGTTCCGTCGGGTATTGAAGGGTGACCGGCTTCTTGAAGAGGTGCTGGAGGGTAATCTTCAGACCATTTATGAGCGGTGAGGCGACATTGAACATGAGGCGATCCTTAACAGGTAATGGTTTAAGCGAACAGGGAGCCGAGCCAGTTGCCGGCCCCTATGACGCTGATCCAGAGTCCGTTGCCGACGATGAGGACCAAGGTGATGGGGAGGAAAAACTTCCATCCCAATCCCATGAGCTGATCATAGCGGTAGCGAGGATACGTGGCCCGAATCCACATGCAGAGGAAGATGAGGGAGTATACTTTTGCGATAAAATAGAGCGGTGACAACAGCGGGAAAGCATCGGTGAACGGGCCGTGCCAGCCGCCGAGGAACAGGGTCACCGTTATGGCGCAGACCGTGATCATGTTGGCGTATTCCGCCATGAAGAACATGGCGTATTTCATGGAGGAATACTCGGTACAGAAACCGGAAACAAGCTCTGTCTCCGCCTCGGGTAGGTCGAAGGGGGTCCTGTTGATCTCCGCCAGGGAACAGATGAAGAAGATGATGAAGGCTCCGAACAAAAACGGGTTGCGCCAGGCATACCAGCCGAAACCGGCCTGATCGGCGACGATCTGCTGCAGGGAGAGGGTACCGGAGACCATGAAAACCGTGATGAGCGCCAACCCGGCAGCCAGCTCATAGGAGATCATCTGCGCCGAAGCCCGAAGCCCGCCCAGGAGCGAGTACTTGCTGTTGGAAGACCAACCAGCCAGAACGATACCGTAAACTCCCAGGGAAGAGAGAGCCAGGATGTAGAGAACCCCCACATTTACGTCGATGACCCCGCCGCTCTTATCCGCGTAGGCGGCAATTTGCAGGGGAATCTTGCACCCCATGACGGTGATGGTGGTCCCGAAGGGGATAACGGCAAAGGAGATAAACGCCGGGACCAGTGCAATGAGCGGCGCCACGAGAAAGGCGAAGGTACTCGCCTCGGCCGGGATGATCTCTTCCTTGAAGAAGAGTTTCAGTCCGTCGGCGATGGGCTGAAGCAGGCCATGCCAACCGGTCCTCATGGGACCGAGGCGGACCTGCATGTGGCCGATGATCTTCCGCTCGGCATAGGTGGCGTAGGCGACGGTGAGGAGCACCCAGACAAAAACCACCAAAACCTTGGCCACCATGGCGATGTAATACCATGCGGGCAAACCTAGAATTTCGTATTCCATGAGCCATCTACCCCTTGATCAGGTAATTTTTCTTATTTCGCCTTTGCCACGGAGACCCAGGTAACGGGATCACCCGAGGCAACCGTATTGATGGAGTTTGCGCCGAAGTGATAGGGGGCAAAGAGGACCCCGGTGGTGAGTCTCTTGCCCAGCTTGGCAAGAAGGGTGACTGAACCGGCGGCGGAGGTGACGACCACCTTGTCCCCTTCCAGTAGCCCCAGTTTTTTAACGTCATCCCTACCGAATTCAACATACCCTTCCGGGCAGACCATCATGGGCCCTTCTCCATACTGGGAAAGGGTTCCGCTATGGTTGAGGGCGCTCCCCGTGAGGAGAGCGAACTTCCCCGGCTGGGAAACGGTTACGGCGGCTTCCACCGGAACGAATCGGAGAGTATTGCTCACCGGGCGGATAAAACCGTCACTCCCCAGCTTGGACCAGGTGAGACCGCCGTAGCCGGGAACGGAGTCGGCAATCTCGCCGAATACCGACTGAGGGGTGGCATAGGGGGGGTTCCCGGTAAATTCGGCGTAAAGTTTATTGAAGATCTCGAAATCGCTTCGGGATGAACCCACCGGCTTGATCGCCCTGGTGACCTTCTGCACGTTCCGCCCCACACTGGTGAACGTCCCTTCCTTCTCGGCGAAGGAGCAGGCAGGGAGAACTACATGAGCCTTGGCGGCGGTCTCGGTGAGGAAAAGATCCTGAACCACCAAAAATCCCACCTTATCCAGGGCAGCCTCGATCCGCTTTCGGTCAGGATAAGAAACTACCGGGTTTTCGCCGGCGATATAGAGCGCCTTGATTTCGCCGGAAGCGCAGCCGTTGATGATATCGGCGCCGTTTTTTCCTCCCGGACCGGGCACGATTCCCATGTCAACGGCGCCTTGGCTGTTGTTCTTTTCCGCCATGAAGAGTATTCCGGATCCTTCCTTGCCGATTTTGCCGGTGAGGATAGCCAGATTGAGGAGCGATTGAGCAAGGGGTGCGTTGTGGCCGGGATACGCCAACCCCAGGGGGAGAAGGATGAGCGCCTTCTTGGCCGAGGCGTACTCCCTGGCCAGAGTTGTGATCTCTTCGGCGGAGAGTCCGGTTAGCAGGGCTCCCTTTTCAACGGTGTATACCGCCAGACTCTTTACCAGTGCATCATACCCCGCAACGGTGACGGCGGCTTCATCGGCAAGCTTCTCCGTGACGATGATATTGGCCAGAGTGTTAAAGAGGAAAACCTCGCTGCCGGGCAGATGAACCAGGGTCTGGGCGCCGGGAAGACGGGAAAGTTTCCCCTTCTTGTCGGAGATAAGGCGGAGATTAACCCCCTGCCGCTTGACGCCAAGATTGATCTCGAACCCTATGACCGGATGAGTCTCGTAGGCATCGGTCTTAACCACCAGGAGCAGATCACTCTTTTGAATGTCGCCGATGACCGAAGGTGAGGAAGCCTCACCCAGCCCCTTGAAGGCGGCGGACGTGAGCGCTTCGTGGGCATAGCCGGCGGAGTGATCGATGCTTTGGGAGCCGACCCCTTCCGTGATGAATTTCTTGAAGAGGTAAAGTTCCTCGTTGGTCAGGCGCGGGGTGGCAAGCGCCGCGACTCCACCCTTTGCTTCACGCAGTTTAGTCGTAACCAGGGCAAGAGCCTCATCCCAAGTCGCTTCCACCAGGACGTTTCCCTTTCTGATCAGCGGCGTGGTGAGTCTCTTCTCGCTGTTAACGAACTGGTACCCCCAGCGACCCCTGGTGCAGAGCTGGCCATTGTGGAAGCCCTGATTCTCATCATAGATAGTGGTAAGAACCTTGTTGTCCTTAACCCCCAGGGTCAACTGGCAGCCGGTACCGCAGTAGGAGCAGACACTCTTCACCTTCTGCATGGCCCACCAGCGGGCCTTGAACTTGAACGGCCGGGAAAGAAGCGCTCCCACGGGACAGACCGAGACGCAAGAGCCGCAGAATTCACAATCCAGAGGCCCGTCAAAGGCGGTTCCCATCTTGGCGTCTATGCCGCGATTTATGAAGCTGTAAGCGCCAAAGGAGACGATCTCGTCGCAAATCCTGGCGCATTTACCGCAATGGACACAGCGGTTCATATCGCGCTCGATGAGCGGATTGATATAATCGATTTCCCACTTGAACTTCTCGTCCTGTAGCGGATTCTTGCTGACCCCGTACTCGTAGGTCAGATTCTGCAGATCGCAGTCGCCGGCGGCGTCACAAACCGGGCAGTCCACCGGATGCTTGAGAAGGAGAAGTTCCAGCACCAGCTTCCGGGCCTTGATAATCTCCACGTTGCTGGTCCTGATGATCATCCCCTCGGTCACCGGAGTGGTGCAGGCAGGGATGAGACGCCCCTTCATCTGCTCCACCTCCACGAGACACATTCGGCAACCGCCGAAGGGGTGAAGCTTCTTGTCGTGACAGAGAATGGGGATCTTGATGCCGGCGCTCTTGGCCGCGTCATAAATCGTCGCGTCCTTCGCCACCGTCACCTGCTTGTCGTCGATCGTAAGGTTAACCATCGTACCCTCTATCCTGGTGACTGCTTGATCGTTCGTATGCTTTATTCGATGGCCATGAAGCGGCACGCATCATAACAGGACTTGCATTTGGTGCAGTTTTCCTGAACAAGGTAGGCGATTTCGCCCTTTTGCCACCGGATGGCGTCGGAAGGACAGACCTTGAGGCAGGCGCCGCACTTGACGCACTTGGACTCGGATACCTTCCAGAGAAGAAGTTCCTTGCAGCAGTTGGAAGGGCACCGCTTTTCGTTTATATGCGCCTCATACTCATGACGGAAATACTTCACCGTGGAGAGAATCGGATTGGGCGCCGTCTGGCCGAGTCCGCAGAGGGAAGCCTTCTTGATGGTGCTCCCCATTTCCAGCAAGGTGTCGATATCAGCCGGAACACCCCGCCCTTCGGTGATCCGTTCCAGGATGTCCAGCATGGCTTTCAAGCCGACCCGGCAGGGGACGCACTTGCCGCAGGACTCGTCACGGGTAAAGGTGAGGAAGAACTTGGCCACGTCCACCATGCAGGTGGTCTCGTCCATGACCACCAGGCCACCGGAGCCCATCATGGCGCCGGCTTTTATGAGGGAGTCGTAGTCAACGGGTGTGTCCAGAACCTCGGAGGGAATGCAACCGCCCGATGGGCCTCCCGCCTGAACCGCCTTGAACTTCCGGTTGTTGGCGATGCCGCCGCAGACGTCATAAATGACCGACCGTACCGACATACCCGCGGGCACTTCAACAAGTCCCGTATGCTTAACCTTGCCGGTGACCGCAAAAATCTTGGTCCCCTTGGTGGTTTCGGTTCCCAGGGATGCATACCACGCGGCCCCCTTGTTGATGATATGCCGGATGTTGGCGAAGGTCTCCACGTTGTTGATATTGGTCGGCTTGCCCCAGAGCCCCCTCACCGCGGGAAAAGGGGGGCGCGGACGAGGCATCCCCCGCTCCCCTTCGATGGAGGCCATGAGGGCGGTTTCTTCTCCGCAGACGAAGGCGCCTGCCCCCTTCTTGATGATCAGGTCGAAGTCGAAGCCCCACCCCTGAATGTCATATCCCAGGTAGTTCTTTGAGCGGCAATCATCCAGCGCACGCTGGAGCCGTTCGATGGCCAGGGGATACTCCGCCCGGACATAAACATACCCCTTGGTGGCGCCGATGGCGTACCCCGCGATCATCATCCCTTCGATGACGCAGTAGGGGTCACCTTCCAGGATGGAGCGGTCCATGAAAGCGCCGGGGTCTCCCTCGTCCGCGTTACAGATGATGTACTTCTGCGCACCGGGACTGGCGGCGCAGAACGACCACTTCATCCCCGTGGGAAATCCCCCCCCCCCGCGACCGCGGAGGCCGGACTTCTTCACTTCATCCACCACCTGGGCGGTGGTCATGCTCTTGACGCACTTTTCGATGGCCTTGAACCCGTCTTCGGCGATGAACGCCTCGATCTTCTCCGGGTCGATCTGGCCGCAACCGGTCATGACCACCCGCATCTGGGCGTCCACGAACTTGTTGTAGTAATCCTTGGCCTTTTTCTTGAGAATGGGGGTCCGGTTGACGATATGTTCATCCAGGATGGCGGCCACATCCTCCGGCTGGACGAAGTCATAGGTGATCCGTCCCAACTCCGGGGTGATGATGTCCACAAGGACGTCATTGGCGCACAAGCCCCGACAACCGGTCTTGACGACGTCACACCGCTTCCCCACCTTGGCGTCGATCCCCTTCTCGGCGATGAGCCTGGTAAACTCGTGCTCCACCTTCTTGGCGCCGGCGGAGATGCCTCCGGTTCCCTGGCAGATCAGTATCTGGATTCCCGCGTGTTCAGCCATAGTCTGAAATGTCCTCTGTATTCCGGGTCGCTATTTCATGGGCCGCTGGTTATATTCGGTAAGAATCTCGCCCACCTTCTGGACGGTCATCTTGCCGAACGTGTCGTCATTGACCATGGCCAGCGGCGCCATGCCGCAGGCGCCGAGACAGGCTACCTTCTCGAAGGTGTAGCGGAGATCCGCGGAGGTCTCGGCGTGGCCGATACCGAGTTTCCCGAAGAAGGTCTCCACAATTCTTTCCGCCCCCTGAACGTGACAGGCGGTTCCCACACAGACGCGGATGATATACCTGCCACGAGGTTTCAGGTGAAACTGGGAATAAAAGGTCAGGACTCCATATATCTGACTGGGATAAACGTTCAGCCTTTCCGCCACCAGTTCAACGGTGGGAGGGGGGATGAAGCCGTATTCATCCTGAATTCCCTGGAGCACCGGCATGAGATTGCCGGGGAGGTGCAGGTACTTATCGATAATATGGTTTGCCGCGGCGAGATCAACCTCTTCAGCCGGTGCTTCGTCGGACGTAACTTTTTTCGCTGGTGCGTGGCTCATCTCCACCTATCTCCTTTGTCGCATCGGGCAGGGGGTTCACTGCGGCTATCGATCTATGTCCCCCAGGACGATGTCCAGGGTTCCGATGACGGCCACCAGGTCGGCGATCATCCCCCCATTGGCCATTTTCTCGATGGCGGAGAGGTTGCAGAAGGAAGGGGGACGAATCCTCATCCGGTATGGCTTGTTACCGCCGTCACTGACCAGATAGTAGCCGAGCTCCCCCTTGGGGGCTTCCACAGCCTGATATATCTCGCCCACCGGCGCCGGGAAACCTTCACTGGCTATCTTGAAATGATGGATGAGCCCTTCTATGGTGTTATATACCGAATCCTTGGGAGGATAGCAAACCTGGGGGGCATCGGCGAGGATCGGTCCCGGCTTGAGGGAATCAAGGGCCTGGCGGATGATCTTTACCGATTCACGCATCTCCACGAAACGGACTTTATACCGGTCAAAAGTATCGCACTTCTCCCCCACCGGCACAATGAACTTGTACTTCTCGTAGCCGCTGTAGGGGTTGTCACGCCGCATGTCCCAGTTGACTCCCGAGCCACGCAGGGCCGGACCGGTGATCCCGGCATCCACGGCGTCTTCGGCGGATATGACTCCGTTCCCCACGGTCCGCTGGAGCCAGATGGTGTTCTTGGTCAGAAGCCCTTCGTAGGTATCGAAGTAACCGGGAAAAGTGTCGAGGATCTCGCGTACGTCCTTCTCAAAGTCATCGTAGAGTTCCGCGGAGAGTCCCCCTACCCGGAAGTAGTTACTGGTCATCCGAGCGCCGGATAGTTTTTCGTAAATCTCCATGACCTTCTCACGCTCACGGAAGGCATAAATGAAGACGGTCATGGCGCCGATATCCAGGGCATGACAGGCAAGCCAGACAAGATGTGACTTGAGCCGGGTCAGTTCCGCAAGGATAACCCGGATCGTCTGGGCTCGTTCCGGCACTTTGATATCCAGGAGTTTCTCCACGGCAAGAACATAGCCCAGATTGTTACTCATGGGGGCCAGATAGTCCAGCCGGTCGGTGAGGGGGATGATCTGGTGGTACGTCCGATGCTCGGAGAGCTTCTCGATCCCACGATGGAGAAACCCGATGTGCGGGGTAATCTTCCTGATGATCTCGCCGTCCAGTTCTATGACCAACCGAAGCACGCCGTGGGTGGACGGGTGCTGCGGCCCCATGTTTACCGTCATGATTTCCGTACTAGCCATTGATAGCCTCTTTTTAACTTCAATTATGAATTACGAATGACGAATTATGAATTCAAAATTCAAAATTCAAAATTCAAAATTGCTCTACGATAAACGTCCCTGGTACGGCTCCCTGTCAGGCCCTTGCAGCGGGTAGTCCTTCCGGAGGGGGTGGCCGACCCAGTCGTCCGTCATGAGAATCCGGCGGAGATCGGGATGTCCCGTAAAGGTGATCCCGAAAAGGTCGAAGATCTCACGCTCCAGCCAGTTCGCCGTGGACCAGACAGTGCTGACGGTGTCAACCACCGTGTCGCTCTCTTCCACCGGCGCCTTGACCCGGAGTCGGTCCTTATGAGGGATAGAATAGAGATTATAGACCATCATGAACCGAGGTTCGCTACCGAGGTAATCCACGGCGGTGACGTCGGAGCAGAGGTTATAGTTGAGACTGTCCTTGAGGAAGGTACAGATAGCAACGATGTTATCCTTCTTCACCGTTACCGTGATCTCGCCGCGGAATTCCTTGACGTCCAGGACGGAATCCGCAAACTTTTCTCTCAGTTTTACTATTGCCCGATGATTTTCTGCCATATGGATCTACCTTTCCCAGATGAGTTCGTTCGTCCGTTGAGCCCGGATCAGGCGACGGCCGGCGGCAACCGGTCGCCAAGGCCGATGGTGGAACCGAAGGAGTTACGTTCTTTGGCGATCTTGTCCTGAAGCTTCATGAGACCGTAGAGAAGCGCTTCGGGCCGCGGCGGACATCCGGGGATATAAACATCAACGGGGAGCCCCTCGTCGATTCCCTGAACCACGCTGTAGGTATCGAAGATCCCGCCGGAACAGGCGCAGGCTCCCATGGCGATAACCCATTTGGGCTCCGGCATCTGCTCATAGACGGTCTGAATTATGGGGAGCATCTTTTTCGTGACGGTGCCGGCGATAATGATGCAATCGGACTGGCGTGGGGATGCGCGAAAGATGATCCCGAAACGGTCAAGGTCATGCTTGGCCGCGCCGGTGGCCATCATCTCTATGGCGCAGCAGGCAAGGCCGAAGGTCATGGGCCAGATGGAGGATTTACGCGCCCAGTTGACGAGGCTGTCAAGGGTCGTGAGCTTGACGTTGTCACCCAGCGGCTGATTTACTCCCATTCCAGAGCTCCTTTTTTCCAGACATAAATGTAACCGACAAAGAGGATGGCGATGAAAACGAGCATCTCACTGAAGATGAAGGTCCCGAGCCCCCCCGCGATGTAACTCTTGAAGACCACCGCCCAGGGATACATGAATACACACTCAATATCGAACAGGATGAAGAGCATGGCGATGAGATAAAATTTGATGGAGAACTGCTCACGAGCCGAACCAACCGGCTCGCAACCGCATTCGTAGGGAGCAAGCTTTACCAAGCTCGGTTTCTTCACCCCGACGAGGGAAGAAAAGACCAGGGAACCAAGTCCGAAAAGGATGGCGATAACGACAAGAAGAACAATGGGGAGATACGCGCCGAGCATGGAAACCTCCGAAATCTACGTAAATCATCAGCAAGCTTGTTTGCAACGACCGTACCGGGGGAATTCTTTACCTCTTCCTTAGTTTTCGGACCCCACAAACATGCGCAAAATATTGTATTCATGGTGCTATTGTCAAGTAAAAAGTAAAAAAAACTGAATGTTTTACAAGTCGGCTCTTTATTCTTCCGTTTTAAAACAAAATTTTTTCTATTCATCTTGTCAATATTCAACATTTCCTCACAACTCATCCACCCGGGTAAACTCTCCGCCCCCCCGCAGGATGGCCTCCAGAGCCCGGTCTGAGTCCCCCGGTTCCAGCTCAACCCCGGCGACGGCGTCCATAAGTATCGTGACCTTCCTTCCCAAGAGAAGCCCCTCCAGGGCAGTGGCCTTGACGCAGTAATCGGTGGCCAAGCCGCCGATGTAGAGACGGTTGACCCCTTTCATCTCCAGGAACTCTTCCAGCAGGAGTCCGTCACCCGTCGTCCCGTCGAAAGCCGAGTAACTGTCCCGATCAGGGTCGGTTCCCTTGGAGATAATCACGGCGTCGGGGGGTAGCCGGAGCCCGGGATGAAAGAGGGCGCCCGGCGTATGGCGAACACAGTGACGAGGCCAGATCCCCCCCTCCTCTCGGAAGTGGCGTGTAACTGCCGGGTGCCAATCACGGCTGGCCAGGACAGGGAGCCCCTCCCCTCGGAAACGGTCAATGGCCCTGTTGAGAGGCGCCACCACCTTGTCCCCCTGGGGGACATGAAGCGCCCCTTCAGGACAAAAATCGTTTTGCAGATCCACGATCAAAAGCGCGGCGTCTCGTTCCATGGAATCCTCCTGCTCCGTCACAAGAGACCGGACGAAGAAAAAAAAAGTGCGTAAACAGTGAGATACAGGATTTTCAGGACATAATCGGACCAATTTTCAGGTACTCGCAAATTCTGTCATTGCGAGGGAAGCGAAGCAATCTCGAAACCGGCGCCATTACCCTGTCCGGCCTAAAGTTTCGTGATACTTTGAACCGCAAGGACGCAAAGTACGCAAAGAAAATAGAGAAAAACAACGAACCTGCATTCTTTTACCGTTTGTGAATACTGTGTTAGCTGTTAATCCGCCTTATGCTCGCCGAGAAGCTGCTCCCTCAACCTGCTGAGACGGGCCGTCACCGAAACCTTGTACCTGTGGGGATGGGCGAACCGGTCGCACCCCTCCGGAAGGAGCGTTACCTCCCGTCCGGAACGGTCGGCCATCACGTCCAGGGTTTCACTCCCCCCGCAACGAACCCCTTCCTCCATTACTGTCCCGCGCAGATCGATCCAGCGTACTCCTGCCGGAAGTGTCACCTGCCGAAGCGGATTCATCGGATCGTATACGATGTCGCCGACTTGCGGCTCCTCCCCCTCCAGACAGATGATATCCTGCAGAAACCGCCCCTCCACCGTCACTCCCCGGAGCAATTTTTTCCTGCCGGGAATGGTCGACTTGGCCGGGTCGTCGCTTCGTTTCAAGAGCGGCCTCCCCTCCATCTCCGCCAGCTTGTACACCCCCCCCAACGCCCCTCCACCCGGACCGGAACAGGTTGCCAGACGGGTACCGACACCATAGATGTCGATGCAACTCCCCTCGTTTTTCATGGAATCAATGAGATACTCATCCAGATCATTGGATCCCACGATCTCAACTTCAGGAAATCCGGCATCGTCCAGCATCCGCCGCGCCTGCCGGGAAAGATAGACCAGGTCACCCGAGTCAATCCGTATTCCCCGCAGCCGGCGCCCCCTCCCCCGGAGCTCACCGGCCACGATTATCGCATGGGGAACGCCGCTTTTCAGGGTATCCCAAGTATCCACCAGGAGGATGCAGCTGTCGGGAAATGCCGCGGCGTAAGCCCGAAACGAGGTCAGCTCGTCGGGAAACGCCATGATCCAGCTGTGGGCCTGAGTCCCGCGCAGGGGAATGCCGTACTCCATCCCCGCCAGGACATTGCTGCTTCCCCTGACCCCTCCCACGCAGGCGGCCCTGGCGCAAGAGAGTCCGCCGTTGGGTCCGTGGGCCCGACGGAGGCCGAACTCAACCACCTTCCCCCCGGCGGCGGCATGGACCATCCGCGCCGCCTTGGTGGCCACCAGGGTCTGATAGTTGATGATGGTGAGGAGCGCCGTCTCCACAAACTGGGCCTCGGCCAGAGTCCCCTCCACGGAGAGGAGAGGTTCACCGGCAAAAACCAACGTCCCCTCGGGAGGCGCCGTCACCTTCCCCCGGAACCGGAAGTCACGCAAGTAATCGATAAAACGAGGCTTGAACAGGCCGACAGTTCCCAGATAGGCAAGTTCCTCCGGGGTAAAGCGAAGATTCTCCAGGTATTCCAGGGCAGGCCCCAACCCGGCGAAAACAGCATACCCTCCCTCATAGGGATTGGTTCGAAAGAAGAGGTCGAAGAGGGCCTGCTGCTCCGTCATCCCCTCTTCAAGGTATCCGGCCAGCATGGTCAGCTCATAGAGATCAGTCAACAGTGGCGAATAACGCATGAGTACTCCTTCATTCTTTTCCCAACTCCTCCCTCGTCAAGCCGGTTATTTCCATGACATCTTCCAGCGCGACACCCTTCAGCTTCATTTTCGATGCGATATCAAGGGCTTTGAGTTTCTCCCCCTCTTCCCGTCCCGCCTCCTTCCCTTTTTTCAGCCCTTCCTCAAGACCTTCTTCTTTCCCTTCTTTCAAACCTTCCTCCCGTCCTTCCAAGCGACCGATCCCATAATTGGACTCTATCAGGCTGGCCTGATAGCTCAGCTCGTACTGATACCGCTCATATGCGGCACGCTCTTTTTCCGGAAGGCTCAACAGGGAGAGTTTCTTTTTCGCCTGCTGTAACCCTTTAGCCTTGAATTCATCCTTGATCTCTTCGTTCTTGAGAAAGTAGATCCACTCGTCAAGGGGGGTCAGGGCGATATCGTTGAAATTATTGATCCTGAGCAGGTAGTATTCGGGGAAGAGGTGATGTATCTGCTCCTTGCCGTAGAGTTTTTGCTGTCTGCTGCTGAGTTGCAGACGGTCGTTATCGTGAATGCCGGTAAAACTGGTGTAACCGCGATAGATGTAGTCGCTGCCATGCCCAAGATCGAAGTAGAGAATGTTGACGGAGATGACTTTCACCAAGTTGGAAAACGGATCACCTTCCCGTTGATGTTCCGTTATGGCGCGGGAGGCGCCGTAGAGCATCCGCTGCAGGTAGTCATATTCCCGTTCATACTGAACTTCGATGATGATTATCTCCCCACTGCTGCTTCTCACCTTTAGATCGACCCGGTTGAACTTATCGCTCACGTTTTCCTTGTTGCTTTCACTTTCCAGCAGTTCCAGGATAACGATATCTTCCTTGAGCAGTTCGCTGAGGAACCCCTCGAGAATTTCGAAGTTCACCTTACTTCTGAGAAGACGCTTCATGGCCCAGTCAAACGTGATCAGTTTTCGCGATGATCCGGTTTTCATAGGTTATCCTCCCCCCTGGCTGCGGCCGACCCGGCCCGTGGAACCAATCCCCCTGTTTCTTCCGGAAGGCAGGTTCATAAGCTACTTCCTTTCAACGAAGCGTGTCAAGGGAATCATGGCAACGTGAACCCCCTTTCCCATTGACAGCCGACGCGGGAGAGTGTACCTCCTTATATTAATTAACCACAACAACGGACATGAGCCATGATGAAGGGGGGGAGGATAAAGAAGAGGGTAGAAATGCTATAAATGACCGCGACGATGATTTACGAATGGGTTACGAGAGGGTGTAAAGGGGACGTTTTCAAGGTTGGTTTGATGATTTTGCGGCCGAGAAAAATTTGATGGG
>CAIYUY010000236.1 GCA_903929485.1 uncultured Desulfuromonadales bacterium
CACAACGTACTTCCCGCACTACTTCAATAAGCCTTCCAGCCGGTTGCATCAGTACTTCTCCAGGCGGTATCTGGAGATGATCCGGACGGCGGTGGAGGCCGGCCAGGGGGATAAGGAGGCCAACGCCGCTCCCCGGGGTAACGCCAAGTCCACCTGGGGGACATTCGGATTACCCCTCTGGGTGGCGGCTTTTCGCAAGCGCAAGTTTACCATGATCGTTTCGGAGACTCGAAGCCAGGCGGAGAGTTTTCTTTCCTTCATCAAGTTGGAACTGGAGACCAATGAGCGGCTGCAACAGGATTTCCCCGAACTCTGCGGTGAGGGTCCCAAGTGGACGGCGGATCAGATCATCACCCGGAACGGAGTCAAGATCCAGGGGGCCGGGGCTGGTCAGAAACTACGGGGTTTACGTCACGGTAGCAGTCGTCCTGACCTGGTGGTGGTTGACGATCTGGAGAACGATGAGGCTGTGGAGAGCCCGGAACAGCGGAAGAAGCTGGAGAACTGGTTCTTCAAGGCGCTGATGAAGATCGGCCAGCCGGATACGGTCTTTATCGTGGTGGGGACGATCCTTCACTATGACTCGCTGCTGTCACGGCTGTTGCTGAAACCGGGGTGGAAGGGGCAGAAGTTCAAGGCAGTGATGAAGTGGTCGGGGGACTTCAAGCGGTGGGAAGAGTGGGAACGGCTCTATGCCGATCTGACCGTGGGGAAGGAAGCGGCGGAGGTTGCCGCCGACAGCTACTTCGAGGCGCACAAGGAAGAGATGCTTGCCGGGGTAGAGGTGCTCTGGCCGGAGATGGAGCCGTATTACTACCTGATGAAAATGCGGGTGAGTGACGGCCCGGCCTACTTCGAGAGCGAGAAGCAGAACGAGCCGATCAACCCGGAAGACGCGGTCTTTCTGGAAGAGTGGATTCAGTATTACGATGAGGATGAGGTGGATCTCTCCGGGGTGAAGCACGGGGGATCGTGTGACCCTTCCCTGGGGAAGAAGAGCCGGAACGCCGACCCTTCGGCCATCATGGGGGGACGGTTGAAGGATGGCATCCTGTATCTGGATGTGGCGGATATCGAGAAGCGCCACCCTGACCGGATCATGACGGACATTTTGACCTATCACCAGCGGGACCCCTTTGACGAGCTGGCCATGGAAGAGATTCAGTTCCAGGAGTTCTTTTCCCAGAGTTTCCAGAAGGAAGCTCATGCCCTGGGGCTGACCATCAACGTGAAGTCGGTGAAGCCGAACACGGATAAGGATCTCCGGATTGTCACCCTGCAACCCTGGATCAAGAACGGCTGGATACGATTCCGGCGGTACGGCATGGGGGAGTTGATCAAGCAGTTGATCCATTATCGTCCCAAGGGGAAGGGGGGTCATGATGACGGTCCGGATGGTCTGGAGATGCTGAAGAGTTTGCTGGAGGGGGGGATGGTGGTGGCGGTCTGCGCCAAACCCGACAATGAAGGGGAACAGCGGGAGAGAACGACGTCGCTGTTGGGGCGAAACGGGAAATTCAGCAGATTATTTCGAAACCGTAGGGGTGAATAATGGTTCTGTTCCGTTTGGGCGGTTTCAATAATTTGATCATGTGGACGCCACCTCCGACAAATCGCAACGAACGAAGGTCAGAAGCGGCACGGAAGCGGAAAGGTAAGTCGTGGCAATATCGGGGATAGGGAGCAAACCTTGAACCTTGAACCTTGAACCTTGAACCCTGAACCTGTGAGCGGAGCGAACCTTGAGCATTACCTCGTACATAACCCGACGGCTGTTCGGCGCGGAGATCGATAAACAGATCGAGGCGAGCAAGACGGTGTCGCTGCAGGCGGCCATGGCTTCCGGACCGCAAGAGGATCTGCAGTGGCGCCGGCTCTCCGGAGCATCCAACCGGGAGCTTCCCATCGCCGCCTGGTCGCGGCAGGTGGAGATCTGCTATTGGCTCTGGAAAACCAATCCCCTGGGGAACTGGATCATCGAGACGCTGACCAACTTCGTGGCGGGGAAAGGGTTTTCCTATTCGGTGGAGAATTCGGACGTCAAACAGATCCTGGATGATTTCTGGTTCGACGCCATCAACCGGATGGATATCAAGTTGGAGCAGAAGGTGCGGGAACTGTTCCTCTTCGGCGTGCAGTGCTGGCCGGTGTTCAAGGCGGAGCAGACGGGGCGGGTCCGGCTGGGGATGGTGGACCCGGCGCAGATCTCCACGATCTATGCCGACCCGCAGAACGCCGAGGTGCTCATCGGGGTGAAGATTCAGAGTCTGCATACGGCGGAAACCCGCAACTTGAGAACCATCCTCATCGGGGAGACGGAAACGGTTATTTCCCAGGATGCGCGAATCATGCGTGAAACGTTCACTGACGGGGAGTGCTTCCTGTTCGCCATCAACCGGGTGAGCAATGATCCCTACGGTACTTCGGATCTGTTCGTCATTGCCGACTGGCTGGCCGAGTACGAGGAGTTCGTGTTCAACTTCGCCGATAAAGCGCGTCGGCAGAATGCGTTCATCTGGGATGTGGAGATCCAGGGAGCCGACGAGGCCGCCTGTCTGAAAACCGCCAATGACTATATGGTCAAGGGCGAAGGGGAGATGCGGGTCCACAATGAAAAAACCAAGTGGAACGCGGTGGCGCCCAACCTGGCGGCGGTGGAGCTGAAGGAAGCGGCCGGAGTGTTTCGGAATCACATTCTGGGGAACAAGAGTTTTCCCGAGCATTGGTACGGCGGCGGCGGGGATGTGAACCGGGCCACGGCGGGAGAGAGCAACGAGCCGATCATGGCGCTCATCGACAGCCGGCAGAACCTGGTGAAGTACATGCTGGAGACGATCTTCACCTACGTCATTCAATCCGCCTTGGATGCCCGGTATCTGAACGTGCCGGAGGAAGAGGCGTTCTCCTTCTCCATCCAGAAGCCGGAGACGAGCAATCGGGACCTGACGAAGATCTCCAGCGCGGTGCAACAGATCACGGCGGCCATCGTGGTGGGGGCCAGTCAAGGGTGGATAGATCCCCCCACGGCGACGAAGCTGTTCGCCTTCGTCATCGCCCTCATCGGGTTCGAGATCGATCCGGAGACGATGATCAAGGAGGAGGAGTTGGGA
>CAIYUY010000237.1 GCA_903929485.1 uncultured Desulfuromonadales bacterium
GCTGGCCATGGAAGAGATCCAGTTTCAGGAGTTCTTTAGTCAAAGTTTTCAGAAGGAAGCTCATGCCCTGGGGCTGACGATCAACGTGAAGTCGGTGAAGCCGAACACGGATAAGGATCTCCGAATAGTCACCCTGCAGCCCTGGATCAAGAACGGCTGGATACGGTTTCGCCGGTACGGCATGGGGGAGTTGATCAAGCAGCTCATTCATTATCGTCCCAAGGGTAAGGGGGGACATGATGACGGGCCGGATGGGTTGGAGATGCTGAAGAGTTTGCTGGAGGGTGGCATGGTGGCGGCGGTCTGCGCCAAGCCCGACAACGAAGGGGAGTCGCGAGAGCGGACGGCGTCGTTGTTGGGGCGAGTGGGGAAGTTTGGGCGATTATTCGCGAGGCGGTGAATGGTGAAAAGTTCTTTTGAAAAGCGAGTTTTAGCCGGAGGTCAGGCGGTAATGTATCGGGGGGATTGTCTGGATATCATCCCCACCCTGCCCAAAGGCTCTATTAATGCGGTGATCTGTGACCCGCCGTATGGGATTAATTTTGTGCATAGTGGGGGGGGGGCATGGTCTGACCCAAAAAACCCACTGTAAGCCAATCTTGAACGACGACGTTCCCTATGACCCTCGGCCGCTGCTTAGCTTTTTTGAGATTACCTCAAGCCATAGCATACCCGTCGCGCTCTGCGGAGCGGATCACTATAAAACCCGCCTACCCGAAACGGGCAGATTTATTTGTTTTGACAAGTCATGTGGAGGCGGGGCGGCTTCAAATTTTTGTGATGCCGAATTCATCTGGACCAATCGTAAGAATGCACGGTCAATTTTTAGGTGGGTCTGGCAGGGATGTGTTCGTCAGGGAGCTACCGGCAATCGGCTGCATGTTTCGGAGAAGCCGGTGGAGTTGATGGCATGGCTCTTTGAGCATTGCCGGGTAAAACTCGGCAGTAATGTTCTTGATCCTTATGCCGGTTCGGGGACGACGGGGGTGGCTTGCCTCCGAACGGGACGGCGCTTTATCGGGATGGAGCTTTGTCCTGACAATTTTGAGATTGCCTGTAAGAGGATTGAAGAGGAATGGGCGAGGTTGAATCCGTAAGGGCACGGCATGCCGTGCCCCTACGAGGATACGGATCAAACCTTGAACCTAGAACCTAGAACCTGTGAGCGGAGCGAACCTTGGGCATCAAATCCTTTTTGAGACAAAAGACACAACGGCTGTTCGGTTCGGCGGCTACTCCGGCGCAACAGGTCACGCTCAAGGCGGCTATGGCTGGGGAGGATCTGACCGAGGCGGGATGGCGACGGTTGTCGGGTGTCTCCAATCGGGAGCTTCCCATCGCCCAATGGTCACGCCAGGTGGAGATCTGTTATTGGCTCTGGAAAACCAATCCCCTGGGGAACTGGATCATCGAGACGCTGACTTCCTTCGTGGCCGGCAAGGGGTTTACCTGGTCGGCGGATAATGAAGAGGTTGACGCGCTGCTGAACGACTTCTGGTATGACCCGGTGAACCGGATGGATATCAAGCTGGAGCAGAAGGTGCGGGAACTGTTTCTCTTCGGGGTGCAGTGCTGGCCGGTGTTCAAGGCGGATCAGACGGGGCGGGTCCGGCTGGGGATGGTGGACCCGGCGCAGATTGTCCAGATCTTCGCCGACCCGCAAAACGCCGAGGTGCTCATCGGGGTGGAGATCGGGCCGGGGTACGGCGTGGGGGATTCCGGCGTTTCATCCCGATTCTTGAAGACGATCCTGACCGGGGAGACGGATACGGTGGTGTCGGAGCAGGCCCGACAGTTGCGGGAAGGGTATACCGACGGGGAGTGCTTCCTGTTCGCCATCAACCGGGTGAGCAACGATCCTTACGGCACGTCTGACCTGTTCGTCATCGCCGACTGGCTGGCCGAATATGAAGAGTTTGTCTTCAACTTCGCGGATAAGGCCAGGCGGCAGAATTCGTTTATCTGGGATGTGACCATGGACGGGGCCGACGAGGCCGCCTGCAAGAAGGCCGCGAATGACTACGCCGTGAAGGGTGAAGGGGAGATCCGGGTTCACAACGAGAAAACGAAGTGGGACGCGGTGGCGCCCAATCTGGCGGCCATGGAGTTGAAGGAAGCGGCGGGAGTGTTTCGTAATCATATCCTGGGGAACAAAAGTTTCCCCGAGCATTGGTACGGCGGCGGCGGGAATGTGAACCGGGCCACGGCTTCGGAGAGTAACGAGCCGATCATGGCGCTCATCGGGAGTCGGCAGAACCTGGTGAAGTACATTGTCGAGACGATCTTCACCTATGTCGTGCAATCGGCCATGGACGCCCGGTATCTGAACGTTCCGGAAGACGAGGCGTTCAGTTTCGCGGTGCAGACGCCGGAGGCGAGTAACCGGGATCTGACGAAGATTTCCAGCGCGGTGCAGCAGATCACGGCGGCCATCGTGGTGGGGGCCAGTCAAGGGTGGATAGATCCCCCCACGGCGACGAAGCTGTTCGCCTTCGTCATCGCCCTCATCGGGTTCGAGATCGATCCGGAGACGATGATCAAGGAGGAGGAGTTGGGA
>CAIYUY010000238.1 GCA_903929485.1 uncultured Desulfuromonadales bacterium
GCCGGCGCCCGGGTCATCGCCACCACGGGGAGCAGCGCCAAGGAGGAGCGACTCCGGGAGCTGGGGGCCTCCGAGGTTATCAACTACAAAACGTTCCCCGACTGGGAAAAACAGGCGCTGAAACTGACAGGCGGAACCGGAGTGGATATCGTCATCGAGGTGGGGGGCGCCGGCACTCTGCTCCAGTCCATCAAGGCCTGCCGGATGGGGGGGCAGATCAGCCTCATCGGGGTCCTCACCGGCCAGCGGGGGGAGATGAACCCCTTCCCGGCGGTGATGAAGGGGGTCTCCATCCATGGAATCTACGTGGGATCGCGGGAGATGTTCCAGGAGATGAACCGGACGATTTCTCTGCATGGAATCAAGCCGGTCATCGACACTCTCTTCCCCTTCGGCGAGGCAAGGGAGGCGCTCCGCTATCTGGAAAGCGGCGCCCATATGGGAAAGGTGGTCATCGAGATTCCCTGACCTGCCGGTTACTCAATGAGTGATATTCTCCACCGATTTGTGTATAATGAGCTTCCAGGGGGAGGAAAACATCCACCCCTGGAGGGAGAATTTCTCATGTATACCGACTCCGGTGATTCTCGACCTGTCACTCTCGAGGAACAGAGCCGTCATCTGTACCACACCAAGCGCCTCTTCACGGTCCTCAGCTCCGTCAACCGGGCAATTACCTCCAAGCCGGGACGAGAAAAGCTGATTCAAGACATTTGTCGAATCCTGGTGGAGGTGGGAGAATTTCGCATGGCACGGTTCGGCGTTGCCGACCGCCAAGGGTGGGTCGTTCCCGAGGCGACCTTCGGAGACAGCCAGGGTTATGTAGACTCCGCCTGTTTCCCGGTTCGCCTCCCCTCCGGCGCCGTCGCCGGTCTCACCCTCTATTCCGGCGAAATCGGCTTTTTTTCTCTCGATGCCGAAAAGCTCCTGGTGGACATCGCGGAAGACATCGGTTACGCACTGGAATTCATCGCCGCCGAGGAGGCATCTCAAAAACGGGTCAGGCTTCAAGAGCAGTTTGAGCGTATCGCTCTCACCGTCCCGGGAGTAATCTACTCTTTTCTGATGCGCCCGGATGGTTCCTTCTGCTTTCCTTATGCAAGCAACGGCTTTCAAGCGCTCTATGGTTTCTCCGGCGAACTGGTCCGGCAAGACGCCGCCCCTCTGCTGGAGAGGACTCATCCCGATGACATCCAAGATAATCTTGATTCGTTCCTCACCTCGGCTCGCGACCTGACCCCCTGGCGTCGGGAATTTCGCTATCTGCACCCTGGCAAGGGGACCATCTGGTTGGACTGCCACTCCATCCCGCAACGCGAAGCCAACGGCGGCTGCCTTTGGCACGGCTACGCCCATGACATAACCGGACGAAAACTGTCCGAAGAGAACCTGCGCACCGAAGAGATGAAATTTCGGTCGCTGGTCTCCGCCACCTCCCAGATGGTCTGGGTCACGGACGCCAAGGGGCGGGCGACGAAACCGGTCCCTTCCTGGGAGGCATTCACGGGACTCAGTCACGAGGAGATACAGGGATTCGGCTGGCTCCGGGCGCTGCACAAGGACGACCTGGAGCGGACGGGGTGGGCAATGAACCACGCCCAGCAAACGGGGAGCATCTACGAAGTGGAGCACCGTATCTTGCGTCACGACGGCGTCTATCGCTACATGTTGACCCGCGGCGTCCCCGTGATCGGAGATGACGGCAGGGTGAGCCAGTGGGTCGGCGCCTGCGCCGACATCACCGAACGAAAACAGGCTGAAGAAGGGCGCGCTTGGCTGGCGGCGCTGGTGGAATCCACTGACGACGCCATCGTCACCAAGGATCTGAACGGGATCATTCAAAGCTGGAACGCAGGCGCCCAGAGGCTGTTCGGCTACCGGGCCGAGGAAGTTTCAGGCCGCCCCATAACCATGCTCCTCCCGCCGGAACTCCATCACGAAGAGAATCATATCCAGCAACGACTTGAGACAAACGAGCCCATCGAACATTTTGAGACGGTGCGACTGGCAAAGGATGGCCAGCGAATCACTGTGTCGCTCACCGTATCCCCCATAAAAGACGGCGCGGGAAAAATCATCGGCGCCTCCAAGATCGTCCGCGACATCACCCAGCGGAAACAGATCATGGAATCGCTAAAGGATAGCGAACAGCGTTTTCAAGACGTGGTCATCGCCTCGGCGGATTGGGTATGGGAGATTAACGAGAAGGGGCGCTATACCTATGCTTCCCGGAGCGTGGAACAGATTCTCGGCTACACCGTTGATGAAATCCTCGGCAAGAGTCCCTTCGACCTCATGACGACCGGTGACGCAGCGGTGCGAATCCGGCAAAAGTACCTGGAGATCGCCGCGGGGAAGGAGCCTTTCCGCAACTTTGCCACTCCCTGTCGGCACAAGGACGGCACGGTCCGCCACCTGCTCACCAACGGCATCCCGATTATGGACCAACAGGGAAACCTGCTGGGGTACCGGGGGATAGACCGGGACATTACCGACCTGAAGTTGGTCGAGGAGGAGTTGGCCCGGGCCAAGGCGGCGGCGGAAGCGGCCAACCTGGCCAAGAGTGATTTCCTGGCCAATATGAGCCACGAGATCCGCACCCCCATGAACGCCGTCATGGGGATGGCGCAACTATTGGAAAAAGAGCCGCTTTCCCCCGACCAAGGGGAGATGGTAGGGCAGATCCGCACCGCCGGACGCTCCCTGATGGGGATACTCAACGACATTCTGGACTATTCCAAGATCGAGGCCGGCCAGTTGCGCATCGAACTTCGCCCCTTCGCATTGCAGCCGCTCCTGAACCAGCTTGACTCCCTGCTGGGGAGTGCGGCCCGCGACAAGGGGCTCACCTTGAAGATCAACGTCACCGCCGCCGTTGCCCAATCTCTCTTGGGCGATTCTCTCCGGCTGGAACAGATCCTCCTCAACCTCATGGGTAACGCCATCAAGTTCGCCGAGCAGGGGGAGATCACTCTCCTGATCAAGCCGGTGAAGAGTACCGGGATGACCACGAGGCTCCGCTTCCAGGTCAGCGACAACGGAGTAGGGATTGCCCCTGACACCCTGGCGCTCCTGTTCCAACCGTTCAGTCAGGCCGACAACAGTATCTCCCGACGCTTCGGCGGTACCGGGTTGGGGCTCTCCATCTGCAAACGGCTGGTGGACCTCATGGAGGGGACCATCGGCGTGGAGAGCGTGGAAGGGGTCGGCAGCACCTTCTGGTTCGAGCTCCCCTTCGGGCAAGCTTCGGAGGGGACGTCACGACCGCTCCCTACGCCCAAGGAACTTTCCGCCGCCGGGCAGCGCCTGTCGGGGCAACGAATACTGGTGGTGGATGATAACGGCATCAACCGGGAGCTCCTCGCCCGGGCGCTGAAGCGGGAAGGGGCCGAAGTCACCCGGGCGAATGATGGCTTGCAGGCGCTCACGCAGCTCCGAGCGGAATGTTTTGACGCCGTGCTCATGGACATACAGATGCCGGTCATGGATGGTCTCACCGCTACCCGCGCCATTCGTCAAGATCTTGGGCTGACCGAACTCCCTGTCATTGCCGTCACCGCCGGCGTCCTGCCCGAAGAGCGACAGAAGGCGCTGGATGCCGGCGTCAACGGCTTTCTCCCCAAACCGGTTGACCTGGAAGAGATGGTCACTCTCCTTCTCAGCCGGCCGAGCCGCCCCGCCGAGACGGAGGTGCAAAGTCCGGCGGACAACGGCGCACAACAGGATCCGTCATCGAACATTCCCCGCATTCCCGGCATCGACACCGGTCGAGTGACCGTCATGTTCGGCAACGACCGTCAGTTCTTCCTGGAACTGCTTGAGCTTTTCTCCACAAGATTCGGTGACGCGGCGGAGCGGATCTCAGCAGATCTGCAGCGGGAAGATCGTGCCGCCGCCTCCTGGCGACTGCACACCCTGCGTGGAACCGCGGGCAATCTGGGAGCGCTGAAGCTGATGGGGAGCGCCCAACTACTGGAACAGGCCATCGTCGCAGGCTGCGGCGATCTGGAGCCCCTGTTGGAACAGTTCACCATGCAGCTTGCCGACATCATTGAAGGCGGCGCCCCTTGGCTGCAAAACCGCGAGGCCCCCCCCCCCCATGAAGCCCCCCCCCTGGATCAGGAGCGAATGACTGCCCTGCGTCGCGCACTCTGCTTTAACGATCTGACATCGTTGGAACTCTTTACCGAACTGGAACCCGCGCTGATTGGCATCCATGGCGTGGAGAAGAGCAAAACCATGGCCGAGGCGATGAAGCGGTTACGCTTCGTGGAGGTGCTGAAACTGCTGGGAGATTCAGACGGAAAATGAGGAGGGAAGTAGAGACACTCCATGTAACGCTAAAAGTTGCGTCTCTACGGTATCATCTTAAGTGGTGGAGAGCAGCCATGCCGTTTTGTCCAGAGCCGCGGTAACCCTGCGAAGAATACCTGCTGAATCTCCTGTCGCCACGGCTTCCACCACCAAGCGGGAACTCGCGCAAATCCGCAGGGCGCTCAGTGCGATACCGTCACGCGTCCCGCACGCGGCCGGTTGCCCCAATTGACAGCGCAAAACCGCTGCGTCCATCCCACCCGAGGTCAACGGAGCAACACCGGAGCCGGAGAGGTCGCGTTGCAGCAGTCGATAGATTTCCGAAGTCTCGTCGCCGTTCAACAGCGCTCCCCTGAGATTTCCCCGCCCGGGCCGACGGAGCAAAAAGGGGAAAACAGTCGGGACACTGTCCCAGCTCGCCGGGTCGCCCACTGACCCTCGCTCCAGACCCGGCGCCGGCAAGGGATCAAAAAGCGGATCGTCGGCCAGACGCCCCTGTACTCCCCGCGCGAATTCTTCGAGAAAACCCCGAATTTCCACCTGAGAGAGGATGCTGAATGCGCGCAACTCGGCCAGCGCCGCCTCCCAACGGAGCAACAGACCAAAATTGGCGACATCATCCAATACGGCGGTTGCCGCCCAGCTCCCCGGCCAATCGGCCCGCGCCGAATACGCGGAGAGCGCGCCGGGAAGTCGGCAACGGCTCAGCCTGTGGGTCAGCCCGCTGGGGATGAACAGGAGCCCGGAAAATGCCGGACCGGTGAGAAATTTGGAGCCGGTCAACGCCACCATGAACCCCTTCTCCAGGTAACCTCTTAACGTGGATGGAGCCAGGCGAAATTGACACCCATCCACCAGCAGATCCACCCTGTCGGGGAAACGGTGGCGCAATGCTTCGGCAAAGGCCGGAGACGGCGCGATCAGACCCGTTTTGGATTGATCCAGCAGGATCAGCAGTACCCGCTGTCCCTGTTTCACCGCAAGGGATGTCAGAGAGTCCACGTCCCGGTGGATGGCGTCCGCCAGGCGCGGGGTTCCGTCTCCGGAACGCAAGGGTACCGGCGCGACTTCCACCGTCTTGGCTCCGGCCAGGGGCGCCCCCTCGAGAAACGTCAAGCCCAGCGCGGAACGGCTGCTGAAATGGCGCCCGTTCAAGGCAGCGGGAACCCCTTTACCGGTTTCATCCCCCTCCATCATGATAACCAAAAGGGGCGACTCCCCACCTTCCGCCACCAGTTGCGTGGCGATGAGGTGAGCGTCGGTACCGGACGAGGAAAATACACTTTCCAAACCGGCCAGATCCGCCAGCCCGCACAACTGAACCAGTTCCCTCCTGACTCGGCTTAACTCATGGGCGTAAACGGCCGACGCCCCCCTGCAGCCCAGTTCCACCTCAATACGACAACGAAGCCGATCCGCCGCCTGGAACCCGGCGACCGAAATCGAGCTTGCAGTGGACGAGCCGAATGCGGCGATCTCCGGCTCGGGGCGCGGACAGCAGGCATACCTGTTTCTCCCCAGCAACGGGTCCAGAGAGATACGTGAGTCCCCCCCCATCAACAGAAGCTCCTCCGTATTCGCCAAAGGGGATCGAGATATCACTTTCGCCACGACTCTGCTCCGGCCCCTCTCCGCCTGGTAACGCTGTCGCCCGCGATCATTGGCGACCTCCGTTCATCCGGCTCACCAGGAGCTGCCGAAAGGCCCCAAATAACTTGCGCATTGCCGGCTGCTTGTAAGGAAACAGCTCCACCGGATCCATGGCGTGCACGACCATGCTGTTGTCGATCTCGAAGATGAGCAGATCCCCCTCCGCCGTTTCGGCGCAGTCGATCCCCAGATAGTCAAGGCCAACGGTATCGGTGATAGCCTGAAACGCCCGGGCGTGACGACGTGCGAATTCTTCGTCAAAACCGGCCATGAAACGCTCTTCTTCGTCCCGATTGGCGGCGTTTTCCAACATGTCGGCATTGAGATAATGCACCATCCAGCGGGCCGATACCGCCATATGGCCGACGTAGGAACGCCCCTGAATGAGGGCAACCCTGCATTTGCGAAACATCCCATCCCGGCTGCTATAATCCACGAAACGGGAGATGTAGAATTCCTCCTCCGGCGCCGCGGAGAGATACTCCAGCACCCCCGTCGAGTCATCCACCTTGGCCAGGCCATGCCCCGCATGAGAATCCACCGGCCGCAGGATGACTGGAAACCGGCCATCGGCCAGAATATGTGTGATGGGGAGTTCGCCCCCGCCGAGACGCTCCAGTTCGCGGCGATTCATCCTGACGGTGAGCGGCATGAGCACCCCCGGTAACCCTTGGAGCAGGGCAGAGGCGCCATCCCGTGAGAGGTGAATGATCCGGTGAGGAGCATTGATCACCGGCCGTGACCACCCTTGCAGTTGGGACTGAAGTTGTTGGAGGAGCTGGTGGTTCCGGTCCGATTCGGCCAGCGCCACAAAGAGCAGATCGTGAGGGGGGAGTTCCGGCGGCAACTCCTCACCCTGTTCAATATACAGGAGAAAAAGCGCCACGTCGGACCCTTCCACAAGGAACTCGATGGGCATATTCGCCATGAGATCTCCCGGACCCATAATCACCAGGACTCGAATGCCGACTTCACCGTCGCCGCCGTAACGGTAAATCCGCTGCATCTTCAACGCTTCTCCCTGAACGGCAAGGGCCACGTCGCGCTCGCCACGTAACTGCAGTACCGTGGAGAGATCCATCAAGGCGTTGGCGTCGTTGACATCCAGCCGGGCCCGCTCCAGCAGGGCGGCGCCCACCGGTGTCAAATCCTGGTCGCTCACCGCCATTTTCATGAGCGCCGGCAGGCCGATGAGTCGCTCCTGACATTTGCCGTTGCTGCTCACGGAAAGAGTATCCGGATTCATATGGCTGCCTCGCGCGTTTTTTTTGTAAGTCCGTATCCCAGCAACAGGGTCTCCCTGAGTAAGGCGTCCATATCGGCCTTTGTCGTGCGATGATTGACGATTGCGGCGCGAATGGCCAGGCAACCGTTGACGGTTGTGGTGGAGGGGGCGACGATGCCCGATTCGTGGAGCGCCACGACGATTGCTCCGTTTATCTCGTCCAAGTTCAGACCATCGCCGGAGCAGTAGCGAAAGCAGACGATATTCAGTGAAACCGGCGCCAGGAGCTCCAGCCTTGACTCATCATGAATCTGCTGTTGCAGGTAGCGGGCCAGGGCGCAGGTTCCTGCAATAACCTCCCCCAACTTATCCGCGCCATAAACCTGGATGGTGAACCAGGCCTTCAGCGCCCGAAACCCCCGGGAGAGGTCGGGTCCCAGATCGCACGGCCAAGGGGAGCCGGCGGCAAGACCTCGCGTTTCCCGTTGCAAGTAAGCCGCCGGCGAGGCAAAGGTATCCTGCTGCAACCCTCCGTCCCTGACAAGAATGAATCCGGCATCGTAGGGGACCTGACCCCACTTATGAAAATCGAAGGCGATGGAATCGGCTAACTGAATTCCAGCCAAGCGCGGGGCGATCTCCGGCGCAAGCATCGCCAGCGCCCCGTAGGCGCCATCCACATGGAACCAGAGCCCCAGACGCTTGGCGATTTGGGCGATGGCGGACAAATCGTCAATGGCCCCCACGTTAACCGTGCCGGCAGTGGCGGCAATGAAGAAGGGGGTCAACCCGGCGTTTCTGTCGGCGATTATCGCCTCCTCCAGGAGAAGGGTATCCATCCGGAATAATTTATCCATGGGAATGACGCGCAAACCGTCGCTTCCCATGCCGGAAAGCTCCATGGCCTGTGCGATACAACCATGGGCTCCGGCGGAGGTATAGGCCACCAGACGATGTCCGCCAATGCCGCCGCGGCGCACTTGAACCCCCAAGGTGGCGGTGCGCGCGATCAGCAGCGCGATGAAATTCGCCATGGAAGTTCCGGTTACGAAGAGGCCGCTGCTACAGGGGGGAAAACCGAACAGATCACGCATCCAACGGGCGACCTGACGCTCAACCTCCACCGGTATCTGGTCACGACCGCCAAGGTTCGCATTCAGCCCGGCGGCCAGCATCTCGGCCAGCATTCCCACCGGCGTTCCCCCCCCATGCACCCACCCCATGAATCCCGGATGAGCGTTACCCACCGCATAGGGGAGGATGTGACGCATGAAACGGTCATGGACTATAGCCAGATCGCAGGGGAGCCGCGGAAGAGCTTCGCTGAAGGTATCACGAACCTCCTGGGGAATCGGCTGCCAGACCGGACGTTCCCGCAGATGCTCTGTGTACTCCAGCATGTCGTCCAGCATCCGGTGAGCCTGGGCGCGCAAGCCGGGCCAATCAGTGGGATCAAGCGTTTTTTGCACTGTCGAGGCGATCTCCCTTCACTACTGCCTTATACGCGTCGGTTACGGTTATTGTCAAGGAAGTTGTCGCACTATTCACGCTGTTTACCCCATCGACCTCTCCCTGCTCAGACCCACTTCAACAGCCACCACCAAGCCGACAGTGTCAGGAACGAGAGGGGGATTCCCAAGCCGATCATCAGCGTAACCAACGGGGGATTGAGCCGGTGGTCCACGGCAACGATTCCCGCCGAGATCATGGGGGCCATGGCAGCCTCGAAGATGGTGACTCTCATGACCGGGCCGCTGCCGCCGGAGATGACAACATACAGGAGATAGATGAACGCCGGGCCGATGAGCAGCTTGTAAAGGAGACCGATGGCAAGGGGGGTGAGTTCACCCCGGAGGGCTCCCAGGCGGAGTTGAAACCCCACCGAAACGAGAGCCAGGGGGGTCAGGGTGTCCCCAAGCCTCTGCAACACCATGTTCAGTTCAGCGGGAAACGGTACGGCTCGAAGGAGCAGAGCCAGGAGGAGCGCCTGAAAGGGGGGGAAGAAGAGAATCTTTCGCACCATCAGTCGAAAAGGAAGATCACCCGAGGAGAACGAGACTGCCGTCATGACCCCCAGGGTGGAGAGGACCAGAAACGAGCCGCACATGTCGGCGACTATCCCCACCCCCAGAAACTCCCGTCCGTAGTACGCCTCGATGAGAGGAAGCCCCACGAAGGAGGTATTCCCCAATCCCCCCACCAGCATGAGCGCTCCCACCGTCTCCCGTGATAACCGGGCAAGCCGACCCACGGTGCGAAAGAAGAGAACCCCTGATCCGAAAAGGAGCCAGGCCATTCCCGCCGCGTACCCCAGGGAGAGATCCAGGGTGAGGCGATGAACATGCAGGATGGCCAGCGCCGGGAGAGAAACGTGGATAATGAAACCGTTGAGAGCTGCCGGTGTGCTCTCCGGAAACCGTCCGGTTTTTCGGAGAATGATTCCGGCCGAAAAGCAGATGATGAGGAGCAGAAGGTTGCTCATGATGTTAACCGAAAGAAATTAGTTTCATCCGTCACGCCTCCTTCTCCAGGGCGGCCACCCACGTCTGTTTACCGGTGCGCGGAGCTGTGTGCAGCGAAACTGAGTGTAGGGAATATTATTCATCCCGTCAATTGCAAAGTCGCGGGTGGGCCATGGGCAAGGGTGATGGTAACTGACCGCTACAAAGAGATCAAAATCGTGTCGAGGGGTTGTTTTTGTAGCTTGACAGGGGCCTTTAAATAGGTGAGTGACCCCAGGCTCACGTTACTCTTCGCCGACTTTTACCGGCGCTTTCGCCAGGTCCCCTTTGGCCCCCGTGCTCTTCAGCAACTCCTCCGCAACTTACGTTCCAACCACTTCTCTGCCGGCAAAGTTCCAATACTCAATTGTCCCCCAGGGGACACTCTGTCCCGTCAGGGACAGTCTTGCGTCGTCCATTTCTCGCAACAGGTTAAAATACTTAGCATCGCGTATCCGGCACGATTTTCGCTTACCTACATGTCATTAACCCCCTTCCTTGGCGCTTCTGTCCCGCACGGGACAGCGCTGCCTGCCGAGTTGAACGTGATACTTAACATCAGCGGCTTCAGTCCGATCTGTCCTACCCCTACAAGAATAGGATGAAATGCTCTCACGGAGGAAAGACCATGCTTAAAAATATGAAAATCGGCGCACGACTGACGTTGGGGTACATAGTGGTACTGGCATTCATGATCGGGGTGGGCGCCGTTGCCGTCAACCGGATGAAAACCATGGACGATGAAGTCGAACTGCTGATCAAGGACAAGTGGCCCAAGAGCCAGAAACTCAACGACGTGGAATTGCAGATCAGTACCGTAGCCCAAGCGCTACGAAACATGGCTCTCACCTCCGATCCCTCGATCTACGTGAAGGAGCGGGAGAGGGTCGGCAAGGCCGCGGAGACCGTCACCAGGAGTCTTGATGAATTGGCCAAAACAGTTCGTAGCGAGAAAGGGAAAGAGCTGCTGAAGAAGGTGGTCGCTGCCCGCGCCGCATACCATGAGCAGCAGCAGATCACTCTGGTGCTGCTCAATGACGGCAAAAAAAGTGACGCAGTCACTCTGTTGTTCGGTCCGCTGCACAAGGTCGAGAGTGACTACAGGGATGCATTGTCGATCATGAGCAATTACCAGGATAGTGAAATGGAAAAGGTGGGGAAACGCACACAGGATACGTATCTGGCGGGATTCAAGACCGTCATGTCGCTCCTGATTGCGGCAGCCCTCCTGGTCGTCGTCATCGCCTGGGTGATAACCCGGAGTATTATCCTGCCGGTTTCAGCCTGCGTCGAGGCGGCCACAAAAATTGCTGCGGGTGACACCAATGTGCTGCTGGATGGCACGGCCCGGGATGAAACCGGCATGCTGCAACGCGCCATGGCGATCATGGTGGAATCCATCACTGCTCTTATCACCGACGCAGAGAAGCTCTCCCAGGCGACGGTGGCGGGAAAACTGTCGACAC
Source organism: uncultured Desulfuromonadales bacterium (assembly GCA_903929485.1). Taxonomy (GTDB): domain Bacteria; phylum Desulfobacterota; class Desulfuromonadia; order Geobacterales; family CAIOGM01; genus CAIOGM01. The sequence goes on from CAIYUY010000238.1 coordinate 11,157, forward strand.
GGGTTGATGTCTCCGCGCATCAGGGGGAGTTCAAAAAGATCGTTACCGGATTCAACGAGACCCTGGACGCCGTCATCGGCCCCCTGAACGTCGCCGCCGAGTATCTGGACCGAATCTCCAAGGGGGAGATCCCCCCCCGAATCACCGACAGCTACAACGGTGACTTTAACGAGATCAAGCTCAACCTCAATAGTTGCATTGACGCCGTCAACCTCCTGGTGGCCGACTCCGGAGCCCTGGTCCGGGCCGCCGTGGCCGGCGAGCTGGCCACGAGGGCCGACGCCACAAGGCATCAGGGTGATTTCCGTAAAATCATGGACGGCGTCAACGAGACCCTGGACTCCGTCATCGGCCCCCTGAATGTTGCCGCCGAGTACGTGGACCGGATATCCAAGGGGGACATCCCCGCTCAGATCACCGACAACTACAACGGCGACTTCAATGAGATTAAGATCAACCTCAATGTCCTCATCGACGCGCTGAACCGGATCACCGTCGGCGCCCGCCAGGTGGCCCAGGGGAACCTGATGGTGGATCTCAAGGAACGTTCCGACAAGGACGAGCTGATGAAGGCTCTTATCACCATGGTCCGGCAGCTCACCTCCGTGATCAGCGAGGTAAAAGGAGCAGCTGACAGCGTGGCCGCCGGTTCCCTGGAGTTGAGCTCCGGGGCCGAGACTCTTTCCCAGGCGGCATCTGAACAGGCCGCCGCCGCCGAGGAGGCCTCTTCTTCCATGGAAGAGATGACCGCCAACATCCGGCAGAACGCCGACAACACTCAGCAGACCGAAAAGATTGCCGTCAAGTCCGCCGAGGACGCCAAGGCGGGTGCGGAGGCGGTGGCCAAGACCGTTTTCGCCATGCGGCAAATCGCCGGCAAGATCACCATCATCGAAGAGATTGCCCGGCAAACCAACATGCTGGCCTTAAACGCCGCCATCGAGGCGGCCCGGGCGGGAGCGCACGGCAAGGGGTTCGCCGTGGTCGCCTCCGAGGTGCGCAAGCTGGCAGAACGGAGCCAGCAGGCCGCCAGGGAGATCTCCGAACTTTCCGCCTCCAGCGTGGCTGTAGCGGAGCGGGCCGGGGAGATGCTGTCTCGGATTCTCCCGGATATACGGAAGACTGCGGAGCTAGTGCAGGAGATCAGCGCCTCCGGCAAGGAACAAGACTCCGGGGCCGGACAGATTAATAAAGCGATCCAACAGCTGGATCAAGTGATCCAGCAAAATGCCTCCGCCGCCGAGGAGATGGCCGCCACCGCCCAGGAACTCTCCTCCCAGGCGGAGCAACTCAAGGGGGCAGTGTCCTTCTTCATGGTCAACGATGCCGTGGTTCCTCTTCCTTTCCGGGGAATAGCCCGGACCGCCGGGGTGCTCCCCAAGGCGTCGGACCAAAAGAGCATCAGCTACGCCAAGCCCGGGATTCTACCCAAAGAGTTTGGGAGCCATGCGCCGGCAATGAATAATTATGACGATCCTGGCTGTCAGTTCGAGGCGTTTTAGATGTCGAGATCGGGCGCCGCTGAAGGGACCGAAGTTGGGGGACGGGGGGCAGGGGGACGAGGGCAGGGGGACGGAGGGCAGGGGGACGTTCATGCGATCATGCGTTTCTCCAACAATGCCTTGATGAAATTAACAACTTCGTCAACATCGTTAACGTTATCCGGCTTCTTCCCGCTCTCAAACTCGAACAGCCCGTCAAGACGAGCCAGAGACATATCCGCTTTGGAAAGAAGGTTTTGTAATTCACCTTCGATTTTTACCGGAGGATTGGGAAGGAGCGGATCGGGGATAAAGGCTTTGTAGCCGGTCTGCTGCTGTACATATGCTCCACTTCGATTCACGCGCCACCCGCTATTCAAGATATTTTGAACAAGGTATAATTCGTGGTTGCATTATTCAAGTCATCTTGAATAATGGACGCATTTACCACTCATTATTCAAGAAGGAGCGGTATTACATACCTTGGACCGCAATTCCCCGCTAGTTCCGTCATCAATTCATTCCGCAAGCTGCCCGGAGGGACGTTGGTAAGTTCTGGAAGTTGTAACGGAACACTCCTTTCTTTTTAAGCCGAGCGTAAGCCGAGCGGGACGTAGTTCACTTGTTCACTTACGTAGTGTATCCCTTGCTTGGGAGAGGCGATAATCGCTCAAATCCCGAAGGTTGCCTGTCATACGGAAATCCCTTCACGAAAAACATTACACATGAAAGCCGAATCTCTCAGTGGGCCATGCACAAGTCTTTCCTGGTCAACAACCACCGGTACAACGAGTACATCTTCCGGGAACCCGGCTTCCCAAGCACAGTCGCTGATATATTTTTCTATCTCCCTCGTACAGTTATTGACAGAGATAAATATATCAAGATCGGAATCTTCCGTCTCAGTGCCTCGGGCGCGTGAGCCGAAGATTCTGATTTCATGAGGAGCAATTTTTTGTTCTACCAGGGACTTGAAGTGGCGTGCTATGGCAAGATCTTTCGTTCCCATGTTGTTCTCCCTCATGGGCTGCATTATTGGATTCATAATCCGTGAAGTCGACAGTATAACGACATTTGCTCCAGATAGCATGTATAAAAATAAACCGTCCGCTTTCGGGGGTATCGATATCGTCGGACTGCTTCAGCATATAATGATTAGTGGGGTTGAACACGAGAGATTTTTCTTGACGACCTTGAGTGATCCGACTTCGTTGAACGCCTCTCCCAACTACTCTTCAAGGCTCAAATCGACTCTCTTGCCCGGCGCCCCCCGTGATGCGGGGTCACCCATTTAAAGGCCCCTGTCAAGCTATAAAGACCGGTGGGGTCAGACCCTCAAGATGACAAGTTGAGCGAACACGGGGAACATCTTGAGATCTTGAGGGTATGACCCCACCAATCTCCATACCAGTAAAGCCTCTAATGAACAACGGGAAGTTTCCCAGGTTGTTATTGCCCATATTACAGCGTATCGTCAGGTAGTTCCGTTGGAACTAGCGGAGTAAGATCTTCAGAAATATGCCGGGGGGTAGGGTCACCGGGGGGTAGGGGGGGTAGGGTCAGGCTTTGGTTTGTTGAATATTTGACAAATTCAACAAACCAAAGCCTGACCCCTTTGACCCAGAGAATCGTTGCCACTGCCTGCTGGACGATCTTGTCTTCCAGTGCCGTTATACCAATCGGTCGCTGTTGCCCGTCTGACTTGGGTATCCAAATCCTCTTGCTTGGCTTGGCTTGGTAGCGCTCACTCTGCACACGGTCATGAAGGTCGGGAAGGCACTTTTCAAGTTCCTTACCGTACTCCTGCCATGTTACATTGTCTATTCCGGTTGCCGCTTGGCGATTAAGCGCCAAGTAGGATTGCCGCAATAGATCAACGGTTACGTGGTTCAGCAAATTTGAAAACTGTAGTTTCGAGTCCCGTTTCGCTGCTTCTCGTACTCTGGACAAAGCGCTCGACGCTGCTTTCGACCCCTGCGTGTCGATCACGGTCGCTTGCCCGGAGTTCCCCTCGGCCTTCGGCCTTTTCTCCACGAACTCCGCCGGTAGTTGGCCTTCAATGTTCAGGTTGTATACCATTGTTCGCTCGCTTCACA
>CAIYUY010000239.1 GCA_903929485.1 uncultured Desulfuromonadales bacterium
CCGATGATCTGATAATCTTCGTGTCCCTTGCCGGCCAGCAGGATAATGTCTCCGGGACAAGAGGCGTTCACCGCCAACCTGATAGCGTCGCGTCGGCTTTCCACGGTGATGAACCCTTTTTCCCCGTGGGTGGAGAGAGCGCCCGGGGACGTTTTCTTGAGATCGTCGACGGATAATTCCCGCAAGCCCAGGGGGAGAATTCCGGCCCGGACCTGGGAGATAATGGCTGACGGTTCCTCGGTTCGGGGGTTGTCGGAGGTGATGATCGTCAGATTGCTGTAGCGTCCCGCAACTTCGGCCATGACCGGGCGTTTGGACCGGTCCCGATCGCCGCCGCAACCGAAAATGGTGATGATTCTCCCACCTCCCAGGGTGCTGATTGTCTTCAGCACGTTTTCCAGGGCGTCGCCGGTATGGGCGTAATCCACCAGGAGGGTTACCCCGCGATGGTTGGGGACTCGTTCCATTCTTCCCGGAACCGGGCGGTGCTTCTGAATTCCCGAGACGATGGCGTCCAGGGGGAGTCCCGCTCCGATCCCCCCCGCCGCCGCCGCCAGGATGTTGTAGAGATTGAACATCCCCAGCATCTGGGACCGGAAGGTGGCTTCTCCCGCTGGGGTTATCAGCAGACCGGAGATCCCCTCAACCGAGCAGACGGGATTTCGTACCGTCACCTGGGAGGGATTCCGTATGCCGTAGGTGATGACCGGGCAGGCTGACGCCGCAGCCAGTTCGGCGCCGGCCGGGTCATCGTTGTTGATGACGGCGCGGCGCAGCGGTTTTTGGTCGTCCGGGATCAGGAGATCGCTGAAGAGCCGGCGTTTGCTTGCCAGGTACGCGGCCATGTCGTGGTGGTAGTCCAGGTGCTCCGGGGTCAGGTTGGAGAAGATTCCCACGTCGAAGCGGCAGCCGTCGGCGCGATGTTGTTCCAAGGCGTGGGAAGAGAGCTCCATGACCACCGCTTTGGCTCCTTTATCCACGAGTACCCGGATAATTTTCTGTAGCTCCGCCGATTCCGGCGTGGTGTGCGGCGCCGGCAGCTGGAAGTCGCCCAGCCGGTAGTTTATGGTGCCGATGACCGCCGCGGGATGCCCCGCCGCAGTCAGCATCGCCTCCACCAGATAGGTCGTGGTTGTCTTGCCGTTGGTGCCGGTGATGCCGATGGCGGGTATACCGTCAGTGGGATCGCCGTAAAAAATCGCCGCTATCCGGGCCAGAGCCAGACGGGTATCGGCCACCGCCAGCCAGGGGATTGTGGTGGGGGCGCGGAGAGGATCTTCCAGCACCACCGCTGACGCCCCCGCTTGGACGGCTTCTTGGATGAACCGGTGACCATCGGCATCCAGACCGCGCAGGGCGAAAAAGAGGGCGCCGGGCGATACTCGACGTGAATCGTAGGCCAGCCCTGAAATTTCAGGATCAATCGCCAGGGGAGCCGGGTCGTTCAGCGCTTGGATGAGTCGAGATAGTTTCATATCCGTTTCCGGTAGTCAGGCCGAAGGGGCGAATCGGACCCATACCTGGTCCTTGGGGGTAATCTGTCGGCCGGCGGCGGGTTGCTGATCCACGGCTCGTCCACTGCCGATGAGTCTGATGTTCAGCCGGCGTTTTTCCATGATCTGCATGACCTGTCGGATGCTCATGCCGTGGGTGTTGGGCATCTGTTCCCCGTTGTCGCTGTTGACGATCTCTCCTTCAGCGGCGGCATCATTATTCACCTGATGGGGCGCCGCGGCAGGCGCCGTGGCCACGGGCGTTCGTTGCCCGGCTTTATCAGGGGGAACCCGCAGGTAGGAAAGTGTCTGTCGGGCAATGGCGCCAAAGGCGGGGGCGGCTACGATGCCGCCGTAGGGACTTTTTTTAGGCTCGTCAACAACTACCATGATGGTAAGCCGGGGGTTACTCACCGGGACAAAGCCGATGAAGGAGCCGATCCGTTTACTGGAATAACGCTTTGTGGCAGGGTCGACTTTTTGGGCCGTACCGGTCTTGCCGGCCACGCCATATCCTTCCACCGCCGCGCTGGAGCCGGTGCCATCGGGTTGAGTGACCGATTCCATCATGGCTCCCACCTTTCGGGCGGTCTCCTGGGAGACGACCCGCCGCCGCACCTGTGGGGTGAACTGCTGGATGACGTTGCCGTTCTCGTCGGTAATCTGCTCTACCATGAAGGGCTTCATGAGAACACCCTTGTTGGCTACCGCCGATATGGCTGCCGTGAGTTGAATGGCAGTGGTGGAAACTCCTTGACCGAAGGAGACCGTGGCCAGCTCGGATTCGTACCAATGCCCACCCCGGATGCTTCCGGTCGCCTCACCGGGGAGGTCGATGCCGGTTCGGTCGCCGATACCGAAGTTCTTGAGATATACGGAAAGCCGTTCCTGCCCCAGCCGACGACCGATCTTGGCGGCGCCGATATTACTGGAGTGTTTGAGGATATCGCTTACGGATAGTCTGCCGTATTTGTGGGTATCGTGGATGGTTGCACCCCCCACACTGAAGCTTCCCAATTCGCAGTCGAAACTGTCCTTGAGCGAGATGACTCTCTCCTCCAGCGCCGCGGCCATGAGAAGCACCTTGAAAGTGGATCCGGGCTCGAAACTATCGGCCACGGCATGGTTGCGCAGGGCGGAGTGAGGGGCGCGAAAATAAGCATTGGGGTTAAAGGTCGGGTAGTTTGCCATGGCCAGGATGCGGCCGCTCTGAGTCTCCATGACGACCGCCATGCCGGACTTGGCGCCGTTTTCTTCCACCGCCTTGGTCAATTCCTTCTCGGCAATGTACTGGATGTTCCGGTCCAGGGTAAGGGTGATGTTATTTCCCTTGGAAGAGTTCTTGATCACCGTTCCCTTGAGACGAATATTTCTACCCAGGGCATCCCGTTCGGTTATGAGATACCCCATGTTCCCCAGAATATCCTTATCGTATCTTTTTTCTATCCCTTCCAGTCCCCCGGGATCCAGACCGGTGAAACCGACCACATGGGCCGCCACCTCGGAATTGGGATAAAATCGTTTGGTCTCTCGAAAAAATTCGATGCCGTCCAGTTCCAAAGCTTCGATCTTTTTTCGCAGTTCCGGGGTGATGCGGCGCAGAAGCCAGACGAAATGTTTTTGCTTGTTGTCGTTGAGCTTCTTTTCAAGCTCCTGGCGACTGCTCCCCAGAACCGGCGCCAATTTGGCGGCGATTTCGGGGATATTTTCCATGACTTTCGGCTCTGCGAAGCAGGAGTCCATCTCAATGGAGACCGCGAGGGGGAGGCCGTTACGATCGGAGATGTTTCCCCGGGCCGGAGTAAGCTGGACCGTCTTCTGATGCTGCCGTTCCGCTCTTTTGACCCAGACGTCCGTGGTGATGATCTGAAGATAATAGGCGCGGGAGAGAATCGCCACAAAGACCAGGCCGAACAGTACGCCGATCAATTTGATCCTGATTCTGTTCCATTTTTCGTGGTTGGATTTCATTGAACGGGTCGTATCTGAACGTCGGTGGGGAGGGTCATCCCCAGATCTTCCTTGGCTATTTTTTCAATCCGCCCCGGGGTTTTCAGAGAGGCGATTTCAAGGCGGAGTCGGCTCCCCTCCTGTTTCGCTTCGCGGATGGCGCCGTCGGCTTCGGAAATCTGGAGATTGAGATCGAGAACCGTGACTCGAGACCAGACGTGAAAGAGCGCCACTAATGTCAGGAGAACCATCACCACCATAAGGTAGGGGAACATGTTCCAGTGGTGCTCCGTCTCGTCAAAGGCATGAGGCGCCGCCACCTTGGTGAATGCAGCTTTTACGTTTGCCATCCGGCGACTCCTTGTTCGATGCTTATCTCTTTTCAACGGCTCTCAGCCGGGCGCTCCGGGCCCGCGGGTTTGCCGCCGTCTCCATGTCGCTTGGCCGGACGGCCCGCGATGTGAGAACTTTCACTTGAGGGAGGTGGCCGCAGACGCAGAGCGGCAGGTCGCGGGGGCAGACACACCCCCGTGCCAGATCACGGAAGGAGTGCTTGACGATCCGATCTTCCAGGGAGTGAAAAGAGATGATTACCCCGCGCCCTCCCGGGTTGAGGAGGCTGATGCCGGCGGCAAGCCCCTGCTCCAAGCTTCCCAGCTCATCATTCGTGGCGATCCGGAGCGCCTGGAAGGTCCTTGTCGCCGGATGAAGGCGCTCTTCCCAGGCGCCTCGGGGGATCGCCCCCTTGATGATATCCACGAGCTGCAGGGTTGTGGTAACGGGGCCCTCTTCCCGAGCCGTGACGATGAAACGAGCGATCCGTTGGGCCCACCGTTCATCGCCGTATGCCCGGATGATCCTGGTCAGTTCCGTTTCGGGGAGATTATTAACCAGATCCGCTGCCGTGGAGCCGCTCCCGGTGTCCATTCGCATGTCCAGGGGGGCGTCGGTCTGAAAGCTGAAACCGCGCTCCGTCGTATCCAGCTGATGTGAAGAGACCCCCAGGTCAAGAAGGAAGCCGTCGATGCCGGTGACCCCTGCGTCGCTTAAAGCTTGCGCCATTGCCGAAAAGTTGGAGTGAATCGGGTTGAAACGGTGTCCGAACTCCGCCAAGCGCCGGCCGGCCGCCGTCAGCGCGCTCTGATCTCGGTCAAAGGCATACAGTATGCAGTCGGGAGAACCGGCCTCCAGGATGAGTCGGCTGTGGCCGCCGCCACCCACTGTCCCGTCCAGATAGACCCCGCCGGAGCGAGGGGCCAGGAAGCGGAGCGCTTCTTCCGGCATGACCGGTGCGTGCCGGAATTCCATGGCTCAGAGCCTCAATCTGGTTAAGGTGGATGAGTTGACGGGGAAATTTTGCACGTCTTGCAGGCGGACCTTTTCCCATTGCGCCTGGCTCCAGATTTCCGTCTTGGTGGAGAGACCCACAAAGACGAGATCCCTCTCCAGTTCCGCGCTCTTCCGGAGGTGAGGCGGAACCAGAAAGCGGCCGAGTTTGTCGGCGTTGCATTCAATTGCAGGGGCCAGAATCCATCGCTGTACCGCGTCCAGTTCCGCCGAAGTCAGTCCTTCGGTGGCGCTGGAGGTGACCTGTTGCTCGATTTCCAAAAAATTGTTGTAGGGGTGGAGCGCCAGACCGGAGGTACGGGTGCCGTCGGGAAGCCATACGGGCTTTGAATTTGTTATGAAGAAGCGCTCATCATTGAAGGTCTCCACAAGCTCGTCCCGCAGGCGGGCCGGTAGGCTCGTTCTTCCCTTCGTGTCGATGATGGCGTCGTAAATTCCCCGAAACACGTTTTATCCTCCAAGTAATCCCACTTTTTTCCACTTTATACCACAGTGGTGGAAACTATACCCAGCGGCAAGATTAAAGTCAAGGCGAATATGTGGAATGTCGAAAAGAATTTAGTCGCGAAGAATCAACTGTTTGTAGGTGAAAATACTTTTTTTGGGGGGCGGATGGCGCGCCGTTTCGAGCCGTATTTTTTTCGTGGCGTGACTTCATTGGTTATGGCAGGGGAGAGCATGGGGAGGGGTTCTGAGGGTGACAGGCGGATGGGGAGAGGTCGTGCGGCAGAGTCAGTCAGAATCCTTCTCCTGGACTGCTTCTTTATTTCCGCGAGGTTGAGTGGAGGGAGTGATGTGGGGGAGGGGGCAGTGGACGAGATGACGTACAAAAGAGTGCGCCGCTCTTTTGGTTGGATGAGTCGTCGTATTGCGCACCCCGATAGCTGGAAAGCGACAAGGTGTCGTTGACGCCCAATCGATCTGCCGCTTTACTGCGGGAAGTGAGCGGGTGAACTCCCCCACGTCCCGTCACAGCCTCTTTTGTTCAAGGCTAGATCCCGTATTTCCCTTTCGGCAAGGTGGAACTCGATTAAAAAAAGAATGCGCTAACCATGCACATACTGAGATTGGGAATTGAGGATAAACTCCGGAACTTGGAACAGCTGATTCCTCTCTCCGCAGAGCAGGAGACGGAGGCCGTATCATTGCTCTACCCCCCCCCATCGGCACCGGCGTGGACGCGGGTGCGGTAGTTGTCGTTATGATGGATACAGGGGGGGGCGAATAGCGCTGATGCGACAGAACACTCTTCCTTACCGTCAGGGGGGCGCAAGAGCTGTGGCGGAGAGTGGTTGCCTTATTCCTCTTTTATGGAGAGGACGCACTATCCTGCAACAAAAGGGAACGCGCACTATTTTATACCGATTGGCGGTTCTATCAATCAGTGACGTGAATATGCTGAAAACTATGTTTTCAGCATGAAAACCGTCGAACCGTTGACGTCGGTAGCTCTTGTCGCAAACAGCTTATAGCTCTTCCAATAACTGTTTGCTATATGCCGGCAAGTTATCACTATTTTGCTCTATTAAATAATTAAGATTGCGCAATGCCATGGAGTCCGTGCTCTGTTTCCATACGGTTCCAGTAGGATAGTTTAGGGTCGTCTTCGCTTTAGAGATCAATTTTCTGAAATCATGGCACAAAAGATCGATGTCATCTTCAGGCTTAGTATTCATTTGCATTCTCCAATGTGGCTATGTTTACTCTTAGAATATACCTTTTTATGCATTTTGTGTCAATAGCGTTCGACATCAAGCTTCTTGTCGGGCTTGAATCAGCGAGAATCTTCCATGGTCAAATATAAATTTTAGCCGTAACACGATGTTATTCCTATATTTCTTGTTCGTTACCGGTTTTTGTTGAAATGTCCGCCATAACTGCTTGACTATACTTACGGTGCGCTGTTGGTTCAAATTATCTACATGCAGCATGAAGGGCAGTCTACGTGGATGCTGCCATGCAGACAATTTCCGTGCCAGTTATATGTTTTAATAAATTCATTATAGGCACGAACCTTGGCGCTCATGCTTCCTGATTTGTTGGAAAATTCTTCCTGACGAGACTTGAGCAGTATTTTGTATTGTTCTTTCGATAGGAGGTTGTTCTTGGAAAGATTTGTTGCGGCATTTTTGAAGGCGTCCATTGTCGCCCTTTCGATGTGCTGGGTGCCGAGAAATAAGCTTTTGTTTAGATAGTGCACGTGTTTCGCGTCTTTAACGACTGAACATAAACCCATGGAGTAGTGCGCCAGCAATTTGTGGAACTCTATAGTATGCTGATAACCGATTTCTGGGTCGAATTTATCTCCTGATTGCTCTTCTGTGTACTTTAGAGCTTTTGAGTTAACAATGTAAGCAGCTATATATATACATAGCTGCTGCTTTAGGATGCTCCATAAATTGCTGTAATCTGTAGGAACGTTCCATATATCATGATCGCTAAAGTTTGGTTCGAATTTTCTGTCATCTAGTTTTTCGATCAGGTCATAATAGCGATCGATTCTTATAATTACCGATTCATGTTTAAATGTTTTTATGATGGATAGGATGGATCTTTGTCGATCTCCGAGTTGTAATGCTTTCAGTATGTCACGGATGTTTTTGAAAACACTTATAGGAACTTCGAATTCAAACCTAAAACAGAACTCTGCAAGATACTGTTCCTGAATGCAGCATATATTTTCATAAAACTTTTCCTTTGACTTGCAAGGTCCAGGAGTATTGCCGAATTTTAATTCGTATATGTCTGCAAAAATGTGCCTGAAATAAGCTGCAATATCATTTAAAGTGCAGTAGTCTCTCGAACATCCAAGCAAGACGAAGCTGCGCTCAGGTTTCAGTAAATACTTGTTATATGCCAATAGCGCATTGAAAAGCTCTCTACTTCCATAGCAATATTCGTTTATTATAGCCTGTTCCAAAAAAATACACCTCGACACTTTCATGAAAGCTAAATTCAAACAATGATTGATAAAGCCTAAGAACAGTATTGGGCTTTTATCTGAATGCGCTGTGTGCTGTAAACGGCAATTGCCCCCCCCGCCCACCTGTGCTCTGGAACTTGCCTGGCTATCACCTGCCATTCACAAAAAATCGGAATCCCGCCGTTGTCTAAGGCGAAAATAAATATGCAAGTTTCATGCCATTTATTGCCTTTGGCTGGTTAAAAAATTGTTTATAAAAATGAGTGCTTTGCATGCTCCATAACATTAATGGTAAAGGCTGTAGTCGCAATACCCTTAAGTTTGTAAAGTTTATCGACACTTACCTGTAAAGAAATCCGACACAGGTTTGATTCTACGTTAACAGATTCGAAATGTAAATATTCATTCATCACGTGGATCAACTCAAAAGGATAATTTTCACCTGAAGTCAGCGTCTAAAGGGAAATTCGGATTCGACAAAAGTTTCCATCGACAATATGCGCGTGAAGTGACCAGCGTGCGATATGACCCACCTACGGCCATAATAGGCACCCAAAATTGAATTACCCCAGAGTCAGAAACCGAGGGACACCCATCAAAAGGCCCCAGTAGTGAGAAGTTCGCAAGTTGGAGTGGAGCAAACGGGGTCAGCCCTTGGGTGCGGGCAGGGGTCAGCCCTTGAAAAGAG
>CAIYUY010000240.1 GCA_903929485.1 uncultured Desulfuromonadales bacterium
TATCGCGGCCATTGATGAACTCCTGGTCCGAAAAATGTCCGGCGACGAACTGGATACATCGGCGAAAATACCTGAGCTGAACGACTTCATCCAGCAGATGCTGGAAAAGTACAGTCTATTGTCCTGCACGAGACCGACTCCTGTTACTGATTTTGCACTGCTGGATCAGCTCTTCCGGGAGATGCTCCACGAACTCTGGTCCACCGAACCACGCAGTGAAATTGTGGACTTCTGTCCGAAGGAAACGTAAATGAATGCTCTCGCACTGGTCAAAACCCTTTTCCCGGAAAATGTCTGGCCCAAGATCTGGATTGTGGGAGGAACGGTCCGGGATCACCTCCTGGGGAAAGAGGGGGATGATATCGATCTGGATGCCGTCCTGACTCCCCAGGAGCTGACAGCCTGCGGCTTCAGGTCGGTTGATCCGGTGACCAGCGCTCCCATCTGGTTCCGCCATATCCCCGGCATCGGCAAGATCGAGGTCACCCTGCTGGGCGATGCCGGTCAGTTAACCGAGGATATCTTTCGTCGGGATTTCACGGTGAATGCCCTGGCAATGACCCTGGACGGGGAGTTGATCGATCTCACCGGGGGTGTTCGGGATCTGGAAAAAATAGAGCTTCGGGCCTGTTCCCGGGAGAGTTTCGTTGACGACCCCATTCGGATCTTTCGGGCCTTTCGTTTCCAGACGGAAGGGTGGCGCCTGACCCCGGAAACCGAGGCGCTGATACGGGCCAAGTCGTGGGAAAAGGAGTTGAGCGGAATTCCCGTGGAGCGCTTTTCCCGGGAGATGCTGAAAGCGCTCAAGGGGAATTGTCCGGCGGAGTTCTTTCGCGAGATGATCAGGTTTGATGTGGGCAGGAGCTATCTGCCGGAACTGTTCCGGATGCCCGATATTCCGGCTGGCCCCATTGACAAGCATCCGGAAGGAGATCTCTTTACCCATGCCTGCCAGGTCCTGCAACGGGTGGCGACGGCAACCACCGATCCCTTGACCCGCTTCTGCGCGTTCTTTCACGACCTGGGGAAACTCTCCACGGCGCCGGAGCTCTATCCCCGGCACCATGGCCATGAAGACGCCGGATTCGACCTGGCCAGGGAGTTTTGCAACCGGCTCTCCCTTTCGGCTGAGCACCGTACGGCACTCAGCTGGATCTGTCGCTTGCACGGCAACGCCGGTGGCTGGCAGAAACTCCGGGACGCCACGAAGATCAGGATGGCCGATCAGGCTCGTCGGGCCGGAATCGTCCGGATTCTCCCCCTGGTTGCCGCCGGTGACAAGCCAGATGGGGGAAGTATGCCACGCTGGGAAGAAGCGGTGCGGGTGGCCGGGATGTCAACGCTTCAGGTGGGTATCGAACGTTCGCGTCTGGAGGCCATGCCCGTGGATAAAAGAGCCGACTTCGTCCTGCAGAAACGGATTGAATGGTTCCGGCGGGAGGAGACGGCGTAGCTGTTATCAACAGCGTCTCTGGAAAACTCCCTTGCAGCCTGTGGAACAATCGTACGCAGCCGTCCGGTTCATATGGAAAAATAGCATTCTGCCTACGGATGCGGCAGCACTCCCCTACCCCGCCCGCGACACCCGGGCCAGCACCATCCGGGCTCGCTGGATGGCGTCGTCATACCGGTCACTGATCGCCCAAATATCCTGATCGTTCCCATCCCGGGCCTCGACCATGGCCTGGGAGGCTTCCATCAACTCCAGCAAGGCTCCAAACAGCTCTTCTTCGGGGATAGTCATGGGGTACATTCTCTCGACTGTGATGACGCCACCTGAGCGGCCTCCGCAAAAAAAAATTTGACAATCAACATCACTCTGGGCATAGTGATCATGGAGGCTTTGTGGTGCGTTAGTGCTGCATTGCCTTTTGCTTTTTATGCCCCCTGCATTTCCCTCGTTCGCAGATCTTTAATTACGCTGAAACTCCATACAACAAAATCAGGATTGTCATTTATCTCCCGTACACTTCGATGTCGCATCTGACAGATGCTTCTCACGAAAGGTGTTAACTCTTCCCGTGGTGGTGTTGACATGTCGGCGCCGGTTCTGAATCCCCAGGAAATGATATAAGCCACCAAATCTGCAATCTGCACCCCCGTGGTCAAGTCACTGTGAACAAAAAAAGGCTCAGGAATTATCTGCCCGGAACGCTGTCGTCCCTTGGCAGTGTTTTTGAAGTAGTCGTCCATTTGTCCCACCAAGATATGACTCTTACTTTTTTCCAGTTCGTCAAATACAACAATTCCTTGCGCCGCAGGATTTACATCCTCCAGAAAATAGTAAAACCGCTCAAACAGATACGTGTAATCCTTACGCAGAAAATCGGCACCATGATTAGCTGCCGTGGCATCGGTTACAATACTTGCAAACAACCGGCAGCGGAACCGGGCACAGATATCAAAAACCTCGGCGACATACGCCAGTTTTGCTTGGGCCAGCGCAGCCAACTGACGTTTCCCGGCTTGTTCTCCCTCTTCAAGGCAATTCCGTGCCAACTCCCGCCGCTCATCTGGGTGAAAAGCCTCAAGCAGCGCCGCGTGTTTAAACACCTTCCTTTTAAGGATTTTCTTAGCCTTGAGCTCCCGCTCACCTTTACTATAGCGCACTCCGAAAAGACGTAGTTCCGCCTCTTGTATCGCCTGAATCAAATTCCAGAGGTCACGATCTTCGACAGCGACGGCCGCCAGGACTTCGTATGGAGAATTGCGGTGGTCCTGGCCACTTTCGTCAATAAAGAAAAAATACGCCATAATTTGCCTTTCTAAGCAAGTTACTGCCTAAGTTCATGTAATGTTCCACCATCTCCCTGCTCCTTTCTTTACCCATTAAGATAATCCTCTCGTACCGGGGCAAACACCTCCACCGCCACCGAATCGACAATTATCCCGGCGCCATGCTGAACACCACCGGGAATACACCAGCTATCACTGAGCAAAACGTCATGCTCATCCGCCCCAATGGTCAGCCGGATATGTCCTGAAACAAGGTAACCGGTCTGTTCGTGGGGATGAGAGTGTTTACGCCTTGATGTAGGCGTTGATACCGATGGTCACCGGCTTGCCGTCGACCATCACATCGGTTACCACGTTCCCTCTTGTGCTCGCCACAACCAGGGTTTTTCCCGAGGTGGAACGGGTCGGTTTCTCCAGATCGATCTCGATGTACAACTTATTTTCCTTTTGTTCAACTTTCAGCGCCATGATGGATCTCCTCTATCTGTCTGTTGTTCGATTCAACGTTAAAATCGTGCCGGAATATTCGGATCGGGGGATCATGGCGCGTCACTCGCCATTATCCCCGATTTTTCCCGAAGAAATCGTTCGGCCCCTGAACGGTGCATTCCGGATTGTGGTACAGGAGCCAGACTTTTTCCACGTCATCCTGGTCCAGTTCATGAACCTCTCGATTCACCGACGCCTCCATCCTCTGGTTGCGCTCATAGTGATACATCCCCGCATCCTTCTGAATCACATCTTTCAAGGGAGAGATCGAACTCTTCGGCACAAACAGAAAATCCGGGCACCACTGGACGGTGGTCTGTCCGCCATCCTGAGCGTCAAGCTGCTCCGCCTTCAACCGGAGTTGATAGGTGGTCACATCCAGCAGAGCCCCGTCCATCTCCAGCCAGACATGATAGGGGAGCGCCTTCGCCTGGACAACCATTCCCGGAGTCGGCGCATGGAGGATGACATCACTGTCCCCCGGTCCGACCCGCCAGGCGGCGTGTCCGACGACAACATGAGAGTCGAACCCTATCTGGGCCAGGACCTCACGGACGATTGCCGCGTGAATATAACTGTCGGAGCCGAGGCGGTCGCTGGCGGCCAGGGCGTATTTGCGCATTGCGGCAGCCAAGCGTGGGATATCCACTTCAACATCGAGTCGAGCGCGAGCCACCGCCCGGCGTTTAGCTGCTCCCATATATTTCTCCCCTACCAGGATATTACCCGGATTCAGCCGGCAACCATCCCCGACCCCGCCCGCAATACCAGTACCAATAGCATACCGGTTGATCCCCGACATAGTGTGGAAACATACAGGGATGTGGTCGTCTTGCCGGCGCCTTGTCCATTGTTACTACCAATAGTGCAAACGTCGGGCAACTGTAAACAGTTTTCTTGAGCAATGATAGTTTGGGAGGGATTCGGTCGGCAGGTTAAATCGCGTCGTCTGTTATTTCCTGGTTGAATCGAGGATGGAGGATCTATGTCGTTTCGGGATGGTCAGTGTGTGTGGTCGGGAGAAACGGGAAAGCCATCGAAAATGGCAAGGGCGTGGGAATTTGCCAGAATAATTCTGGAGTCGTCAAGGGAGCAAAAGGGGCAAGAAAAGGTGTCGATCATAGTGAAATATCACCGGGGTTTCAAAGTCATACTGAACGGAGTCGAGGCGTCAGCATTAATAAGTTCTATTTATTGCCAGCGTCACACCAGCCGTAACAGTTTAAATTGCTTATTGTTTTTGAGTAAGTAAAGAACTAAAGAACGTCCCCCTCGGCCCAAGGGCAATCTTCGCAGAATATGGCTTGCCGGTCAAGACGGTTGCGCCGATGACTACGCCGCCCCTCTATTCAAGGTAGCCTTTGAGGTTTGCCAAAGTGCCACCCATACCGACAAAATCATCCACCAGCAGATAATCTCTTCCTTCCGTAACATCACCTTCAAATATAGGTTGGCGAGCCAGACGAGCAAATCCGTTGGCACCGGTATGCCCAACGGTGTTGATCTGGACAATCCCGCTCTCTACCTGCAAATTCAACTCGGCGGAAAGCATCTCCGCAAAGGCTTCAGGGATTGCGTTTACCCCTTCTCCTTCCATGGCGTGAGCACTGATAAGAATTGGCCGTCTGCCCCCGAGGAATACACGCAATGAAGCAATTGCATCCGCATTGAACGTATCTTCAACCAGATTGGCGGAGGATTCTTCATCTCCCGCTTTTGCATCCTTATAGCAAGGATGCTTTTTTACAGACGTTTCATCCGCATGGATAACGACATCAGGGAAGGCGAACAGCGGCTTTCTTAATGGTTTCGGAAAGCATGACGGCCAGAGTTGACGGAATACAAGTTCAATGTCCGCCAAGGATTCCGCTTGTTTTATCGCTTCACGCCACTGGTCATCACTCATGCCACTACCTATGCGTTATCTTTGCGGGGGTGTCAAGCAGTTCGAGCTACAGGGAGTCGCCATATGGGTGGGTTACTCATCCCGATCCTCCTCCGGATAACCCTTGATAATGCCAAAGTTGATATCGTTGTTGAAGGCGCCGGTGATTATTAGAATTCAGAAAAACCATCATCCAAAACACCCTGTTTTTTCACGTTTTTTGCCATTTTTTTTGAATATCTCCGGGTAGTTAGCTCACTTTGTTCGGCGCGCCGAACTTTCGGGTTTATTCTAAAAAAACTGCACGAAAACGAATAATGAGCCGTCCTTATCAGGCGGCTCATCCCTTCCCTTCACGGCTCCATCAGGTCCCTGATCCGCCCCTTGTCGTCCCGTTACAAATGTCTGAATGTCAAACCTGACATCTCCACTCCCTACCCTGAATCTGAACGCCTATAAGATTCATTAGCAAAAATTAGTCCTGTCCCGGTTTCCGCTTTAGCAAAAATCAGTCCTGTCCCGGTTTCCGCTTCCCTTCACGGCTCCAGCAGGTACCCGATCCGACACTTGCCGTCCCGTTACAAAGGTCAAAATGTCAAGCTTGACCAAGCAGACCTCCCCCGTTAATAATTAAAATGTTACACATGTTACCAGCGTCCCTCCCCCGCAATAATTAAAATGTTACACATGTTACCAGCGTCCCTCCCCCGCACATGTTACCAGCGTCCCTCCCCCGCAGCGCTCACTCTGCACACGATCATGAAGGTCGGGAAGGCGCTTTTCAAGCTCCTTCCCGTACTCCTGCCATGTTACATTGTCTATTCCGGTTGCCGCTTGGTGATTAAGCGCCAAGTAGGATTGCCGCAACAGATCAACGGTTACGTGGTTCAGCAAATTTGAAAACTGTAGTTTCGAGTCCCGTTTCGCTGCTTCTCGTACCCTGGGCAAAGCGTTCGACGCTGCTTTCGACCCCTGCGTGTCGATCACGGTCGCTTGCCCGGAGTTCCCCTCGGCCTTCGGCCTTTTCTCCACGAACTCCGCCGGTAGTTGGCCTTCAATGTTCAGGTTGTATACCATTGTTCGCTCGCTTCACA
>CAIYUY010000241.1 GCA_903929485.1 uncultured Desulfuromonadales bacterium
GAGAGAGTCATGTTCACAGCTTCTGTGTATAAAGCTGTTGATAACTTCGGGAAAAGCTCTTTAAGTGGTTGAGAGGTGGTTGCGTATAGCAAATTGACTAATATGTAGGCAGGTGTTGATGCTTGGCGGGGATGGTCAGGCCGGTCTCTTGGGATGTCGTTTATGCACTGCTCCCTGGGGGAGAAGAGTTTGCCGTGGAAATAAAAAAAGCCTTATGACCGGACCGATCATAAGGCTTTTACCTGTTAAATGGTGGCGGTGCAGGCCATTGAACAAACGCCGTAAGATTATGTATTATAGAGGTATTTGGTCGTTGATAAAATGGTCGTGCCCCTAAAAATGCCCCTAAAATATCTGTATCAGACTTACCCGAGGACGAAATGCGGAAGAACTTTATACAGCTTGCCGATAAGGTTTGGTAAGTTTACCGTCAGACGTACTTATGCCTGCTTTAACCAAAAATTCCTAGGCCGTTACGGGGGTGAGTTGTTTTGTGAAGGCTTTCATTTCTGCAACTACTTTTTTAGTTTCTCGATCAGTCATGGTCTTAACCTTTTTCTTTTTACATGCCAATAATACACGCTCATGATGAAGACTTCAATCAGTTTGATTCCCCACTATGTGACGCTATTACCCGTTCTCGCTGTGAGAGGATTACCGCGT
This sequence comes from uncultured Desulfuromonadales bacterium, assembly GCA_903929485.1. Taxonomy (GTDB): domain Bacteria; phylum Desulfobacterota; class Desulfuromonadia; order Geobacterales; family CAIOGM01; genus CAIOGM01. The sequence goes on from CAIYUY010000241.1 coordinate 664, forward strand.
AGCCATTCACTCGGGGTGTCGGGCCAGACCGGAGGAGGAATACCCAGCGTCTTGGCTTCGTATGTTTTATATACGAAGTTATCAATCATCATCTAACTTCCTCCGGCTATTCCCGCTTTTGACCGCCTGATAGAGAAAATGGGCGAAAATGTCCACGTACTTTTCGTTGTTCCGCAATCCGTCTTCGTTCATGATGAACAGGATGAAGTGGACCAGCTCGTGAAAATACGCTTCTTCTGTGGTGTCTCTCCCGGCAACGGTGGGATCGATGAAGATCTTCTGCTCGGCATACCTGGCTTCACCGATCATTCCTTTTTTCTGCAACAGCGTGGGATCGAATTCCACCGTGATGACGATGCCGGCAAGTTCTATCTGTCGGGGGATGGTCATGTTCAAACCTGTTCTTCTGTCACCGGTTCTACGAGTTTCTGTTGCCACGGTTCCCCTCCTTCCTCCAGCAACAACCGTGCATGCTGGCTGCATACCGGAGCGGCGGCACAATGATTGAGGCAGCGTTTCCGTGAGGTCAGGCGCTGTATCAATACTTCGCCGCTCTTGAAGTTGTGAGTCCGGCTCTCCTCCTCGTTGTCATAACATTTGACGGCCCGTTTTCCTCCCTCCTTGACCACAGCCCAGTCACGGGCATCCTGCCACATCTCTCTCTGAGTGCATTCAGGCAATTCATGGTCGTGATCCTGTTCTGCCAGGAGTAGCGCCTTTACCCGGTCAGAGACAAACCGGTGCTGTTGCTCTTTCGGCCAGAGCGGCAGGGGGAGCTCAACAATAGGGCATGGGGGATACCCTTTCTGGTACAGATTCCTCTGGGACCAGTCCCGAATGAACGCAAAGACCCTGAGCCCCGTGACCGGCCAGCCGTTGGTTTCCGCCAGCCAGGCGTAGAGATTCGTCTGCCGCTCCCAGTCGGTGAAATCTCCCTTCATGACCTTGTACGCCTTGGTGCATTTGTAGTCGGTGATGATTTCTCCGCAGTAATGGTCGGTCTGCCCGCTGACGACCTTGCCATGGGCTTCCGCGAAGAACCGAGTCTCAACCAGGGCATCGTCGCGGCCATGCTCCGACAAAACCTGGTGTGCTATCGCCCCGAGGAATGACCAAAACCTGTCGGAAACGTCGAACACCTTCAGTTTGTCCGGGTGTCGCTGCTTCAAAATTGTCTGTTGGATCGGATTGCAGAGTGTTGTCGCCGAAATTCCCACGTCGGCACCTTCAGGGTTGTACCGCTCCCGCACCAGAAGTTTTATGATCTCCGGTGACAGGCCATGGCGATTGGTGAAGTTCAAAGGCGTCGATGGCGACGGTCTTGTCTCCCATCTCGTCCTTCAGCTTGTGGATGTCGATGATCTCAATCTGCTTGCCGGCAAACAGAGTGCTGCCGTCCTTGCTGAACAGTTCGGCGCCAAGCCCGGAGATGGCGAACTCCCGCAAATGCTGACGGGAAAGACCTTCATTGGGGGTAAGAAGGATGATACGGTTCAGTTCCCGCTCCCTGCCATGAACCTGCAAATAGTGCCGGTACTGGAGGATATTGACATGCATCAGCAGGGTCTTGCCGGAGCCGGTGGCATTCCAGAACGCCAGCTTTTTCAGGTCGTCAAACTGATACAGGTCAACCTTGTCATGGGGGGCTTTGTCGGCGTTGAACCTGGTGACATGGGCATTCAGGGCGTCACACAGCCCCTGCCGGTCGCGGAAGTAGCGGTCAAGGTAGATTTCCGTAAACAGCAGGGAGAGGTACTGGAAATACTTCCAGCTAACGCTGGGTTCCCGTTTGCCGCTCATCTTCATGGTATGACCGACGATGTTCTGGTCATACTGAAGCAGAATATCCTTGTTCAGCTCCTTCCGGTCAAAGAGCCTGCCGGAGAGAAAATGGTAGAAGCGCGAAACGTTATCCTCGTCCAGTCCCTCAAGTCGGGTATCCTTCATCCCGTCCGCAAGCTCCTCCAGATTTTTGACCTCAAAGAGGGAAAGGAGCCACTGGTTGAGAACCAGCCGTTTATCGAACTTCAGAGGAATATTTTTTGATCCGGTTTTTTTTGTGACAGGGAGACGGGGTGACATTGCTGTTCCTTTTTGAAGAGGATCATGGCTTCAATTCATCACAAGGTTTGTGATGCTTTCACACATGCCGGATATACGAGAAAATTTCTATGTTCAGGCATTCTATCCGGATTTATTGATATTCTTCCTGGGTTGTGAAACCGTCAAATCGACAATTGCGCCATCTTGCCAGATATAGCAGGGGGTCTTTGTTTTGCGGGCAAGAGTATGCGCAGCCTTGGCCGCACGTTTCAAGGCAGCATCGACAGCAGCAAATTCCGGATTCTCAATCAGATCGATTTTTTTACTCATCATTTGATCCTCGCTCAATAACCCTTGGGGCAGTTCCGGAGTTATCATAAAGTGTCCATGCATTAACAATGTTCTTGTAAAGTTCGTGGAAGTTTTTAACGCCACTTTCGAATCGCCTCCGAACATCAGCTTCAGGGACGTTATGCCCTCCTTGCGCCACACGGGAAGTCACTCGCGCCAAAGCCATATCCGCCGACGGAAGAGTAAGGAAGACCAGCAGGATATGGTAGCCGAGGCGCTCAATTTCGATCTTCATTTTGTCGAGTTCTTCTTGCAGAGACACCTTGGCTATTGTCCCGTAACCTGAGAAAGCTGCCTCCACCTGGGGCAATAGATCTTTGTTCATGAACTTCTCTATCTCATCCCGCTTCTGGTTCATGATGCGGTAAATGCCGAAATCCAGATCGGCCTGGTCAAGCTGAAACATCTCCCGTAATATCGCTTTCAGCTTGTTAAGATTTTCAGACATGATAACTCCGGGATTGTACAGAATTGTATTTCATGAACGGACAAAGGCCAGCAGTGGAGCGTAATCATTGCGGTCGGCGGCACGAAGCGCGTCAATATACTGTTTGCGACAGTCACCCGCATTTACCAGATTGCCGCTGCCCCACGTGAAACGCGGTTGACCAAGCAGATGAACCAGCAGGATATCGGTCAACAACCGGGCATGACGGCCATTACCATTGGGAAAGGGATGGATCGACGTGAGCCGCTGATGAAAGCGGACGGCGATTTCGTCGGGCGGATAGGTGTCATGCTCTCTCCAGCATGCGACATCCGCACAGAGATTACGAAGGTCGGAGTCGATCCGCCATACTGCTACGCCAATATTCTTGCCGCTGCCTCGCTTCTCTCCAGCCCATCTCCACACATGGCCGAACATCCGTTTATGCAGGCGCTTGATAAAATTTATGGTGAGTATGTCGCGGGGAGTACGGTTAAATGCCCAAGCCTCGGCTTCGGAGATATTTTCTTGCTCCCAGCGGTCAAGCTCTGTCCGGTTGGTAATATGGGACAGTAACAGACCTCGCGCCTCATCCGGATCAATGGGGGTGGCTCCGTCGAGATACTCAAAATTCATGTTTTCGGTTCCCAGAGCTCTCGCGGCATTTTCCGCATTAATTCCTCGACTGCGGCATCTCGTGAGGCGCGCTGCTCTTCGTCGGATAAATTCTGCGCTTCCAGCAACATGGAGTGCGAGACCCTTTGTGAGCGGGCCTGTGCGACGTTGCGCGCCTGTGTTCTGACGATTTCCTCCAAGGAAGTGCGGGGAACAATGGCGTAAACGAAAACACAGTCCATTGCCTCGGCAGCTTGACGCATGGTTTTCAAGGAGACAACGCCGGAAAGCTCATCCTGTTCCAGTTTGGGAATACGTGGCTGGCTGACCTCAAGTCGGCTTGCCAGCTGTTTTCCCGACATTCCCAGAGCCTCGCGTGTTGCCCGAATCCAACCTTTGACCGGAACGGCGTTCTGCTTGAGGTTCGCATAGCCGGACAGAGTCTTTTCCAGCTGTTGACGCGCTATCACCTTGTATTTCGGCAACATATAAATAACCTCTGTGTTATTTTGTCTGGTAGCCATAATAACATATGGATTATTTTTATCAATGCAATTTATAACTCACAAGTTATTCAGACGACAGCCCAACGGATAGTGAAGAGTTCTTCCCTCGCCGTCCTCTGGGTCATTTGCTTTTCTAGTTTCGTTATCAAGCCGTCGCGCTTCTCGATAATGTCGTCTTCGACCTCGAAAATACGTTGTCGCTGACGGCGCTGCTTCTTTTCCTGCTCGACGATCTGCTTCTGCAGTTCGTGTTGCTCGGCAATAATTGTCGCCTGCCGTGCTTGCCGGTTGAGGAGCTTGATTCTCGCCTTGATATCCCGTAACGCTTTCTCCGCCGCAAGGATAAGGTCATCGGCCCACTTCTCCAGCTTGTCCCGTTCATCCTGAAACAACCGGTTATTTTCATCCAGAGAACGACTGATAGTAGCGGCGGCATGGCGCTCAGCCTCGCTTTTCAGCTTGTCGGTAACCGGACCTGTGGCTACTTGACGCGGTGACACCAGAGCATTGCACTGGAAGAGCTTTTCACATTGCTCCTGGTCAAGAACCTGTCCGCTGTCGGTGACGGCGCTGAACAGTAAATGCTCCTCGGTATCAAATGAGCTTATGGTCAGCCGTGACAGTGCAAGGTGCCCCTTTTGCCCCTTCAAGGCTTCCACAATGGAAACTTTCACCGGATGGCGGGAGATATCAAAGGAAAGCTCCGCCTCCGGCGTCGGCGCCTCCCGCGCTTGATTTAGGTGATTCGCAACAAAGAACATACCCGACAGAAACCCGTTTACCCTTCGACAAGCTCAGGGCGAACGGATTCAGGTTTAATAACCGCCTTATTTTCCGTTCGTGGTGAGCCTGTCGAACCATGAACGGAAAATCGATACC
>CAIYUY010000242.1 GCA_903929485.1 uncultured Desulfuromonadales bacterium
ACGGCGGAAAACATTCGACATACCTTGGGATTTGATCTTGAGGAGCGACGTCAGCTGCCCACCTGGAGCGACGCCTTACGCAGATTCATTCAACAGGCTGATGCCAAGGGCGTGCTCGTGATGGTAAGCGGCATCGTGGGGAGCAACACCCACCGCAAACTCGATCCGCAGGAGTTCCGGGGCTTCGCCCTGGCCGACACTCTGGCGCCGCTGGTGTTTATCAATGGCTCCGATACCAAGGCGGCCCAGATATTTACAATTGCCCACGAGTTGGCCCATATCTGGCTCGGCCAGTCCGCCGTTTCCGATACCCAGGCAGTACAGACACCCGAGCACGTGGTCGAACAATGGTGTAACCAGGTAGCCGCCGAACTGTTGGTACCTCTTGCCGTCATCAAAGATGAGTATCGAACGCACAGTCCGCTGCACGAGGAAATGAACCGGCTGGCGCGATGCTTCAAGGTCAGCACCCTGGTAATATTGCGCCGGATTCACGATGTCGGCGGGATCACGCAGCAGCAGCTCTGGCAGGCCTATCGTGAAGAGTTGGAGCGATTGAAAAATATAGTAGCTGCAGGAAGTGGCGGCAATTTCTACCTGACCCAGGCAGTGCGGGTAAGCAAACGCTTTGCCCGCGCCCTGGTGGTAAGCACCTTGGAAGGACAAACGCTCCACCGCGACGCCTTCCGGCTACTCGGTTTCTCCAAGCTCGCGACGTTCCACGAACTGGGACAACGGCTGGGGGTGGCCTGATGAAGCAGACAAACGAAACGGCCTTCGAATCGGTCATCGAATCACACCTTCTCGCCAACGGCTACACTACCCTCGAAAAACAGAGTTACGACCCGCACCACGCCATTTTCCCCGAAGCAGCGCTGGATTTTATCCGCCAAACACAAGCCAAGGAATGGGCCAAGCTGGAGGCGCTACACGCCGAAAAGACCGGTGACATGGTGTTGGCGGATCTCGTCAAATGGCTCGACACCTACGGAAGTTTGGCGGTGCTGCGCAACGGCTTCAAATGTTACGGCCGCACCCTGCGGATCGCCTTCTTCAAGGCCGCCCACCGCCTCAATCCCGAACTGGAAACCCGCTACGCCGCCAACCGCCTGGGGATCACCCGCCAACTCCGCTACAGCAGTCGCAACGCCAACGAACTTGACCTTGTCATAACTGTCAACGGCATTCCCGTCGTCACCGCCGAGCTGAAAAATCCCCTGACCGGCCAGACCGTGGAAAAAGCTCTGCACCAGTACAAGCAGGATCGGGACCACCGGGAACTACTCTTCGAGTTCAAAAAAAGGACCCTGGTTCACTTTGCCGTGGATACCGAGGCGGTCTTCATGACGACTCGCCTGGCAGGGGGCGCCACCCATTTTCTGCCGTTCAACAAGGGGTGTAATAAAGGCGCGGGGAATCCTCCCGATCCTACCGGACGTTCCTATCGCACCGCCTACCTCTGGGAAGAGGCGTTGCAACGGGACAGCCTGCTCGACCTGTTGGCCCGCTTCATCCACCTGCAATCCGAGGAGATCCGCACGGAGGAAGGACGGAAGATCAAGAAAGAAGCGCTCATCTTTCCACGTTACCATCAACTCCAAGCGGTCCGAAAGTTGGAGGACGCAGCAAGAAGCGACGGGCCGGGGAGCAATTACCTGATAGAGCATTCGGCGGGGAGCGGCAAGAGTAATACCATCGGCTGGCTGGCCCATCGGCTCTCCTCGTTGCACGATGACAGTAATGAAAAGGTATTCGACAGCGTGATTGTCATCACCGACCGCCGGGTGCTGGACAAGCAGTTGCAGGACACCATCTACCAGTTTGAACACCGCAAGGGTGTTGTGCGGAAGATAGATGAGGATTCGCGCCAACTGGCCGAGGCGCTTGAATCATGCGTGCCGATCATTATCACCACCCTGCAGAAATTCCCCTTTGTGACCAAGCAACTCCTCCGGATGGCCGAGGAACGGGGGAATGCGGGCTCCGGCTTTCTACAAACTCGGCGCTGCGCGGTCATCATCGACGAGGCCCACAGTTCGCAATCGGGAGAATCGGCCACCGAACTGAAAGGTGTTCTGGGGGGTGAAGCCCTGCGGGACGAGGCCAAAAAGCGAGCAGAAGAAGAGGGGATGGAAGGGATGGAGGAACTATTCCGCACCATGGCCCAACGCGGAACACAGGAAAATCTGAGTCTGTTCGCCTTCACCGCCACCCCCAAACACAAGACGCTGAAAGTTTTCGGCAAGGATGGCGAACCGTTCCACCGTTACACCATGCGTCAAGCCATCGAAGAAGGTTTCATCATGGACGTGTTGAAGTCATACACTACCTATGCGACCTACTATCGCTTGGTCAAGGCAAGCGCTGACGATCCCAATGTGGAACGGAAGAAGGCCGCCAAGGCTCTGGCCCGCTTCATGCGACTGCACCCCCACAACATCGCCCAAAAGACCGAAATCATGGTGGAACACTTCAACGCCATGACCCGCCATAAAATCGGGGGGAAGGCGAAAGCCATGGTTGTGACAGGGTCACGCTTGGAGGCGGTACGCTACAAGCAGAGTTTTGATACGTACATCAAAAGCAAGGGGTACCACTGGATAAAGACGCTGGTAGCCTTCTCGGGTGTGGTGCCGGACGATAAGGTGAAGGGGAAGCAGTACACGGAAGTGGCGATGAATGACGGCGTCAAGGAAACGGAGGTGCCGGATCGCTTTGCCGGCGCCGAATATCAACTGCTGCTGGTTGCTGAAAAATACCAGACCGGTTTCGATCAGCCTCTGCTGCATACGGTGTACGTGGATAAACGTCTGGCGGGGATTCAGGCGGTGCAGACGCTGTCGCGCCTGAATCGGATGCATCCGCTCAAGGAAGATACCTTTGTCCTGGATTTCGTCAACGACCGGAGTGAGGTACAGGAGGCATTCAAGCAGTTTTTCGAAGGGGCCGAAATCGGGGAAGAGGCCGACCCGGCGCGGATGTATGAGCTCAAGGCGGAACTGGACGCCGCCGACATCTACCATCATGACGAAGTCGAGCGTTTCTGTGCGGTCTATTACAAACCCAAGCAGCGGCAGAGCGTTAGCGATCACCAGACCATGAACGCGGCCCTTGACCCGGCCGTGGAGCGCTTCAAGGCGCTGCAGGAGGGCAATGAAGAAGCTGAACTGTTACGCGGCAAGCTGACGGCATTTCGCAACCTGTACGCCTTTCTCTCCCAGATCATTCCCTACCAGGATTCGGATCTGGAGAAACTTTATACCTTCCTCCGGCACCTCCTCTCCAAACTCCCCAAGCGTCATAGCGGCCCCAGCTACTCTTTCGATGACGAAGTGCGGCTGGAATATTACCGCTTGCAAAAAATCAGCGAAGGGTCAATCAGCTTGAGCGAGGGGTACGCCAATAAACTGGATGGACCGACCGAGACCGGCACCGGCATGGTCAGGGAAGTTCCGCTGCCGCTATCCCGACTGATCGACTATATCAATGAGCGTTTCGGCACGGATTTTAATGACGCCGACCAACTTTTCTTTGACCAGATTATCGAGGCTGCGGTGCGGGACGAAGCACTGCGGCAGGCGGCGCAAGTCAACCCCCAGGATAAGTTTTCCCTGGTGTTCGATAATCTGCTGGAAACCTATTTCATCGAAAGGATCGAGCAGAATGAGGAGATATTCTCTCGATTCATGAATGAAGCGGATTTCCAGAAAATGGTTACGAAGTGGATTTCGAGTCAGGTTTATAACCGTCTACGGGATTTGCCGCAGGTGGGGAAATAATGGATTTTTGCGAAACCTGTTGCCATGTCTGAGATTGTCCAACGCCATTACGAACAGCACCCCTATCCCCGCGACCCTCTCCCGGCCTCGGTGCGAACGTCCGATTAACTGAAAAGCGAAAACACTTTCACCGCAAAGACGCAAAGAACGCAAAGGAACCGCAAAGTAAAAGCCGTTTTTGGGGTATACGGGAAAGAATCCAGATTCATTGTTTTTCTCTGTTTTCTTCGCGTACTTTGCGTCTTTGCGGTTCAAAGGTTAATTGTCATCCCGAAACTTTAAGCAGGACAGGGTACTACTGCCACGACTCTCGCATGTGGATACTAACGGAACTACCCGGCCACCGCCCGGGCCAGGGTGACGACGTAGAGCTCCGCGGCCCCCCCCTTTCGGAGCACCCTGCTGCACTCCATGACCGTGCTTCCGGTGGTGTAGACATCGTCCAGGAGCAAAACCCTTTTCCCCTCCACCGCCGCCGGATTCGCCATGGCGAAGGCGCCTCGCACATTAAGCTCCCGCTCCGCCGCGGAGAGAGTCACCTGGGGCTCAGTCCTGCGGATCCGGCGCAGATTGTCCACCACCAGGGGAATCCCCCAGAGCTTCGCCAAGGGGCGCCCCAGGAGAACCGCCTGATTGAACCCCCGCTCCCATAGCCGGCGACGGTGGAGCGGCACCGGAATGAGAAGTTCCGCCCCCGTGGAGATCACGAAGGGTGTGAGCGCCCGAGAAGCAAGGAGCGTCAGGGGGCGAGCCAGGTGAACCTTTCGGTCGTACTTGAAATGGTGAATGAGATCGCGAGCCACCCCATGAAAAGAGAGCGCGGCCCGGGCGGCGCTGTAACGGGGAGGGGAGATGACGCAGGAACCGCAGGGGTGATCCATCCCGCCGGGAGTCTGAAAGGGGACACCGCAGAACGTGCAGAGGGGAGAGGCAATGGACCGAACGTCTCGCAGGCAGGCAGGGCAGAGGTGAAGCCTGCCGGCCCCGGGAATGAAGGCGCGACAGGCATGACAGAGAGGGGGGAAAACCATATCCAGCAGCGCCCGGAGCAACGGCTACAGCCCCAGATCCTCGTTCACCACCAGCACCCGGATGTCGGTGAAGCGCGGTTTCCGCTCCAGAACCGTCATAATCCGACAGAGCCGCTCCGGGGAGTTGCAATCACTGCAAAAACCGCTCTGGGCGCAGGGGGTCTTGAAGTTGAGACGCTTGGCGTTGGGAGGTGTGGCCCAGCTTTTCACCCGTTGCATCGCCTCCAGGATATTCCCCTCCACGATCTTGTTCCGCCCCGCCACCACGATTACTTTTCGGGGGCCAAAGAACATGGAGGCGACCCGGTTCCCCGTGGCATCGATATTAATCAGAAATCCGGAGAGGGTCACGGCGTTGGTGCCGGTGAGAAAGAGATCGCAGGTAAGCTGGCGACGCATGATGGCCAGCCGCTCCTCCAGGTGGAGTCCGGGGGTGCTATGGATCAGAAGCTCCTTCCCCGCTTCCCGGAGAGGCTCCATCACCCCCATCTCCGCCACCGACAGGGAGCCGCCGAACCCCACAGTCCCGGCCTCGCCGGCCTCGGCCAGGATATACTCCCACGCCTCCAGCGCAGTGGGGCAGTAAAGCGCGGTAAAGCCGTTTTTCTCCAGCGACTCCACCACTTTCCCGCACTTTTGCTCATAACTCCATGCCACCAGATCTTTCGTCAAACTCATACCTCCACCTCCTGTCATTTTAAAGTTTTGTTTTATTTTGTAGGGGCGTGTGGCATACGCCCGTTTTTTAATTCAACGATGTATCACTCCCCGGATTAGAACCAACAATGTATCACACCCCGTGTTTAAATCCAACGATGTTTCATGGGCGTATGGCCATACGCCCCTACAGCCCGCAAAAAGGACTAAACTGGTCTTATATGCTTCTCATCATCTAAATCTTGACCTTCCTTGTCAAGTGTTATAATCTTTTCGCTTCGTTGGAACAGATAACTTTACATGAGCCGGACCGGCGCCAAAGGCGCCGCCGGGAGGCGGGGAGAACAGACGCGATGGAACCGATTACCGAAATAAAACCCGACATCTTCTGGATTGGGGCCGAAGACCCCGATCTGCGCACCTTTGACGACCTCTTCCCCACCGAGAAGGGGACGACCTACAACTCTTACCTGATCCGGGGAAAGGATAAAATCGCCATCATCGACACCGTCGAGGCGCACATGGCCGAGGCTTTCCTGGAAAAGGTCAAGACGCTGGTCGATCCGGCGGACGTGGACTACTTCATCATCAACCACACCGAACCGGACCACTCCGGCTCCCTGGCCTTCATGCTGAAGCATTGTCCCAAAGCGGTTGTGGTCTCCACCCAGGCGGCCAAGAGCTTTCTCGGCAACCTGATCCACAAGCCGTTCACCTCCCATGTCGTGAAGGATGGCGAGATCATCGATCTGGGGGGGAAACATATCCGCTTCGTCATCGCTCCCTACCTCCACTGGCCCGACACCATGTTCGCCCTGGCGGAAGAAGACGGCGTCCTCTTCTCCTGTGACGCCTTCGGCGCCCACTACTGCGGCGGCGCCCTCTTCAATGACGAACTCCCCGACTATACGAAGGATATGCAGTTCTACTTCGACTGCATCATGCGCCCCTTCAAGGATAAGGCCCTGGCCGCGGTCAAGAAGATCGAAGGAGAGCGGATCGATGTCATCTGCCCCAGCCACGGACCGGTGCTGAGAACCGACCCCCTCAAGTATATCCAGCGGTACGCAGAGTGGTGCGCCGTCAAGCCCCACCCCAAGACCGTGGCGATCCTTTACATCTCCCCCCACGGCAACACCGAGCTCATGGCCAAGGCCGTGGAAAAAGGTGCATCCATCCCCGGCATTGTCGTCAAGAGCGTCCATGCCAACCACATCTCCGTGGACGATCTCCGCGACCTCATGGAAGAGGCGGACGCCCTCATCTTCGGCATCCCCACCATCAACCGCGACATCCCCAAGCCCATGTGGGACGTGCTGGCCTACCTCACTTCGGTGAAGCTCGGCACCAACCTGGGCGCGGTTTTCGGCAGTTACGGCTGGAGCGGCGAGGCGTGCAAGATGGCCGAAGAGCGGCTGAAAGGGCTCAATTTCAAGCTCCCCGTCCCCTTTGTCCGCGCCCCCTTTACCCCCCGCACCGAGGCGCTGGAGCAGTGCGAGAACCTGGGGCGGGTCATCGCGGAAGAAGTACTTAAAAAACAGTGAAGAGTGAAGAGTGAAGAGTGAAGAGTGAAGAGTGAAGAGTGAAGAGTGAAGAGTGAAGAGTGAAGAGTGAAGAGTGAAGAGTGAATGAAAACCGAAAGGGGAGGTACTTTGTGCCTCCCCTTTCTTTTACTCCGGAATATACTTCAGTTATCCGCGAATATCCGTCCGATCCGCGTCATCCGCGTTCCATTGTATTTTCAGGTCTGTTTATGTCCCGTAACAAGTCAAGTTGCAACTGATTATGAATACTCCCGTATCCGCCATCGATGTCGCCATCCCCCTTCATCTTGATTCCACCTATCATTACCTGGTGCCGCCGGAGCTTGCACCGGAAATTGCGGTGGGGAAACGGGTGCTGGTCCCCTTCGGCCGGCGCCGGCTCATAGGGATCGTCCTGGGATCAATCCGGTCGACGGAAGAGCTGAAGCCGGTGGTGGCATTTTTGGATCCGGAACCGCTCCTCACCACGGACGAACTGGAGTTCCTCCGTTGGGCCTCATCCTACTACCTTCACCCCTTGGGGGAAGTGATCCGGGCCGCCCTCCCCGCCGGGTTGCTGACCCCCCCCAGCTCCAAGGAAGATGGCCCCTCGATGCCGGACCAGCGGCTGGCGATCCAGCGGGAACCGTTTTTTCACATTGCCGCCGGCTCGGAAGCGCACCCGCGCATGGGGGTGCGGGCCCTGGAAATTTACGCGGCCATAGCCGCCACGGCTGAGCTTTCCCGGACGGAACTCCGCCGCCGGTTCGGCCAGCCGGCCCCCCAGCTCAAACGACTCGTGGAGCTGGGGCTCATCACCCGGGAGGAACGGGAGGTCTACCGCGACCCGTTCCGTGAAGAAACCGTGGAGCGCGACGAGAAACTGCTCCTCAACGAGCATCAGGCCGCGGCATGCACAGCTCTCACCGACGCCCTTCACCGGGGGCTCTTCGCCCCGTTTCTCCTCCATGGGATCACGGGGAGCGGCAAGACTGAAGTCTACCTCCAGACCATTGCGACAGCCATGGAGGGGGGGAAAAATGCGCTGGTTCTCGTCCCGGAGATCGCCCTTACCCCCCAGTTGGTGAAACGATTCCGGCGGCGCTTCGACTGCGGCATTGCCGTCCTCCATAGCGCCCTTTCCCAGGGGGAGCGTTACGACGAATGGCGGCGCATCCGCCGGGGAGAAATCAGGATCGTCATCGGCGCCCGTTCCGCCATCTTCGCCCCCCTTGACCGGATCGGCATCATCGTGGTGGACGAAGAGCACGAACCGACCTACAAACAGTCGGAGGGGTTCCGCTACAATGCCCGGGACCTGGCGCTGGTCCGGGGAAAACGGGCCGACGCCGTGGTCCTCCTGGGATCAGCCACCCCGCTCCTCACCAGTATCCACGCCGCGGACGAGGGGAAACTGCTCCGGCTGGAACTGCCGGAGCGAGCGAGGGGACTGCCGCTGCCGGAGATCACCCTCTCCGACCTGCGCGGCAGAAAGGGGAGTGTCTTCTCCCCGAGCCTGGTCCAAGCGCTCCGGCGAAATCTGGATGCAGGCGGCCAGTCGCTGATCTTTCTTAACCGGCGCGGTTTTGCCACCTACCTGGTCTGCGGCGACTGCGGCCATGTTATCCGCTGCCCCAACTGTTCGGTGACTCTGACCTATCACCGGAAGGGGGAACGGATCGTCTGCCATTACTGTGACTACTCCCTCAAGGCCCCCTCCCTATGCCCCGGCTGCAAGGTGGGGAGTATCACTCTCCTGGGTCAGGGAACCGAACGGGTGGAGGAAGAGCTAGGGGAACTTTTCCCGGAAGCCCGCATCGCCCGGATGGACCGGGACACCACAACAGGTAAGGATGGGCACGCCAAGATACTCAAGGGACTGGAAGAGGGGACCACCGACATTCTGGTGGGAACCCAGATGATCGCCAAGGGACACCATTTTCCCGGCGTGACTTTGGTGGGAGTGATCGCCATCGACACGATTCTCAACTTCCCTGATTTCCGGAGCGCGGAGCGCGCCTACCAGCTTCTGACCCAAGTAGTCGGTCGGGCCGGTCGGGGGGACAACCCGGGACGGGTCATCGTGCAGAGCCTCATGCCGGAGCATTACGCCATCGCCCGGGGAGTAGCTCACGACGGCGCCGGCTTCTACCGGGAGGAACTCATCTTCCGGGAAGAGGCGGGGTATCCCCCCTTCGCGCACTTGGCGGCGCTCCACTTCTCCGGAAACGTGGAAGAGTCGGTGAAGACGAGCGCCAGGGGAGCCGCGGCGCTACTGTGCGAACTCCGTCGTTCCCGGGGAGGGTTGGTGGAGATCCTTGGTCCCATTGCAGCCCCCCTCTCCAAGGTTCGCGGCCGCTACCGCTGGCAGATCCTTCTTAAATGCCGCCGCCGTGACATGCTTCACGCCCTTCTGAAGGTTTTTCATGACGGATGGCAATCCGCGGCGGGAATCAGAACGATCATCGATGTGGACCCGGTGGAGATGATGTGACGAAAAAGAAGAGAATGCACGAATGATTTGATTTTTTCGCCTTGAATTTATATAGTGTATGACTTGGCATATCGCCGGCAGGGGAAACAGACCATGATTCAGCATATTCTTACCTGGCCCGACCCGGAATTGAAGAAAAAATCGGCTCCGGTGGTGGTTATCAACGATAAAATCAGACAACTGGTCATGGACATGACCGAGACCATGTACGATGCCCCGGGTATCGGTCTGGCGGCCCCGCAGCTTGGCGCGCTTCAGCGGGTCGTCATCATCGATGTATCAGGTAAAGAGGAACCGCCGGAGCTCATTGTCGCCATCAACCCGATCATCATCCATGCCGAAGGGGAGAGCTACGAGGAAGAGGGGTGCCTTTCGGTTATCAAGTATGCCGCCAACGTCCGCCGCCACGCCTCCGTGGTAGTCAAGGCGCTGAACCTGGACGGAGAGGAACAGACCCACCGAGCCGAAGGGCTCCTGGCTGTAGCCTTCCAGCACGAGATCGACCACCTGGACGGCATCCTTTTTGTGGATCATCTCTCTCCGCTCAAGCGGGAGATATTCAAGAGAAAGCAGCGCCGCATGACGGAGGCGTCATGACCGGCCTGCGCATCGTCTTCATGGGGACTCCCCAGTTCGCCTGTCCCACACTGGAGCGCCTCATCCTTTCCGGAGAGAAGATCGTCGCCGTGGTCACGCAACCGGATCGCCCCAAGGGTCGGGGGCAGAAGGAAGAGCCTCCCCCCGTAAAGGTGCTGGCTCAACGTCACGGCATCCCGGTTTTCCAGCCCCTGAAGGTCCGTACTCCGGACTCCGTGGAGCGGATACGGGAGATGGCCCCTGATCTCATCGTGGTGGCGGCTTTCGGCCAGATTCTCCCCCAAAGCCTGCTGGAGATCCCCCCCCGCGGCTGCATAAACGTCCACTCATCCCTCCTCCCCCGCTACCGGGGAGCGGCGCCGTTGAACTGGGTCATCATCAACGGCGAGACGGAGACCGGAATCACGACAATGTTAATGGATGCCGGGCTTGACACCGGAGACATCCTCCTGATGAAGCGAACCCCCATAGATCCCCATGAGGACGCCACCTCCCTCCATGACCGAATGGCGCTCCTGGGGGGAGATCTCCTGGTTGAGACACTGGAACTCCTCATGGCCGGAAAACTGCTCCCGATGAAACAGGATGAAGCACAAACCTGCTACGCGCCGCTGCTGAGAAAAGAGAGCGGCGAGATCGATTGGCGTAAGAGCCCCGTTGAAATCGAAAACCTCGTTCGTGGGACCATCCCCTGGCCGGGGGCGCATACCCAACTCAACGGGTTGCTCCTCAAGCTGTTCCGAGTCCGCGCCGCCCAAGGGTGCGGTGAACCGGGCGCCGTGCTGACGACCGGCAAGGAAGGGATACAGGTGGCCTGCGGCGACGGAAGCATCATGATCCAGGAACTGCAGCTGGCAGGAAAGAAACGGCTTCCGGCGCGGGATTTCCTGGCCGGCTACGCCATACCCTCGGGGCTTCGCCTCGGCAAGGATATCTAAGTGACCGATCCGAACACGCTGAACGAGCCGCCGCGCAAGAGGCTTTTTGTGGCGCTCATGGGACTGACCTGCGTCCTTATCATCGGAGGAGCCTATCTTCTTTACTGGGTTCCCACCAAAGGGCTGACCAACATCCACCCGGACCTACCGAACCTGGCGGGGGTCGTCCTGGCGGTTCTCTCCGGCATCGCCCTCCTGGGAACACTGCTGCTGGTGCTCACCACGGCGTTGGGGAAAGACCTCCTCTTTACCCGATTCATGCGCGGCGTGGTCATCAAATTCCTCCTCCCCGTCATCGAACTCCTGGGACGAGCCTTCGGTATCTCCAAGGACATCATCCGCCAGTCGTTCATCGCCATGAACAACAGCCTGGTGATCTCCCAGAAACTGAAGGTACGGCCGGACCGGATACTGATTCTCCTCCCCCACTGTCTCCAGCTTTTCGAATGCCAGATCAAGGTCACCGGCGACATTCAGAAGTGCGTCAAGTGCGGCCGCTGCGACATCAAGGGGCTCTCGGAGTTGGCGGAGAAGTACAGCATCGCCATCTCCGTGGCCACCGGCGGCACCCTGGCCCGGAAGGTCATCATCGAGAAGAAGCCGAAACTGGTGGTGGCGGTGGCCTGCGAACGGGATCTCACCTCCGGAATCAAGGATTGCTACCCCCTGCCGGTCATCGGCGTCCTCAACGACCGCCCCTTCGGTCCCTGCTTCAACACCAAGGTGGACGTGGAGAAGATCGACAGTGTGCTCCAGGCAATGATCGGGTAAAACAGCAAGCGACTTTTGAACCACTGAGTCACGGAGGCACGGAGAGAACCATTTAACAGGGATGGACAGGATAGACAGGTTTTAAACCAAAAGAGTTTGTTTCAAGCAAAGCTTCTACCCTGACCATCCTGTACATCCCTGTAAATTTTGTTTCCCGGTTTTCTCCGTGTCTCCGTGACTCCGTGGTGGATTGCTTTTGCAGAGCACTATTTTAAGGAGGAATCCATGTCACTGGAAGGAAATGCGGCCCCCGAGTTCGAACTGGAAGGGAGCGACGGCAGGAAACATACCCTGGGGGAGTATGCGGGAAAAACGTTGGTGCTCTATTTTTACCCCCGGGACAATACCCCCGGCTGCACCAAGGAGGCCTGCGGCTTCCGCGACCTTTCCTCCCATCTGGCGGAGCTGAACGCGGTGGTCCTGGGGGTCAGCAAGGACAGCCTCAAATCCCACGACAAATTCATCCGCGACTTCACCCTCCCCTTTACCCTCCTTTCCGACCCTCATTGCGCGGTTATGACCGCCTACGGCGCCTTTGGCGAGAAGGTACTGTACGGGAAGAGAAGTATGGGAACCATCCGTTCCACGACCATCATCGGTCCCGACGGGATTGTCAGGAAACAGTGGCATACGGTAAAGAAGGCCGAAACCCATCCCGCCGAGGTGCTGGCATACCTAACCGGTCAACCCTAAACGGGAGAGACTCTCATGGGACCATTGGCGTTCAAACAGGAAGAGCTCTTTACCTATGGCGACTATCGCAACTGGACGGATGACGACCGGTGGGAACTGATAGATGGGGTCCCTTACGACATGTCTCCGGCGCCGTCTCCGCGGCATCAGCTCCTTCTTGCACAATTGCTCCGCCAGTTCACTAACTATTTGGATGGGAAGCCATGCCTTGCTATTCCGGCGCCGTTTGATGTCCGTCTGCCGGAAGCCGATGAAAACGATGACCAGGTGGCGACAGTGGTGCAACCCGACCTGTCGGTGATCTGTGACCGGAGCAAGTTGGACAACGCCGGATATCGTGGCGCGCCGGCCCTGGTGATGGAGATTCTTTCACCGAAGACCGCCCAGAAGGATTTGACAATCAAGTTTGTCCGGTATGAGCGGGCCGGGGTTCCTGAATACTGGATCGTTGATCCGGCGGCGCGAAATGTGAAGGTCTTTTCCCTGGGAGCGAATGGCCGATATGGCGAACCCTCGGTATATCCGGAAGCGAGCCACCCACGAGTCAAAATTTTTCCGGACCTTGAAATCGACCTGAAAGCGGTTTTCGTGGAGTAGCCTGAGCGGCTCCCGTTTCTCGTTAGAATAAAATACGATGAGCTCACTTGTACTCATGAAAATAATTTCGCTGCGCTGTTACATCTCACTACTGCTAACTCTTCTGTCCGGCTGCTCGGGCCCTGCAATCAATCCCGCCAGGTACGAGATCGCCGCACAGGTGAAAACGACCCGCGAGGAAGTGATTACCTTCTCCCGACTATCCTCCGCGGCCCATCCGTGGGATGTCCGACAGTTACTGGATGAAGGCTTCGGCGGATGGACATTGGCTCCCGGCATCGATGACGGCAAGAGGGTTGACCTCATGCCTGCAAGCTACCACCCCGCCCCGAGTTCACGGAATAAAAAGATCCTGAGCTTTATGGTGATGACTGATGTCCATATCACCGACAAGGAAACCCCGTCCCAACCGCTTTTTCTGGCCAAGCTCCACGAGAACAAAAGCATCGGAGCCTATTCTCCCGTCATGTTGTATTCCACCCAGGTTCTGGATGCGGCCATCCAAACCATCAACAGGCTCCACAAACAGGAGCCCATGGATTTTCTCATATCACTGGGAGATGTGGCCAACGATGGCCAGTACAACGAACTCCGCTGGTACCTGGATCTCCTGGACGGCAAGGTCATAATCCCCAGTTCGGGGGCCCATGCCGGCGCCGGTTCCATCGATTACCAAAAGCCCTTCACGGCGGCGGGGCTGGACACAACCATTCCCTGGTATCAGGCGATCGGCAATCACGATCATTTCTATTTCGGCGCCGTCACGATGGACGACAGGTTACGTACGTCATTTATCGGCGACACCATTATGGAGATGAGCGACCCATACGGCAATAAAGAGTTCAGCCTCTACAAAAGCCCGAAATATTACTCGGGAACCATCGACGGTTCCACTCCCTATGGCGCGATCATTCACGTCGGCCCGGTAACGGACCCGCTCTTCGCCGCCGGTGCGCCAAAGGTCACCGCCGACCCCCAACGTCGGTCGCTAACCCGAAAACAGTGGATGACCGAGTTTTTCGCCACCGGATCGCTTCCGGTGGGTCACGGATTCTCACCAGCCAACCTTGACAATGACTTCGCCTGTTACAGCTTTATCCCCAAGGGAGATCTCCCCGTCAAGGTCATCGTTCTCGACGACACGTCCGATGAATCCATTTCAGGAAAAAATATCGGGGGGCGGGGGTTTCTGAACGAGCAACGCTACACCTGGCTGGTCAAGGAGCTGGATGCGGGCCAGGCCAACGACCAACTGATGATCGTGGCGGCCCACATCCCCCTGGGCGTGGAGAAGATCGGCGCTCCGCTGTCATGGGATGACAAGAATTCCTTTGTCACGGAGAAAGCCCTCATCGCCAAACTACAGAGCTATCCCAATCTGCTCCTCTGGATTGCCGGCCACCGTCATCTGAACGTGGTCAAGGCCTTCGTCTCACCCGATAACCGACGCCCCGAACTTGGCTTCTGGCAGGTGGAAACCTCTTCACTAAGAGATTTTCCCCAGCAGATGAGGCGCTTTGATCTCTTCGTCAATGAAGATACCGCCGTTTCAATTCTGGTGACCGACATAGATCCGGCAGTCAAGGAGGGTACGCCGGCGGCGACATCGAGAAGCTATGCGGTTCTCACCGAGCAGAAATATCCGCACCCCCGTACCTATCAAGCCGGTTGCGACAAAGATCCCACGCTTTTGTACTGCTCCGACAGGAGCATCCGGCAAATCCCCTTCGGTTCCTACAACGCTGAACTGTTGAAAAAGGTGGCTCCTTCAATGGCAGCCAGACTCAAGGCCCTGTAGCCGATCCCCTAACCCTACCCTACCGGACACCGCTGCCGGCCAGCGCATCGGGTGACCACTCTTTATCCGAACGCGGAGCGGTGTAACGGAGCCAACCGCCCCCCCCCAGCATATTGACGATGTTATAACCGCCGGTAATAAGATCGTAATTGCAGTAACTATCCGGAAAAATAGCCTGGGCGTCGTAGCTGTACGCCATGGTGGCAAAGATAGTACGAATGAGCTTACCGTGCCGGTCATACCTGTCGGAGGCAAGGGCGGCCCAACTGTCCTCGTCAAGATAGAAGAGCCGCTTGCCGTAAATATGCCGCTTCCCCGGCTTGAGGGTTGCTTCCACCACCCAGACCCGGTGCAGTTCCCACCGGAGAACGTCGGGGTTCAGATGCCCCGGCAGCACCATCTCATCGGGCGTCGTCAGATAAAGGAGTCGGTAGTCGTTATAGGGGACGATCATCTCTTTCTTGCCCATCAGTTTGAAGTCGAAACGCTCCAGGGAACCATTGAAGATCTCCACGTCATCGTAGGTGGTGGCGCCGCCGGCGGCTGCGTCGGGGAGATCAAAAGCGATATCCGGCACCGCCATGACCCGGCGCTGACCGGGAATATACTGGTACACAATCCTCGCCTTCTCCGCGGGATTCAAGGCGTCAATAACGATGACCGCCCCGCCGTTATTCCGGGCCGGCGCCCTGGTATAAATCGCTTTTTTCATCAAGACCTCCAGGTTCGGATTCCGCCTGAAGGAGTAGGGCCAATCGAAAAAAACCTCCGATTGACCCGTCGCAATTTTCCGGCCCGAGACATCGATGTTCAATGACATGGAGAGGATGGTATACGCTTCGCCACGGTAACTGGCAAGGTGGTTCCAGATGGCCTCATGGCCATCCTTGGGGAGGGGAAAGGGGATCCCCCCCGTAGCGTTACGGAGCAGGTTACCGCCATCGGCGGTCACCGCCGTCACCGCATTCCTCAGGGTCTTGTCAAGCAGGTACCGGGGATAGGCGACGGTGCGATGACTCCGGTACAGATCCATGCGGTAGGTAGGGTACTTCGCCAGCAGCGCCTTGCTTCCCTCGGTCAGTTTATCCCCATACCGATCCATATTCCCGGCGGTGATGGAGTACAGCGGCTTCTCATCGGCGAACGGATCGGGTCGCACCCCGGATCCCTGCTTGAAACCGACCGGGAAGGACGCAAGCCCCCCCGTATAGGGAGGAATGGAGCCGTCGGCATTGCCCGACTTCTCGGCGCCGATCTCGGTCAAGGTCATGCCCAGTTTTTTGGCCTCCTGGACGCTCACGGCCCCCAGGGCGCTTCCGGCGCAGGTCAGCAGCAGGGCGGTTAGCAGAACTTTTCGCATATTGGTGGGATGCTCCTTTATCAGAACGTAGTTTTCACTGTCAGGGAAATAAATCCGCGATCCGAAAGGAGCGCGGAGCCTCCGTTGGCGCTCTTTAGCGCGCCGGTGGCCGGATCAGTGGTGTAGTCACCGAAGAAATCCACATACTTGATATCCACCTTGTATTCTGTTGAAATATCGGCTCCGACTCCCACACCCCAGCTCCCCCCGTTCTTGTTGCCGCCGCCGGCCACACAAGAGTTGCCCATCAAGCCGGAACTGATGCTGAGAGGCAGGGAAAAATCAATGCCCGGAAAGGTCTGAAACCAGGTGGGGGTAAAATTTAACGCACCACCCACAAAATTACCGGTAGGCTTATCTATTTCATGATAACTGTCTCGCCCCTTGTAAACCGCGGCGCCCTGGGTTACCGATTCCAGGTGGCTCCAGGCGTATTCCATGCTCCAGGTGGCGCTAGAGAACAAAGGATTCGGGCCGATGACGCCGACAAAATTGATCAACGCGTGCCAGGTGTCCCCCCGGGCCCCGCCGGTTTCCCCCGCACCGGAAAGGTCCGCCGTGGGGGAGATCATGATTATGTCGCTGACCAGCGGCATATTCCGACGATAGGATAGTTCGGCCCCCACGCTGACGCCCAACAGCTGTTGTGACAGGCTGATCCCGTAGAGAGTTATATCCTGGGCATACGCCAGGTAGTACCTCCCCACTGTCGGCTGCAGGAGCAGCTGGGGGCTTTTGTCCGAAAAGTTACGATAGTATAAGCCGAGATCACCACCCAGCAGTTCCGGCCCCCAGCGAAGGGCGACTCCCCAGTCTCTAAAGGCGTTGGGCTGGATGTCAGCCCCCTTGAGAGCCCTCGGATAAACGCCTTTGGAGGGGGCTCCGGCAATCAGTGACCCCTGATCTCCTCCGATCTGCACATCCGATGCCCCCAGATAGGTGCCGGCATCGGCGAATTTGTTACTTTCCCATTGCAGGCAGTACTGCCCCCCAATGGAGAATCTGCTTGTGGGCTGAAACTGGAATGAGATGCTGTTCAGGGGACGAAACAGCTCTTTTACATCCGCGCCCGGTATGGCCAACGCCTTGGCTTGGTCAAGAGGCATCTGGGCATAAGCGACACTCTGCATCAGCCCTCCCACCCCCAGGCTTTCACCCCAGTAGATCGTGTGCCTGCCGATTTTCACATTAAGCGGCATCCCCCCAATTTCACTGTTGGCAAAGGCGAAGGCATCCAGCAGTTCGCCGTTGGGGCCGGCAAAATTATTGGTATTGTATGAATTAAGCCCGACGGAGGGAGTACCGGAACCGACGAGGTAGTTGGAGGTGGCCACGTTTCTGTTCTGCATTCTTTCATTGGCATAGCGTTCATCGTACCAGGCGGCTCCGCTGATACGGAGACCGTACTTTTTCTTGTAGACCAGATCCGCTTCCGAGAGAAGGTCAAACCGGTTTGACACGATCCCCGAGGAAAAATTGCGGTCACCGTCATCCATGTTAGGGTTACCGACGATTGCCCTGTTTTGTCCGTCCAGACGCTGCGCCAGGGTGTACCGCAGGGTGTTGTCCCAGCGCAACACAACCTCTTCGTTGCTCGTGGGAATTTCGAATGCGCCCGCGCTGCCGCAGATCACCAGCAGGGCAATGGACAAAACAATCCATCCCGTCCCATGGTGTTTGACTGCCGTTACCCCTGCTACTGCTTTTTCCATGAAAGCATCTCCCTGCCGGTTTATTCTGTTCATATAACAGCATCGTGCTAGTAGACACTAGCATATCATGATTAATTTAAGTCCTGACCGTACCATCAACCATGAGCCATGACTTAATTTAAGTGGATTGACCCCGATAATACGATTGACTTTTCGTTGTTGGTGATGCAGATACTTCAGATGTCAACGTACCTCATGAATCCGGTAAAAACGAAACAGAGGGGAGAGCGAAATGGATGCAGACAACGATCAGGATAACCGGAGCCTGCTTACCAAGGAAAACGACAACCTGCGGCAAACCATGAAAGAACTTGCACGCCGGCTGGAAGAGCAGCAACTGACGATACGGGAGCAGCAAAGTAGCCTGGAAGGGTACCGTCTCCTTACCGACAATGCCAATGACATCCTCTGGCGGCTGGACTCGGAGTACCGCACTATCTATATCAACCCTGCCTGTGAAAGGATGACAGGTTTTACGGCTGACGAGTTAATCGGCACACATATTGCCATATCTTTTGATGAAGAAGGGCTGGAAACCGTCAAGAAGCTGGCCATCCAGCGGCATGAAGCCGAACTGCGGGGCGAGCCGCTGGGATCCATAACCTTCGAAGCACGGCACCGCTGCAAGGACGGCAGTTGGGCCTGGGCGGAATCATCCACCACGCCGGAACGTGACGCCCAGGGGAAAATAATAGGATATTTCGGCATTACCCGGGTAATTACCGAACGGAAAGAGGCGGAACTGCTGATTCATGAAGCAAAGAGCGCCGCCGAGCAGGCCCATAAGGCCAAGTCCGAATTTCTGGCCCTGGTGAGCCACGAGATTCGCACCCCACTCAACTCCCTGGTGGGCTTCAGTCGCATGGCGCGGAGCACGTCCGATCCGGCCAAACTGGCCCAATATCACGCCATCCTGGAAGAGTCGTCACGCTCCCTCATGGATCTGGTTAACGATATCCTGGATATGAGCAAGATCGAGGCCGGACGTCTGGAGTGCGAAGCCATACCGTTCAACCTGCGACAGCTTGTGGGGAGCCTGGAAACCGATTATCGCCACCTGGCCCGGCAGAAGCTCTTGTCATTTCAGATCGTTGTCAGTGATGCCGTGCCGGAGTGGGTACTGGGCGATCCGGTCCGGATGCGCCAGATCCTCGCCAACCTGCTGGCCAATGCCGTCAAGTTTACCGAGCAGGGGACGGTTACCTTCACCGTCTGCGTCCCCGGCCCGGGTTCCCCGGACGACTCCCCACTGGTTCGCTTTGAGGTGTGGGACACCGGCATCGGCATCCCACAACAGAAACAGTCCCTCCTGTTTAAACCATTCCAACAGGTGGACCCCAGCATCTCCCGTAAATACGGCGGCACCGGCCTCGGACTGGCCATTGTGCAGAGCCTGGCCTTACTCATGGGGGGCATTATCACCTTGATAAGCCGGGAAGGAGAAGGAAGCTGCTTCACGGTCCAACTCCCCCTGCCGAAGACGGAGCCGTTGCCGGATCTCCTCCCCCCCCGTCCGGTTACCCTGATGTCGGGGATGGTGCTGGTAGTGGAAGATAACCGGTTCAATCGGCTTCTGTTTGAGGAAATCCTCACCGACTGGGGTCTCCGGGTCATTCTGGCGGAGAACGGTTATCAGGCATTGGAGCTGCTGGAGGTGCGGCAGCCGGATCTGATCCTGCTGGATCTCCGGATGCCCGGTATTGACGGCATCGAAGTCGCCCGACGGATCAGACGACGTGAGAAGGAGAACGGCGCACAACCTGTAATCATCATCGCGGTGACCGCCGACCGCGACGCGGAGACTCGGAAGGCCTGTTTCGCCGTGGGGATCAACGAAGTCCTGGCGAAACCGGTTATCCCGGAAAAGTTGGCCAAGGCCATCGACGTCCACTGCCAAGGGATCGTGTCGATGGCGCCGAAGTCGCAACCGCTACTTAATCCGCAGGCCCTCAAGGTATTGGGGGGCGATCCTGACCTCGTCCGGAAGTTCAGGGTCATCCTCGCCCAGGATATAGACGCTGAGCTGAAATCGCTCCGGAGCGCCCTTGAATCAGAAGATCGCCCGTTACTCAGCCGAGCCGCCCACACCCTCAAGGGGCTCTGCGGACAACTGACCAATCCGGCGCCGACCGAACTGGCGACCTGGCTGCAGCTGAATGCCGCATCCGCCACGACGGCGCAAATGGGCCAGGTGGGGGGACAGTTACGCACCCTTTGTCATTCCCTGCTCCGGCAGGAGGAGCAGCAATGAGCCCAAACGGACGGATACCGGCGGCTGACGACACACGGCAGAGAGCTCCAAGCATCCTCATCGTGGACGACATGCCGTCCACCGGCTTCCTTTTGGAGTCAATGCTTTCGGCTGAAGGGTACCACGTACGGGTATTTCAACGAGCCATGATGGCGCTGCAGGCAGCCCACGAGGAACCACCCCACCTGATACTGCTGGACATTAACATGCCGGAAATGAACGGCTACGAGCTCTGCCGACAACTCAAGGCCGCCCCCCTCCTGAAAGATATTCCCGTAATATTCATCAGTGCGCTGAACGAAACCGTGGATAAGGTGGAAGCGTTTCGGATGGGGGGAGTGGATTACCTGACGAAGCCTTTCCAGTTGGAGGAGGTTCAGGCCCGGGTGGAGACCCATCTGAAGATTCGGACATTGCAACGCCGGCTTACTGCTCAAAACGAAACGGTCAAGCAGCAGAACCTCCTGCTGGATGAGTGGAACACCAACCTCAAACACCGGGTCATGCAGCAGACGGTTCTGGTCCGGACCAGGCTGGAAGAAGCGAATAGGCGAAAAAAGAGCATCCAGGAAACCAGTGACCTCCTCCTCCTCATGTACGTCGACCTGCTGAATCGGAGCAACCGGCTGCTAGGGAACAACAATCAAATCGTGGTTGACTTGGCGGAATCCATGATGGAGACCCTCCAGCTCCCTTCGTCCCAACGGGAGGAGATCAAGATTGCAGCATTCATTCATGATATAGGCCTGTTCAT
The DNA here is from genome assembly GCA_903929485.1 of uncultured Desulfuromonadales bacterium. Lineage (GTDB taxonomy): Bacteria > Desulfobacterota > Desulfuromonadia > Geobacterales > CAIOGM01 > CAIOGM01. The sequence goes on from CAIYUY010000242.1 coordinate 20,956, forward strand.
TGATTCCGATCATCCCCTGAACAGATCCACCTTCCCGGAGAGCGATGAGCATGGGAATCACTCCATCAATGGGACCGAGCTCCTGGCCGCCGGCCGCCGGCTCAGGGAGATACGGTTAATCCTCCGCCACCAGCACGATGAATATGACGGCAGCGGCTTTCCCGACGGCCTGGCGGGAGAAAAGATCCCGCTTGGATCGAGAATCATCCATCTGGCCCGTTTCATCAACACCGTCCATGCTCGGCAAACCGGGATAAAAGCCGCCGATGAGATGAATTCCGAACTGGCCGCCGTCATGGGGAGCAAGTTCGATCCGGCCCTGGCTGCGGCGGCGCGTAAGGCGGTGAATGAGGTGTTGCACGCCGTTGATCCCAGTCAGGAACCGTAGATGCTCTTTCTTCCTCCCCATGCCCCCTGTTGTCCCCCACGGGACACCCTGTTCCCCACGGGACAACTTCTTCTCCCTTATTTTTCGTAACATACTAAAAAAACTCAAAAAAAAGTTTTGGCATGGTTCTCGCTACATACTCACCATAGCCCGCATTCAAGAGCTAAGTTGTCCGAAACAGGACATCGACCGGAGAGCAGGGGCGCCATGTCACAGGAAGCAGTGGAACGGATTTTGGGAAGAATGCTCACCGACAGTTGCTTTCGCGCCCGGATGAGCGAAAGCCCGGAGTCGGCCAGTCGGCTGGCGGGGTTTTTGTTGACCCCGCGAGAACTTCGACTCCTCTCGGGAGTTGAATTGCCCTGCCTGGCCGAGCTTTCCTGCCGGCTCGATCCGGGACTTTGCCGTGCGAGTTCTTGAAAGGTTTAATTTCAGAAGAGGTAACGACGATGAGTGAGCAGAGCCGATTATCACCACTACGTCACAACATTCTCTGTGTGGATGACGATAAAAACATCCTCAGGACTCTGAAGCGACTCCTGGTGCAGGAATCGTTCGGGGTACTGACAGCGACTTCGGGTAAGGAAGGGCTAGCCATTTTACGGAGCAATGCGCGGATCGACCTGATAGTGAGCGATCAGCGGATGCCGGAAATGAGCGGTTCGGATTTTCTTGCCGCAGCCAGGGAGTTGGCGCCGCATATCCCTCGAATGATGATAACCGGCTACAGCGACGCATTCTCCACGGCGGACGTCCTGATTCGGGCACAAGCCTCATGTGTGTTGGCAAAACCCTGGAAGACAGAGGAACTCTTATACGAGGTGCGAACCGCTTTGCAGTCGGGAGGGTCACGAATTACGGAGGAGTTGGTGTTAGTCTAAGCCGGACAAGCCGAAAACCAAACAGGACGCGGACAAACGCTGCTGAACGCGGAGCTGAACCCAACAGAAAAGCCACCCCGAATGGAGCGGCTTTTCTGTTGAAAAAAAAACAGTACGACGATGAAGCGGTTACTGCGCCGCCACCGCCACATCATCCAGGTAGATGTCATTGCCGAAGGCGCTGATCCCCACGAAACCGAGATACACCGTCTTCCCCTTGTAACTGGTCAGGTCAACGGAAACCTGCGCCCACCCTGTCGTCCCGTTATACCGGGATACCGCCGACCCCACATTACTCCAAACGCTCCCGTTGCTGGAAACCTGCGGCTGGATCCGGTCGTTATTACTATAGATCGAGTCGTGGTACATCCAGTAGGTCAGGGTAACCTTTGTGACGGTAGTCGGCACCGCAAAGCCCGCACTCCGGTAGATCCTGGTCTGACTCCCGCTCTTGGAGGTATAGGAGTTAAAGTCTGCAAGCTTCGCCCCTCCATGGGGAAGAACGGTGGGGTACTTACCCGCGGCAACCAGAGTCCACCCCCCCTGCGTTCCCGAGAGCTGCGTCGTGACCCACCCCGTCCCCTCGAATCCGTCGTTGAACAGGGTCGAGGCGCTGCCGGCGACGGTGACGGTCAGGGAAAGCGTCGCTGTATGAGACGAAGTCCCGCCGGTGGCGGTGACCGTTACGGGATACGTCCCGGCTGCTGTAGCCGAGGAGACGGCCAAGGTCAAGGTTGCCGACCCGGAACCTGGGGCGGCCACGGTGGCCGTGCTGAAGGTAGCCGTTGCTCCGGTGGGGAGACCGGTTGCCGATAAGGTGACCGCGTTACTGAAGCCGCCGGAAACAGAGGTGGTCACGGTGACCACGGCCGAGGCGCCCTGCACCGCCGACACCGAGGTGGGGGAGATCACGACGGTGAAGCCCGGAACAGGCGCCGCCGCCACGGTTAGAGAGATCGTGGCGGTGTGAACGGTGGTTCCATCCGTGGCGGTGACAATCACCGGATAGCTCCCGGTGGGGGTGACGGAAGTCGTGGCCAGGGTCAGGGTTACCGACCCGGAACCGGGAGCGGCAAGAGTAGCCGAGCTCAATGTCGCGGTCGACCCGGCGGGAAGACCGGCCACCGAGAAGCTCACCGCACTACTGTACCCGCCCACTACGGCGTTGGTGACCGTGGTGGAGGCCGAGCCCCCCTGAACCACCGACACCGAAGCCGGAGAAACCGTGACGGTGAAATCGGGGGTGGCGACTACGGCCCAGTTGGCGGCAAGGGCGGTGGCGTCCACGGAACCGAGACCCGTGGCTTGGTCATAGCCCACGGTGCAACTGTAACCGGTGACACCGGGGACAGTATTGCTCCCGGAAGTGGCGTCATGATAAACGGCGGGACCGGCGCCGTTGTACTGAGCCGCGCCCAACTGATAGAAACGGATATTGGCGTTCCCCTGGCGCTGGCCTGTTTTCTGAACGATGAGCGCCATGAGACCGGCAAAGGAGGGGGATGCGGCCGAGGTGCCGCCGATGACATAAAGAGCTCCCTGGGTCTGAACCAGGTAACCATCATAGCTGGAGGCGGTGAGGGAGACGTCGGGGATGTCCCGCTTGCCATCCGCGGGAACTCCCGGGGCAACCTGCCAGGTCGGCTTGGCATAGATGGAAGAGGCGCCGCCGCTGGTGGCCCAGAGGCCGGAACCGCCGGAGACGCTGCCGCTCTCGTTCCAGGCGACCTCCGGGATGTACCCCAAGGCGGAAGCGTAATTCACGTTGGCGCTCCCCCAGTAGCCGCCGGCCCCGTCACTGAACTGGGTGCCGCCGACTGCCACGTTGTAAGGGGTTGAGGCAAGACCGTTGATCCCTTTCCCCGAGCCGGAGGTGGCGCTGCCGGAACTGCAACCTGCCACACCTGAATCTCCCGTGGAGACGAAGGAGGTGATCCCCTGGGAAGCAGCCTGGGACCAGAGGTTGTTGTAGAAAAGATTTTCCGCGGCGGACATCTGCGCCTCGCAGAGCCCGAAACTGGTGCTCATGACCGGCGCCAGGTTATTGTTGACGATGTACTGAGCCGAGAGGTCCACCCCATCGGTGGAGGCGGTGGACTTGGAGACGACAAACTTGATAGTGGCGTTTTTTGCCACGGCGCCGGACCACTCCACGTCCAGGTCGGCCTCGCCGTCTTCGCCTGATCCCAGATCTCCGGGGTCCGTCCCGTTCAGGATCACCTGGGGAGGATTGACGGGTAATCCCATCTTGCTCCGGAAATTGCTCCAGTTGGTGGCGGAGGGATGGGTCCGGCCGACAATGGCGATGACCTGCCCGGTGCCGTCAATGCCGGCGTTGTAGAGCGGGGTGACGTTATAGATGGTGGCGAAGTCCCCCGGGGAGAGATTGTGAGTGGAACCCACCGTGTACTGAGGCTGACTACCGGCTTGAGCCAGCGGCCTGATCCCGTGATTCATGGCCGTCCTGGGAAAGTCATGAAGGGTCACCACCCCGCCCACCAGATCGGCCAGCCCACGGGGGATGGACGGATTTTGGGCATTGGCGTGGTGCAACCTGCCGTTGACGGTGTAATTGCGGATCTGGCTTCTGAAGGCCCGCTCCACCGTTCCCGCCGTGCCGCTGAAATTGATCCAGGCGCCGCTCTTGGCGACTTCCTGAACCGTGAACCCCTGGGAGGCAAGCCAGCCGGTGGCGGCGGCCACGTCAGCCGGCGTCGGCCCGAACTGGGCGCCGTATTCCTCGGGAGTAAGCCAACGCCGGTAGTTGGGAGAGGCCGGGTTTTGTTGTTCGGCCAGGAGGCGAACCAGGGACGTCTGTTTCTCCGGAGTAAGGCGGAGGGTCAGAATCATCCGATCCAGCGGCAGGGCCGCATCAGCCGCGCCGGCATCATACTCGGCCCGGGCGTTCACATGCACATTGCCGGACAACACTGTCCTGTCGTTGTCGTCAATGATCCGGCCGGCGGCCATGGCCGGCAAAACAACGCTTGACCCCAGGGCCATAACCAGACTAATGGTCCAAAGCACTTTTTTTAACATGGTCTCTCTCCTTTTCGTACGACTCATGGGACAGACATCGATGACCGTCCCTCCAATAACCATGATGATAATGCGGCTGCAATGACAGGGAAACCGCTTGCGAACCATTGTATCTATCTTGTAACCAAATATTCAACTCAATTAATATTAATTTCAGACAGGCTCGGCACAAAGAGCTTGACACCATGAAAGCCACCCTTTTCCAGATGGCTTTCATGGCGAAACTCTTCACACTCTCCCGACTATCAGGAAGCGTAAGGATTTGTAAGGCTACCTGCTCCCGAGTAAACAGTGCAACGCCTTGCAGACTTCAGCCACCACCGGCCCCCACTCTCCCATCCGTTGCTGCCGGAAGAGCCGCAGCACGCCGGGGTACCAGGGGGAATCGGACCGCCCGGTAAGCCAGCGCCAATCGGTCAGGTAATCGGGAAGGAGCACCCAGCATCTCTTCCCCAGGGCGCCCGCCAGGTGGGCTATTGCCGTGTCCACGGTGATGATCAGGTCCAGATTCACCAGGATGGCGGCGGAATCGGCAAAATCCGAAATTCCGGGCCCCAGATTCACCACCGGCAGAGTCGCCGGCGGCCGCGCCGCTTCATCCTCGCCTGCTCCTTTTGCCAAGGAAAAAAAACGGACCCCGGGAATCATTCCCAACGGTTCCAGCGTCCGGAGACCAGGGAGCGAACGATCCCCATCAGTATCGCGTAACGGATTCCCTTTCCAGACCAAACCGACCCGGAAATCGGTGGGAAGGGTTTCCCGGTCCAGAAGTGATGACCATCTTTCAACAAGATCAGGCTGGGCGTAAAGATACGGGATAGTAACGGGAATAGAATCCATGCGGGTCCGGCAGTAAAGGGGGAGGCTTGCCGGCATGGTCCAGAAATCGAACTCCCAGGGGGGAAAACTCTCGTCAAAGGCAAAAACCGCATCCAACCCCTTCACCGTCGCAAAGAGGATTTTCAGGGGGGGGGGGCAGATCATGGTGATTTTCGCCGCCCCTTGAACCTTCAACAGCTCCGTGTAGCGACAGAATTGAATCATGTCGCCATACCCATCCTCGAAACCGATGAGCAAGGAGCGCCCACACAGCGACTCCCCTCGCCAGCGAGGGCAAGGGAGACTCTTTTCCAGGTGAAGATAAGCATTTCGCTCCTCAAGGCAGAGCCACCCCTCCTCGTAACGCCCCTGACGCAACAGCAGATAGCCGAGATTGAAATACGAATTCCGGTAATTCGGGTCCAGAGCTATCGCCCTGCGGCAGTTCAACTCCGCACGGACATCCTGTTTCAGACAAAGCTGCAGCAACGCCAGATCAGACCAAGCCGCCGGAGAATCGGGGTTCAACTCAATCTCCCGTCGGAATGCAACCTCGGCCTCCACGAATCGTTTCTGCTTGGCCAGCGTCACCCCATCACTCGGGGGATTTTCCTCCATGATGTTTTTCAAGAGACATTTCCCCGGATTTCATATAAACAGCAAATAAGACGACTATGGCGACCATAACAATCACCGCAATGACGAAATCGAACCGTACGCTCCGGAGATAGAAGCTCATACCTTGTAACCTCATGATACTGTCGTTGAGAATTTCTGTAAAGAGTCTTGCCTTGGTGATCAGCCCCAGGTCCACGAGGGTGACGACGGCGGCGGCAGCCACCAGCAGGGTGATCAGGGGAAGAGTCTCCATGGTCGCCCTGAACATATAGCCGTTGAATGACCGGAAACTGAGATCATCCTCCGGATGCTCCGGAGAGACGTCTTCCGGCGGTTGGCGCTTCTCGTCAAGAACCGACGCCCCAAAGGGCGGAGTTGCTCGTTCCATGCTTCGCTCCCCGTCATACATCGCTTTCGCTCTTATTCCCCGCCATGACTCATCCTTTTTTTCATAAAGATGCGGTTACCGCCGGTTTTCCGCCGTGGGAGGATTGTAGCGCACTCCCCGTTAAACGTGTGTCAAGTTTTGTATGAAATTGTAAGGAACAGTTACTGAACCCGGATCAGTCGAGTTATGTCTGAAATTGTAAGGAACAGTTACTGTTATCAACAGTTTTCCTTACACTTCTTAACTGATGTCGCGTCAGATATGCGGTATACTGGCGCAAAATGAGGAGGCGGCAATGGGAGAAGAAAAACAGCGGATTTTGTTGATCGATGATGATTGGGAACTGTGTGACCTGTTACGGGAGTACCTTTCCGCGGAGGGATACGATGTGGAAGCGGTTCATGACGGCGCGACGGGAGTGCAGCGAGCCGTGGAGGGGAGCTACGATCTGGTGGTGCTGGATGTCATGCTCCCCGGACTTAACGGCTTCGAGGTGCTGCGCCGGGTCCGGTCCGCCTCCACCGTGCCGATCCTCATGCTCACCGCCCGTGGCGAAGAGATCGACCGGATTCTGGGTCTGGAGATGGGGGCCGATGACTATCTCCCCAAACCGTTCAACCATCGGGAGCTGCTGGCCCGTCTCCGGGCGATTCAACGACGGCTGACAACGGCGCGGCCGGAGCCTGAACCGGAGACCCTCACCGTGGGCGAGGTGCGGATGGTTGTCCGTCCGCGAACCGTACGCTGCGGAGGAATCTTGCTTGACCTGACCTCGGCGGAGTTCGCCCTGCTGAAGCTCCTGCTCCACCGGGCCGGTACAATCCTCAGTCGGGAGGAGCTCCTCATGGCCGCCAATGGCCGCCGGCTCAGTTATAATGACCGGAGCATCGATGTGCATATGAGCAATCTGCGCAGGAAACTGGGACCCACCGCCGACGGCACGGAACGGATCAAGTCGGTGCGGGGGATCGGCTACATCTACCCGCTGACGGCTCCCGAAACCGGGCCGACGGCGTAGGAGAGACACAATGCGGACGCTCTTTGTAAAACTGTTTGTCTGGTTCTGGATCGCCTCCACGGTCTCGGGGATGATCTCCTTCATCCTGGCCGTGACCGTTACGCCGGATTTCCACACCAAGGAGAAAATCGAGCCGATACCCCAGGCACTCCTCCTCTACGGACGGACCGCGGCGGCCACCCTTGAGCGGAGTGGAGAAATTCCCACGCTGCTCCCCGGCGCTGCTCCGGCGGAGAAATGGCAGCCCTATCTCTTCGCCGGAGACGGGACTCCGCTGTCGGCGACGACACCGGAGGAGCTCCGGAACCAGATGCGACGTTTTGTGAAGTCCGGCGCCGAAGGCGATCGAACTTCCGACCGGAGCAAGATCATGGCGGTGCGGGTACTAAGCCCCTCGGGAAAGGGGTACATCGCGGCAATGGAAACCCCTGCCGCCACTCCCCGACAACGATTCCGTCACTTCCCCTTCCCACCGGACATGTTGTTCAGGGTCGGCGTCTCCATCATCATCGGCGGTCTCTCCTGTTATATCCTGGCCCGATGGTTTACCTCTCCCCTCCGCCTCCTCCGGAGCGCGGCGAAAAAGCTGGCCGAGGGGGATCTTACCGCCCGGGTGCCGCTGAATATCATCGGCGATAGGAATGACGAGATCGTGGAGCTGGGGCGGGAATTCAACCAGATGGCCGAGCGGATAGAGAGCCTGATCATGGCCCAGCGGCAGCTGGTGAGGGATGTCTCCCACGAACTCCGTTCCCCCCTGGCCCGACTCAACGTAGCCCTGGGACTAGCCCGCCGGGAGGCCGGCGCCGCAACACTCTCCGCCCTGGACCGGATCGAACTGGAGGGGGAGCGGCTGAACTTTCTCATCGGCGATCTCCTGACCCTGAGCACCCTGGAAGGTGGTGGGGATACCCTGGCGAAGGCCCCTTTTTCCCTCTGTGAACTGGCCAAGGAGGTGACCGCGGATGCCGATTTCGAAGCCGCCAGTCTGAATCGACAGGTACTGATGATCTCCTGCCGGCCGACAGAGCTGGTGGGGAACCGGGAACTGTTGCGCCGCGCCCTGGAGAATATCGTCCGTAACGCGGTCCGGTACACCAAGGAGGGGAGTAACGTGGAGTTAAGCCTGGGACGAGACGCTTCCGGGCAGGGGCTCCTCCGGGTGCGGGATCATGGCCCCGGCGTACCGGATTCCGCCCTGGCCGACATCTTTCGCCCTTTTTACCGGGTGGCCGCGGACCGGGACCGGCACAGCGGCGGCGCGGGGATCGGCTTGGCCATTGCGGAGCGAACGGTCCGGCTTTCCGGAGGAACCATCCTGGCGCGCAACGCTCCCGGCGGCGGCCTGGAGATAGAGATGACGCTGCCGCTGACATAAGAATCGGGGTAAACGACTAAAGTAGCCATTGTCGCGCCGACGCAATCGTGGTACTAAATCAGTGTAGCCATCCACCATGGCCATCAATCACCTGAGCTCAAGAGGCGCATCATGAACGTGAGATCGAATCTCAGCATCCTGCTGGAAAGCGACACCAATGAACTGGAGGCCCTTGAGTTCTGCGTGGATGACGGGACGACCCCCGGTTACTTCGGCGTCAACGTGGCAAAGGTCATGGAGATTATCCGGATGCAGCCACTCTCCTGTACCGTCATGACCAACAAGGCCATTGCCGGCACCATATCCCTGCGGGGCAAGATCATTCCGGTCATCGATCTGGCCAAAGTCCTCGGAAGACACCCGGACAAGGCGCCCGAACGGATTATCATCCTGGAATTCAATCGGACCACCGTGGGCTTCATGGTCAATTCGGCTTCCCGGATACATCGCCTTTCCTGGTCCCAGATCGAGACCCCTCCCCCCATCGTGGCGGACCTCTACGTCATCGCCCTGGTCAAGATGGAGAACAGAATCGTCCTTCTCCTTGATTTTGAACGGATTCTGGTGGAGTTTTGCGGCACCGCCGCCATGAAACCGGTGCCGCCCCCTCTTTCACCATCAACCAGGGTGGAGGATCGAAAGATTCTCCTGGTGGACGATTCCAGTTTCATCCGTTCTTCCATCACGGCGCTGTTGCGGAACAGCGGTTTTCTGGTGGAAGAGGCTCTCAACGGCGAGGACGCCTGGGAACGGATTCAAGGGAAGCTGACGGAAGGAACTTTTGATATCGACATCATCATAACCGACGTGGAGATGCCCCGCATGGACGGGCTGCATCTCACCACGCTGATCAAGAAAGAGCCCCGCCTGGCCGGAGTACCGGTCTTCATCTTCAGTTCACTGGCCAGCGAGGTTCACAACAGAAAATGGAAATCCATCGGCGCGGACGGCATCATTACCAAACCCGACCTCCCCAGGCTGGTGCAGATACTCGCCGAAGCCCTTACAACTCCCCGCCGCACCTCTTAGGTGATTCGTTACAAAAAACATACCCGGCAAAAATCCGTCCACCCTTGGACAAGCTCAGGGCAACGGATTAAGGTCTATAACTTCCTTCTGTTCCATTCGTGGTGAGCTTGTCAAAACCATGACGGAACAGTTACGCCGACCATGTTGCGGCACATTTTTTCCCGCGAATCACCTGAAATAAATCACTCAAATAATTTCCATGAACCGGAAGCGACACCCCTAGCAGCCTGTCCGGCTTGATATTGCGGTATGCACCCCAAAGAGCCCGAGTGAACCGTGATTCGTAAGATAACTCACCGACACGACGAAAAACAAAAAAGTTTCACCGCAAAGACGCAAAGGACGCAAAGGAACCGCAAAGTAAAAG
>CAIYUY010000243.1 GCA_903929485.1 uncultured Desulfuromonadales bacterium
GAGAGAGTCATGTTCACAGCTTCTGTGTATAAAGCTGTTGATAACTTCGGGAAAAGCTCTTTAAGTGGTTGAGAGGTGGTTGCGTATAGCAAATTGACTAATATGTAGGCAGGTGTTGATGCTTGGCGGGGATGGTCAGGCAGGTCTCTTGGGATGTCGTTTATGCACTGCTCCCTGGGGGAGAAGAGTTTGCCGTGGAAATAAAAAAAGCCTTATGACCGGACCGATCATAAGGCTTTTACCTGTTAAATGGTGGCGGTGCAGGGACTCGAACCCCGGACCTAGCGAATATGAGTCGCTTGCTCTAGCCAGCTGAGCTACACCGCCAAACTATTTGCTTCAAAATATTCCGCCTTTTTATACAATATTCGTTCTCGTGTCAAGGGAAAAACTGTCCATTCTTTCCCGATGCCGCCGGATGGGGTGGCTTCAGGGGCATTACCGTTTGCCGCTATCGGGATTTTGGTGTATAAGGACACTTTCAGCCATTTCAATAACGCTGCTTCAGGGGATATCCGTCTTAGTGACTCCGCTTCTCTCCATACAGAACCTGACAACGCAGTTTGAAACCGCCGCCGGACCGGTTACCGCGGTGAACGACCTGAGCCTTACCCTCCAGGGGACCGAAACCCTTGCCATCGTGGGTGAGTCGGGATGCGGCAAGAGTGTCACCGCCCTTTCCATCCTGGGGCTGGTCCCGTTTCCCGGAAAGGTCGTCTCCGGACGGCTCCTCTTTCAGGGGGTTGATCTCCTGACTCTGCCGGAAAGCGGGATGCGCGCTGTTCGCGGTAACCGGATTTCCATGATCTTTCAGGAACCGATGACCTCTCTCAACCCGGTCTTTCGGGTGGGGGACCAGGTGGCCGAAGGGATCATGCTTCACCGTGGGGTAGGGAGACGCCAGGCGCGGGAAGAGGCGACAGAGCTCCTCCGGAAGGTCAGTATCCCGTCACCGGAACAGCGCTATGATGACTATCCCCATCAGCTCTCCGGAGGGATGCGTCAGCGGGTCATGATCGCCATGGCGCTGGCATGTCGGCCTCGGCTTCTCATCGCCGATGAGCCGACCACCGCCCTGGACGTGACCATCCAGGCGCAAATTCTCGATCTCATCGATTCTCTCAGACAGCAGGAGGAGATGGGGCTCATTCTCATCACCCATGACCTGGGAATCGTGGCGGAGTATGCGGCGTATACGGCGGTGATGTATGCCGGGAGCCTCGTGGAGTATGCCGCCACGGTGGAGCTGCTCCGTGAACCGCTCCACCCTTACACGGTTATGCTGCTGGCCTCGCTCCCCCAGCAGGGGCGGCCGGGCGAGATGCTTCAGGTTATTTCCGGTTCCCTCCCCACGCCGGGTGAGGCGATGGCCGGCTGCCCCTTGGCCCCCCGCTGCCCGCGACAGGAGGGAGCATGCCTGGTTGCTCTTCCGGAGCTGCGGGAGCTGCGCCCCGGCCACCTGGTCCGCTGTGTGAGCTGCTCATGACCGTTCCACTCCTTGAAACCAGAGGTCTGACAAAACTGTATCCGGCCAGGCAGGGTCTGCTGGGGGAACGCCGGTTCCTGCGGGCCGTGGACGGGGTCGATCTCCGGTTGGATGAAGGGGAGACGCTGGGTCTGGCCGGGGAGTCAGGCTGCGGCAAGTCGACGATTGCCAAATTGCTCATGAATCTGATTCCTCCCACGGAGGGGAGCATCTCGTTCCAGGGGAAAAGGCTGGATTTGTTGGGTAAAGAGGAGCTCTTCGCCTTCCGCCGCCAAGTGCAGATGATCTTTCAGGATCCCCAAGCGTCCCTGAATCCCCGGATGCGGGTGGGTGATATCATCGGCGAGCCGCTGAAGATTCACCGTCTCACCGCCAAGGGAGAGTACCACGACCGGGTGCTGGAGCTCATGCGCCGGGTCGGCCTCCACGACGACTATTTTAACCGGTACCCTCACGAGTTCTCCGGGGGGCAGCGCCAACGGATCGGCATCGCCCGGGCGTTGGCGGTGCAGCCCAGGATTATTATCGCCGATGAGCCGGTCTCCGCCCTGGATATCTCCATCCAGGCCCAGATCATCAACCTGCTCCAGGAACTGCGCCGGGATTTCGGGCTCTCCATGCTCTTCATTGCCCACGACCTTTCGGTGGTCCGTCACCTGAGCAGTTCCATCGCCATCATGTATCTGGGGAAAATTGTGGAGCGGGGAGGGGGGGACGCTGTTTTTAACCGTTTTCTCCACCCCTATACACAAGCGCTTATCTCCGCCATTCCTAAACTGTCGCCGGTGAAAAAGGGAGAGCGGATCATTCTCAAGGGCGATCTCCCCTCTCCGCTCTCCCCCCCGTCAGGATGTCCGTTTCATCCCCGTTGCCGCCATGGGGAGAGCATCTGTTCCCGGGAGATCCCGGCGTTGGAGGAAAAGGAGCCGGGACACTGGGCCGCCTGTCATTTCAGCGGGAAACTTTTCCGATAAATCTGCTTTTTGTTGACTTAAATAGTAAAAAATTGTATATAAGAGCATATCAATATACGGGATAATGACATGGAATTCGATAAGAGCAGAGTATTCATAAACGAAGCCGAGGTTTTCAAGGTTCTGGGGCATCCCGTGCGGCTTAAAATCGTGGCCGGGCTTTGCGCCAGAGAGTGCAACGTCAAGTATATTTGGGAATGCCTCGGGCTTCCCCAGGCCACTGTTTCCCAGCACCTGGCTCTTCTCAAGAACAAGGGGATCATCATGGGGACCCGCGACGGTGTTGAGGTTCACTACAGCGTCATTCACCCCCTTGCCAAGAGAATCATTGCCCTGCTGATGGAATAAGACCGTTTCACCCTTCGACTTCGCTCGGGACATCGCCCTTCACCAACAGGGGCACGGCAAGCCGTGCCCCTACGTTTCACCCCTCACCTTTCCCCTTTCCCCTTTCCCCGCCTCTTGCATTAAAAGTGGTTTGCTGGTACTCTCCGTTTTATTTTTCCATGAAGGAGCAGGTATGAGCGTTGACAGTCAGAAGATCATCTACTCCATGATGCGGGTGTCGAAACTTTACGACAAGAAGCCGGTTATCAAGGATATCTCTCTTTCGTACTTCCACGGCGCCAAGATCGGCGTTCTGGGGCTCAACGGCTCCGGCAAGAGTTCGCTCTTGCGGATCATGGCCGGGGTGGACAAGGAGTTTAACGGCCAGGCGGTTCTCTCCGCCGGCTACACCGTGGGATTTCTGGAGCAGGAGCCGAAGCTGGACGAGGCGAAGACTGTCCGAGAAGTGGTGGAGGAGGGGGCCGCCGAGACCGTGGCGCTCCTCAAGGAGTTCAACGAGATCACTGACAAGTTTTCAGAACCCGACGCCGACTTTGAGAAGCTTTGCGACCGCCAGGCGGTTCTCCAGGAAAAATTGGATCATCAGGATGCCTGGAACCTGGATTCGCGGCTGGAAATGGCCATGGATGCCCTCCGCTGTCCGCCGGGGGACGCTTCCATAAAGGTTCTTTCCGGCGGAGAGAAGCGGCGGGTGGCCCTCTGCCGTCTCCTTCTCCGAAAACCGGACATCCTCCTCCTTGACGAGCCTACCAACCACCTGGACGCCGAGACCGTGGCCTGGCTGGAGAAGCACCTCCAGCAGTATGAGGGGACGGTTATCGCCGTGACTCATGATCGCTACTTCCTGGATAATGTGGCCGGTTGGATACTGGAACTGGACCGGGGGGAGGGGATTCCCTGGAGAGGGAACTACTCTTCATGGCTGGAGCAGAAGGAAAAGAAGCTGGCTGTTGAGGAGAAGCAGGAAAGTGAACGGCGCAAGACCTTGGAACGGGAGTTGGAGTGGATCAGGATGTCTCCCAAGGGGCGTCATGCCAAGTCCCAGGCCAGGATCACCGCCTATGAGCAGCTCGTCTCCCAGGAAAGCGAGAAGAGTGCGCGGGGTCTGGAGATCTATATCCCGCCGGGGCCGCGTCTGGGGGATCTGGTGGTGGAGGCGGAAGGGGTCGCCAAGGGGTACGGCGACAACCTTCTGGTGGAAAATATGAGCTTCCGGCTTCCCCGGGGAGGGATTGTGGGTATTATCGGCCCCAACGGCGCCGGCAAGAGCACCCTCTTCCGGATGATCACCGGGCAGGAGTCACCCGATGGCGGAACTCTCCGGGTGGGGGAGACGGTGAAGTTGGCGTATGTGGATCAGAGTCGCGATTCCCTGGACCCCGATAAGAACATCTGGGAGCTGATCTCCGGGGGGCAGGATACGATTCAGCTGGGGAAGCTTTCGGTGAACTCCCGGGCCTATGTCTCCCGGTTCAATTTCTCCGGCGCCGATCAGCAGAAGAAGGTGGGGATGCTTTCCGGTGGAGAGCGGAACCGGGTCCACCTGGCGCAGATGCTCAAGTCCGAGGCCAATCTCCTTCTGCTTGATGAACCGACTAACGACCTGGACGTAAACACCATGCGGGCGTTGGAAGAGGCGCTGGAAAACTTTGCCGGATGCGCCGTGGTCATCTCCCATGATCGCTGGTTCCTGGACAGGATCGCCACCCATATCCTCGCCTTCGAAGGGAACAGTACAACCACCTGGTTCGAGGGGAACTACTCGGAGTACGAGGATGATCGACGCCGACGGCTGGGAGCCGAGGCGGATCGGCCTCATCGGATCACCTACCGGAAGTTGACAAGAGCGTAAAAAAAAGTTTTAGGAGATATATATGAAACGTGGAACGATGAAAATGCTGTCCCTGCTGTTCGGGTTTTCCTTGCTGGCGGGGTGCGCGACACCCGGAACGAATGTTTCCGTGGGATATACCCCCTTCGTCAACGCCACCGGGGGGAGTGGTGAACTCTACCTGGTTCAGGATGTGACGCCTCAGGTTGGACAGAAGGCGCTCTGGATTATCGGTGCGGCCCTGAATTCAGACGGGGAAAAGGAGTGTGACCTTCTGCTGGCCACCATGCCGGCGGAACTTATCTCCGGCATCCTCGCCGATGAGCTGACCTCCGCCGGATACCTGGTGAAGCAGAGTAAGAGTATGCCGGAACAGCCGGCCAAGGTAGTTCGACTCTCCTTGGTGAAGCTTTCCCTGGAAGAAAAACTGAGTTTGTTGAATTTGAAGCTGGACGGCACCGCGTCGGTGGCCGTGGGTCTGGAACTCTGGAACAAGGGAGCACGGCTCCAATCGTTTGATTATCGGGCGAGTTTCTCGGATTCCGATTTCAAGGAAGGGGAGTTGCTGGGGTCGTTCATCCTTAAAAACTCCATCAGGGATGTCATGAAACAGGCCGTGCCGGATATCGTTCGGTCACTGGAAAAAAAGTAACCAGGGTCGAAGGGCTCTTTTGATCCATTGACCCCCGTCCACTCGGACGGGGGTTTTTGTATATATGACATTAATTCCGGCAAGGAACAGGTATGACCGGTTTTGACATCCGTACGGCACTTCTCATCGTGAGCCTGCTCTATCTTCTCATGTCGACAGCGGTTTGGGTCGTGCTCTTTCGGCAACGGTCCCATGGGTTGACCCTCTGGTGCGGCGGCGGCCTGTTGTACGGAATCGGCGTCCTGTTTATTGGTTTGCGAGGCGCCGTCCCGGCGTGGGTCACCTTCCCCCTGGCAAATCTGCTGATAGTCTCCGCGACGTTGATCTGTATCCAGGCTCTGCGTCCGGATGGTTCCACCCCCTGGCGGACTATCCGGATGGCGGCCACGGCACTCCTCTTTGTGCTGATTTACCAGGGGATAAACCGGGTGGCGCGAGGAGGCTCACTTCGTGTCCAATTCGCGGCGCTGGTTGAGGCCTCTCTTTTTTTGGCGCTGGTTGCCCAGGCATGGCGTATCGGGCGGGAACAGAGGAGCCCCAGCGCCTGTTGGATCGCCGGCGG
This sequence comes from uncultured Desulfuromonadales bacterium, assembly GCA_903929485.1. Classification (GTDB taxonomy): domain Bacteria; phylum Desulfobacterota; class Desulfuromonadia; order Geobacterales; family CAIOGM01; genus CAIOGM01. The sequence goes on from CAIYUY010000243.1 coordinate 5,854, forward strand.
TTATCTGCTCCCGGCAGCCATGCTGCTCCTTCGCGTGGCCGCGCCGGCGACGGGGTGGGGTTCCGGTGATCACGGTGTCGCCGGCCCCGACCTCGTCCTTCTTTCCCTTGCCGGCGTGCTGTCGTCGGTTGTGGGGAATATGGGGTACGTGGGTATTTATCTTGAACGTTCCGTTCGTCGACAGGCTGAGACGATGGAGCGGGTGACCCACTCCGAGGCAAAATTCAGGGCCATGTTCGAGCAGTCACCCCTGGGAGTCACCTTGACCGATATTCAGACCGGGCCTTTGGTCATGGTTAACGAGCGGTTCTCGGAGATTACGGGGCGGAGCCGGGAGGAACTGCTCACCATTGACTGGATGCGGATCAGGGGAGCCGGGTTCGGATCTCCCACGACTATTTTCCGGTAGCGATGTCGCCAAGGGGATTGCCGCTCTCCGTGGGGATGAAAAACTCTACCGGAAATTGATCAATGAATTCATACGGAGCCACGGTGAAGACGATGCAAGGATCGGTGCGGTCCTGGCGGCGGGCGATGGCGGCAAGGCTTCAAAAATGGTCCATGCGCTCAGGGGGGTTGCAGGCAACCTTGCTGTTTCGGAAGTTTACCGGATCACCACTCAGCTGGATGGCGCCCTGAGGCATGGCCGACCGGAGGTTGTTGAGCGGCTTCTTCCGCAGTTGACGGAGGCCTTGGCACAAATCAGGAGTGACGCTCAACTGCTCCGGGATGAGCCCCCGCCTGTGATGTCGTTGGGTTCTGTCCGGACTCCCGACTTGGCGGAGGTTGTACCACTGCTGGAAAAGTTAGTGGCTCTGCTCCGGCAACGTCGCATGGCAGTCCTGGATCTCCTGCCGCGGTTGGCGGAGCTTCTGGCCGGCACCTCCTTGGAGCCTGAGATGCTGCTCCTTCTGGAGGCGGCGGAACGTCTGGAGTTTGTTGTCGCCCGGAGCATGGCGGAAACACTGATGTCGCGGCTGGCGGAGTTCGAGAGCAGGGAAACAGAGGATTATTGGAGGAGCGGGCCATGAATGATGCGAGAACACACATGACGGCGGAGACGGTGAGAGTGTTGCTGGAAGGGGCGGGAGCCCAGGTCATGGCCCGGGAAGGGAGGAGCGAGAGTTACAGCGCGCCGCGGGATTTCTCCTTCCAGGTCAAGGGGGTATTCTCCAATGGGATGGGGCTTCACGTCCTGGCCAGGCAGTTCACCTACCGCGATCCATGGGAGGGAGTCGGGCGGGTCAATGACCAAGTTGATGTGTCCCTCCTCCGGGATGGCTCTTATTCTCCGCTCCCCAAGGGGTATCCCTGGTTCCAGGGGGTGGAGATGGAAGAAGGATTAGATGAGGAAACGCTTAAGGAGGTTGTGGCCATCGTCAGCGGACTGAACCCCAAGATTTATCTGTTACAGCAACTGACGGGGGATTAGCACGGAAGTTCAAGGTGATAGATCCTCTCACCGGGTCGACTGGGGGAGGAGTTTCCGGAGTCAAACCAGTTTTTGCAGAGTCTCAGCCGGTTAAGGTGATTCGTTACAAAAAATGTACCAGTCAGAAATCCGTCCCACCCTTCGACAAGCTCAGGGCGAACGGATTAAGGTTTATAACTGCCCTCTGTTCCGTTCGTGGTGAGCTTGTCGAACCATGACGGAACATTTCCGC
>CAIYUY010000244.1 GCA_903929485.1 uncultured Desulfuromonadales bacterium
CTAGCTCCATGGAAGAAAAGCTGAAACCAAAAGGGTGAGGTGAGATTCCGTGTCTCGCCTCACCCTTTTCGATCAACCACGGGTAAATGCTTCAATTTCCCGGTTCATTGAACCGTAAACGACCGTTCTGTCCCCACGCTTAGCTGCCCCACCAATTCACCGAACACCTTCCCGCTGACCTTCAGCTCCACCGGCTTGCCGTTTTCCTGATAGCCCACGGTGACGATTCCACCCACCAATTCATGCTCCATCTCGGCGAAGAGCACCCCCTTGGGATCAAGGTAGAGCCTCCCCGACTGGACAAAACCACGCTGCAGCAATAACGCAATCAGCGCCTCCTGTTCCTCCCTGCGCACCTTCTTGAACATTTCATGGCGCACCACGGAACCGGCGTCAAACCAGACATCCATGAGCCGACTGCTGTCGGTGACCAGCGGGTTATCCTCCGGGGTGACCATCTTCACCGCGATGATCCGACGGGGATTTATATAGCGCATGAGACTCCTCCTTAGGTATGAGATCGTTGTCTTCGGCATGACGCCTGTTCCCTCCCCTCTCCGCTTCGGGGAGGGGAGGGAAAGGAAGAAAAAATCAGCGAGACTTCCACTGGAACTGGTGCGGCCAGTTGGCGGTATTGGATGCATTCTGGAAGCCGGTATGGCAGACATTGCAGGCGGAAGCGTTAGACAGATGCTGACCGGCAAACTGCGCGGCGGCCCCCCCCCCGCGTGAAGTGGGGTGACAGACCCGACAGTCCCCCATGGTCACGGCTTTCCCCTGGTACTGGAGGGTCTGGTAATTGTCCGACACCTGGTTGCTGGGGGTCATGGAGTGGGGGCCGCCGTGGCAGGCGGAGCAGAAGAGGCCGCTATGGCCGACGCTGTTACGGTAGAGAACCGCCCCCGTATCCACCTGGGCTATTCCGGCGGTATTGGACACATTAGTGTTATGGCAGGTCACGCATTTGGGCTCGGTTACCCAGGGGACACGGCCGGCGGTAATACTGGAGCCGACGGTGGCGAGAGCGCCGTGACAGGTGGTGCAGTTGCCGTCGGCAGAGGTATGTTTTGTGCTCCGATTACACTGAGTCACGACTCCGGGATGGCAGTCGTAGCAATTGGGTGGCGTAGCCAGGGCGCCATGAAAACCATGAATAGCCTCTGAGAGGTATTTTATCCCCGGTTGCAACGGCGCTTTCAGCACGGGGCTGCCATGGCAGGAAGAACAGCGGACCGGCTTGGAAAAAAGGAGCGTCGTATTATTTCTTCTGTCGTGCTTGGCGAGAATATCATTGAAGACCACCGTCGGGTCCGACGAGTTCCCGTGGCACTTGCCGCAGCTGATCTCGTCTGAAGTAGGGATGGTAACGCGGGTCCGGGCCAGGGTAGCGCCGGTGGCGCTACCGGTTACGGTGATCTCGGCCAGCTGGTAGGGGTTCCAGCTGCCGTCGTCATTCATGGGGGTTACGGGGATACCGCCGGCAATGAAATAGGGAGTAGCGGTGATGGTATCACTCTTGGCGAGCATGACGCCGGTCAAACCATTGGAGACCGTCGGGTCATCCAGGTTCAGTCCGTGATCCATGGCCGGAGCGGCGCCGAAGAGTTGCAGGGCATAGGTCCAGAACTGCTTGAAAAGCCCCTTCTGGGAGGTGGTATTGTTGATGATCCGGTAGGAAACCGTCAACCCGGAGGTAACGACCGTCGGCTTGTTGCCGCGCATGACAACTTGAGCCCTGACGGTATTGTAGGGAGGAAGGATAACCGCCGTATCGTAGCTGGGATTGAGGCAATGCATACCCAGGTCGTTCCAGGCGAAGACAACATAGGAGACCCCAACCAATGCCCCAGGGGTCGTCTCGGCGACCGGCAGCGAAGTAATGGTCGGCGACGCGCGCACTCCGCTCACCGGACCGGAGGAGATAATCAGGTTAACGGCTGTCCCGGCGGGTATGGAGCCATTCGCCGGCGGGCTTTGCCCCAACACCACGCCACTGGCTACCGTGTTGTTGTTGAGCAAGGTGGTTGAACCCGTGGTCAACCCCGCAAGGGAAAGTGCGCTCTGAGCCGCGGTCGCAGTCAGACCGATGACCGTCGGCACCGTGACCGAAGCAGCTCCCAAGGAGACCACCAGATTGACGTTTGAACCGGCGACGACGTACGCTCCGGCGCCGGGGTTCTGACTGATGAGATTATTCAAGGTGACCGCGGCGCTCTGCTGCGTGGTGACGGCGCCGACGGTAACTCCCGCCGCCGCAAGGGCGCTTTGAGCGGCGGATAAAGGCTGGCCGGTCACGTTCGGGACAAAGACGGAGGCATTGATCCCCGTTATGACCATATTTCCGACAATGACGCTTCCGCTTCCCACCGTCAGCGGGCCGTTCATGGTAGTGAAACCGGTTACGATACCGGCTACCGGGTCGTATCCCCCTTGCAGGGTCACACCAAGAGCGCGGTTGAGAAACAACCCCTCAAGATAAACCATGGGCTGGGCTTTGAGAACCGCTCCGGTTGATGCCGCGGCATAAGCGGACTGAAAGGAGCCATAGGGAGTTGCGCCCAGGTAGAGTGTGCCGGCAAACGCCCCACCCGACAAGGCGGCCAGAAGGAAGAACGCCGGCAGCACTCTCGACAGTAGGATCCGGCGGCTCCCTGAATACGTCCACACTCCGTTACGTGAAAATCTTGATACCACTGTTACTACCTCCCGCTGTTGGTTGCTCTTCGTAAGAACTTCTTCCGGAACTCTTCAGGTTGACTCCACCGCATCCGGCTCCCCCGCCATCAGCTCTCTCCACTCTTCCCCAGCGCCGCCAGTTTTTGGCTCCAGATGAGTACGTACTGCGCCCCCGAGGAGATCGTGGTGGCCAGGACCAGGAGAAAAGCAGGGTAGAGCAGACGGGCGCAGGTCGCCGCATCCAGGTGGGACTGAAGTTCCAGTTGCTGGGGATTCAATTGGTGGTGACAAAGGAGAAGAAGGTAGCGGGCGCCGAAATCCCGCCAGAAGAGCCAGGATGGGGACCACTCTCCCCCCCCCTTCCCCTTGCCGCCGGCCAGGGCGATGATTCCGGCGGCTTGTGACTCGCCGAAGGCCCGGGCGACTGCTTCGGCGCCGGGGGGGACGGTTTCGCGAAGATCTGATGCATCCGTGGGGGAGGAGTCGATCATCACGAGATGACCGGAGGGGGCAAGGGTGAGGGTCACGGCGCAATCACCAGTAAAATCGAGGTTCAAGGTTCAAGGTTCAAGGTTCTACCGGTTCCCGGTCCCCGGTCCCAGTTTTCAGGTTGAGACGCAACACACGCGAAGGAATCATGAGAATCTTCCTTCGCGCGCGTTTTCGTCATGTAAGGTTTAAGTGGTTACCAAGAGCGGCTATGCTTCGTCCAGCAGCGCCAGGAACTTCTCCGGACGATAGCCGGCCTTCCGAGCCGCGGCATTGAGCGTTTCCACCGCCTTATGGAGGAGCGCCATCCGAACCTGCAGGTGCTCCGGGTCGTCACGACCCGCCAAATCACCACTCATCTCCGCCAGAAAGAGCCACTGCAATAGAGTCTCCAGCCGCTCCTTGTTGAACCAGCTCTCCCCGCCGCTACCGTGAATCAGGAGAAACGCCCGAACTCCCTGATCTTCCAGGAGTCCCCTGGTCCGCCCGCCGACCTCAACGTCATCCCACTGCGTAAAGAAACCGGCATGATGCATGAGGATCTCCATGAGGAGCCCTTCGAGCCCCTCACCCCGGGGGAGAGATTCCCCGGCGCACTCCTCAACAGCAGCCAGGAGTCCGGAAACGACCTGTTTTAGCCCGAACCGATGGAACAACTGAACCACACTCTCCCCGCTCCCCTCATTGGCCCCCATCCGCTGGAAAAGGCGGTAGATAAGGAGGGAGGCGCGTCCAGCCGGTGAGCCCAGTGGCCCACGGGCAAAGAAGAGAACCTCGCCATGGGTACCGGGCAAGACGGAGAAGATCTCTCCGAGCTCATCCAGATCCTCAAGAAGTTTCTGCACCCCTTCGCGACAGTCGAAAACTCCATCTGAATGCTGGGCTACGGACTGATAGAAGCAAAGAGCCTGTTCCGCCACAACCGCCCGCGCGTCCTGCTCTCCGGCGTCATCGGCCTCCCCGCAGAGGAGGTCGTCCAGCACCGGCAGCGCGGCGCCGCAGAAGCTACGGAAGGGACCGATTACGTTCTCATACTGCACCAGCTTCAGCTCGTCGGCCATGACGGCCACCGGGCGGTTCCCCAGCTTGTAACAGAGCTTTCCCCAGTTGCCGTACTCGTCGTCCCAGATCTCCCGGAAATCCAAAAAGGCATGATACTCATACCCTGAAAGCTCCACGAAGAGCCCCTTCTCCACCATTTCCGCGCCATGGCGGAGGTACTCCAGACCGGTGGCTGCGTCACGGAAGAGATAGTAATGCCGGCCGTCGCCGTTGAAGGAGAGCGCCTCCCCCAGGTTCTTCCGAATGAGGACCGTATCCCCCGCATCGTTTTTGACCCCAATGGCGGTGGAAACATTGATCCACCCGGCGGTGTCGCCGTAACGGTTATTGTACAGGACGATCCCCCGCTCGTTCCCCACGCGGTTGGAGTAAGCGAAGACGTTTTCGTCCACGTTATCGCCGTTCCAGAAGTCGTAGAAGACGAAATTCTCGGCCCCGCTAAAAAGCCAGCGCCTCTTCATGAGGGGGAAAATCTTCTCTTCATGAACCTTAATAAGATGCTCGTCGGGAGTTTCGTCCTTGTAGGCCCGGCGGTACTCCATGCCATATTTCTCGTGGAATCCCTCCACCTGGCCATGACCGATCATGGGAAGCCCCGGCATGGTGACCAGGAGCACCGCTGCCCCGATATACTTCCCTTCCTTGCCGAACTGTTCCACCGCGGTCCGCTCGTCGGGGTTGTTCATGAAGTTGACAAACCGCTTGAGGACCTCCGGATTGAACTCCAGTACGTTTTTCACGGTCTGACGATACTTGGCGTTCTCCTCCATCTTGAGCATGTTCATGAAGGCGGAGTTGTAGACCCGGTGCATCCCCAGGGTCCGGACGAAATACCCCTCCATAAGCCAGAAAGCCTCGGCCAAAAGAAGGGTATCCGGCGCCTCCGCCGCCACCCGGTCCACCACCTCCCGCCAGAACTCCACCGGGAAGACCCGATCGAACTCCTCGCGACTCAGGGCGTGCTCGGCCCGGGACGGCACCCCGCCACCACCACCCGGCTGGGGGAACCAGAGCCGCTGGAAATGCTTCTTGGCCAGGGTCATGGCGGCGTCGAACCGGATAATGGGGAAATTGCGGGCCACATGGATGATGGTCCGGATGACCGCCTCCCGCACCTCGGGAATCAGGTAGTTCAGCTGGGCCGTATCGTTCCACGGGGTGCTGGTTCCGTCGTTGCCATGATAGATATAACGGGTCCGGCCGGTGTCGTGATCATAATGCTTGAAGACCACCCCAGCATCGCTTTGCCGCCAGTAGCCGTCCTCGATATTGATGCTGATCCGGGAGGAGGAGGAGAGATCCGGACCGTCAAAGGTGTAGTTGGGATACGGGGCATAATCCAGCTGAACGAACCAGTCCGGATGCTCCTGAACCCATTTGGAATAGATCCCGGTGTGGTTGGGAACCATATCCGCGGAGAGGCGGATTCCCCGGCGGCGACACTTGTCCCGAAAAACCTCAAGGGCCCGTTGCCCCCCCAGGTCGTCGGCGACCACGTAGTCATACAGGGAGTAGGCCGAGGCCACGGCGTCGTGATTGCCGCAGATATGTTTGATCTTCTGGGAAGCCGGCGACCTCTCCCAGATGCCGATGAGCCAGAGTCCCGTGAAACCCCAGCGCTGAAGCCGGTCCAGTTCGCAGTCGGGGATCTCGTCCAACCGGTTGATGGGGCGACCATAGGTTTTCGTCATCTGGTCCAGCCAGACGTAGATCATCTTGGCCAGGAGGACCACGTTGGACATCCAGTCGGCATCCTGGGAAAATGCCTCCGGTTCGGGATAGACGTCGTCAGCAGCGGCAAAGCCGGAAATCCCCCCTGTTCCTCCAACGCCGACTCCAAACTCCAGGACCGGCGGCGGCCCCGTGGGGCCCCAGTACTCCCTCTGCTCCTCGGTGACGATGTCGAAGGCGGTGAGAATTTCGGAGAGGAGATCCGAGGGAAGGAGCGCGGACCAGTTACTCTTGATAAAATCCATCTGCCCCGCCAAGGAATCAGGACAGGCCCGAAGCGGCGCGCGAAGAAGTTCCATGAGCGGCAGACCCAGCGATGCGAAGGGGGGGGCTGCGGCCAGCTGCATGTCCAGTGAGGTCACCAAGGGACGGTAGGGAGCGGCCGCCGCCAGGAGGGTATCGTCCACCAGAGGACGAAAGTTATTAATAGCCTTGTTCTCCGCGGCCAGGGTCAGAAGGAGGAGCTCCTTCACCACCCCAATTTTCCGGCTATTTCCAGCGTTGTCACCTTCAAGATACTCGGCCGGACTCCCGATCCCCGCCACCATGGCGCCATTGGGGAACAGGGCGCAAAACGAGGTGGCCACCGAGCTGAACCGAGGAGAAGAGTACGGAAACTCCGCCGTCTTCAGCGATCGCTCCAAGAGTCCCGGATGCTGCTCGTCCAGATAGGAATCGGCGAGATACCGGAAGATCTTGGACATGAGCCCGTAAAGATTCAGGTCCCCCGCCGGGACCCAACGCCCCTGCGCTTCCGGACGCTTATTCAGATGGGCGGCAACCGTCCGGTAGACCATCATGGTGGGTAGTTTGGGGGCGTGGCTCCGGAGTGTCTCGAATTCCGGCTTGAGCTCCCGCCAGACATCGTGGGCAATCTGAATCTCGTAGGGGAAATAGCTCTCGGAACGGCTGCGTACGCTCATGATGTACCTGCTTTCGTGGGTGAGGATCCCCGCCGGCAACAGCGCGACGGCTCCGGAGGTTAGACAAGGGGAAGTTTCCGCATCATACAATTATTTCGGCTTAAAGTACATGAGGATAATGCGTAAGTCAACAGAGGAAAAGATAAAGGAAAAGGTAAAGGAAAAGGTAAAGACACCCTCTACCTTTACCTCTACCTCTCTTTTTCTCTACCTGATGTTTCTCGCCTACTCTTCCGTTGCCGGCCCGGCTTGGCGATGGCCGGTCTCCATGGCGGCGCCGATGTACTGCAGATAAAGACGAACATCAATGGTAAAGTCGGCCCCGATCAAGGCTACAATATCTTCCCTGATCCTGTTGGCTCGGTTTGCTCGGTCAATCTGGCGCGGTTCGTTCAGGCCGGCGTAAATAAGCACATTGATATTCTTCCCCACATCCCGGCGGCTGGCCTCCATGAAGTGCAGGGAGATCTGCTCAGCTTCAAGCAGCGCCATGTTTCCTCCGGGGACCTGCAGCACATCCGCGATTATCGCGGGGAGTTTTGCCTGAAGCTGATCGAGAACGTTATCCGAGACTATTTTCTGATGGAATATTAACGTTTGCAGCATGTTTAAGATCTCCTTTTGTCAGGTTTTTGTAAATAGAATTACTCATATTCGATAAGGGCTTGACCGCTTTTTACCGCCTCTCCCGACGAGGTCATGATCTTCTTGACGGTACCGGCCGTATGGGCGGTGATGTTGGTCTCCATCTTCATGGCTTCCAGCACCACCAGCAGATCGTCAACCTGGAGCTTTTGCCCCACCTGCACGTTTACCCGCTGCACGACCCCGGCGATGGGGCTGCGGCAGACCTTATCGTCGGCCAGCCCGTCGGCAACGGGCGGCGCCGCGGGAGGGTGAGGCGGCGAGGGGATAACCGGTCTCGACTGGATGGTTGATGTCGGTTCCGGGAACGAGGCAGGCATCCTGGCCTCCTCACCTTCCACCACATCCACATCCACCACGTATTTTTTACCGTCTATGGTCAAGGACAACTGCACGGTATGGCTCCTTTTTCACTATTTTGTGGTGCTGAAGCTATGGGACGACTGAATGGAGACCCACCCCTGCTGGGACCAGGAACTAGGCCCCTGATTGCTGATGAAGCGAGCCCGACGAATCCGGACGTTCTTTCCCAGATAGGCGGCGATGGCAGCCGACATGATGATCAACAGTTCCGGTGTTATTTCCGACTCAGGCATGATTCCTCCCGTTTTTTTTACAGCGCTACAGGGGAATCAGGCCATGTTTCTTCTGGGGCCTGAATTCCCGTTTGGAGTGAAGAATGTCCAGCGCCATGGCAAGATAGCGGCGCGTTTCAGCCGGCTCGATGATGTCGTCCACCTGAAAGCGGGCTGCCGCGGCGTAGGGGGTGGCGAAAGTTTCCCGGTACTCCTGGATCAGCTCTTTCCGGCGCGCCGGGGGATCGTCGGCAGCCTTGATCTCGTTCCTGAAGATAACATCCACGGCCCCCTCCGCCCCCATGACCGCGATCTCGGCCGTGGGCCAAGAGATAACCCGATCGGCGTCAAGATCCTTGCCGCACATGGCGAGGTAAGCGCCACCATAGGCCTTGCGCAGGACCACCGTAAGCTTGGGCACCGTGGCGGCGGAGTAGGCGAAGAGCATTTTGGCGCCGTGGCGGATAATCCCGCCATGCTCCTGCTGAACCCCGGGAAGGAAACCGGGAACATCCACAAAGGTAATCAGCGGCATGTTGAAGGCGTTACAGAAGCGGATAAAACGGGCTGCCTTGTCCGAGGCGTTGATATCCAGCACTCCGGCCATGACACAGGGCTGGTTGGCTACGATCCCCACCGGCCGTCCCTGGAGCCGGGCAAAGCCGATGACGATGTTGGGAGCGAAGGAGGGCTGCACCTCCATGAAATCCCCCCCATCCATGACATGTCCGATGACCTCCCGGACGTCGTAGCTCTGTTTGGGGTCCAGGGGGACGACGGTGTTCAGACGCTTGTCGGGCTGAATAATCTCGTCCGCCTCCCTCTGGGGGGGATCCTCCAGATTGTTTGAGGGAAGAAAGGAGAGGAGCCGCTTGCAGATATTGACGGCATCCAGATCGTCCTCGGCAATGAAATGGACGACTCCCGAGAGGTTCATCTGGGCCGCCGGCCCTCCCAGCTCCTCCGCGCTCACCTCTTCGCCGGTTACCGCCCTGATCACCGAAGGGCCGGTGATGAACATACGGGCAGCCCGGGTCTGGATAATGAAGTCGGTAAGGGCGGGGCTGTACACCGCCCCCCCCGCGCAGGGACCGCAGATAAGAGAAATCTGCGGCACCACCCCGGAGAGCATGACGTTGTGATAGAAAATCTTGCCATAACCGGAAAGACTGTCGATCCCCTCCTGAATTCGGGCGCCGCCGGAATCATTAATGAAAACGAATGGCGAACCGGTCTTCAGTGACGCCTGCATCACCTGGACGATCTTGGCGCAATGAACCTCACCGGCAGCCCCCCCCCCCACGGTAAAGTCCTGACTGGCCAGATGCACCAGTCTGCCGCTGACGGTTCCTCCTCCGGTAACCACCCCCTCCGCCGGCATCTCCTTATCCGCCATGCCGAAGAGAGAACAGCGGTGCTTGGCGAAGAGACCTGTCTCCTGAAAGCTGTCCTGGTCCAGGAGGGCTCCGACCCGCTCGCGGGCGCTAAGGCTCCCCGACTCGTGCTGCCGATCAAGGCGATCTTGCCCCCCACCCAACAGCAACTCTTCCTTCCGCTGATTCAGTTCCGCTACTATCTCGTCTATATTCATTGCTAACCGCCTTTTTGTTAATTATCGACCCAACAACAATCTTTTTCACCACGGAGTCACAGAGAACAGAGAGAACGTATTAATTTTTTCATGCGAATCCTAAAACCGATCCGTTGTAGTCATCACCGTCTGAAATAGAGGAGTATTTGTTTTCAGGCCTTTCTCCGTGACCTCTGTGGCTCTGTGGTGAGTTGCTTTTTCTTGGGTTACTGGTACGGCGCCACCGACACCTTGTGCTGCCGACCGCTTAAGGTCACCGAATAGGTGATCGGTCCGGTAATGGCTCCTTGGTGCCCTTCCACCGGCTGTGTTTCCGACTCTCCGGTCGTCGGGTCCTTACCCAGATTGCGCGGCCCTTCATGACGTCCGGCAAAAAATTTGGGCGCGACCTGGGGGAACATGGCATAGGTCAGAACATCTTCGTCCGTGCCGTTGCACCCCGCCAGGGCGATGGCCTCGGCGCGCAACTTCTCCCACTCCGGTTTGAGCAGGTCCGCCGGACGGCAGGTGATCGGCTCCTTCCGGGCATGTTCATGAGCCATTGCCACCACATCCTGATTTTTCTCTCCGGGTACGGCGCCGTAGTAACCGAGCATGAGGTCGGCAAACTCGCCGGTGAGGACCTTGTAGCGCCCCATGAGGACATTCAGCACCGCCTGGGTCCCCACGATCTGGCTGCTGGGGGTGACCAGGGGGACATACCCGGTGTCTTTGCGCACCAGGGGGATTTCTTCCAGAACCTCTTTCATCCGGTCGCCTGCCCCCTGCTGTTTGAGCTGGCTCTCCATGTTGGAAAGCATCCCGCCGGGAATCTGGCTCTTGAAGATCTCGGTCTCCACGCCGGTAACCTGGGAAAGGAATTCGCTGTAACGACCCAGCATGGCCTGAAAATGATTTTTTACCTTTAAAACTCGCCCCAGATCGACCCGGGTTGTGTAACCGGTCCCCTCCAGCATCTCGATAAAACTTTCAGTGGGGTTATGCCCCGGCCCCAGGCTCATGGAACTGATGGCGGTATCCACACAATCCACTCCGGCTTCCACCGCCTTCATCAGACTGACCAGGGTGACGCCGGTGGTGGCATGCACGTGAAGATGAAGCCGAAGCTCCGGCCCACACGCCGCTTTGATCCCTTTCACCAGATCGAAAGCTGCCTGGGGCTTGATAAGAGCCGCCATGTCCTTGATACAGATGGAGTCGACCCCCATATCCTGGAGCCTCCGGGCTTGATCCACAAAGAGCCCGGTAGCGTGTATGGGGCTAACCGTGTAGGAGATAGTCCCCTGGGCGTGGCCACCGGCCTTTTTCACCGCCCGGACCGAGCTCTCCAGGTTGCGCAGGTCATTGAGTGCGTCGAAGATCCGAAAGACGTTTATGCCGTTTTCCGCAGACTTCTGACAGAAACGCTCCACCACCTCATCCTGGTAGTGACGATACCCCAGAAGATTCTGACCCCGTAGCAGCATCTGCAGCGGAGTTTTGGGCATGAGCTGTTTGAAAGTACGTAGCCGCTCCCAGGGGTCTTCGTTCAGGTAGCGGATACAGGCATCATAGGTGGCTCCTCCCCAGCACTCCAGCGACCAGTAACCGGCCTCGTCCAGCTCGGCGCAGGCGCCGGTCATATCGTCGATCCCCAGACGGGTGGCGATCAGGCTCTGGTGAGCGTCCCGCAGGGCAAGCTCGGTAATGTCAATGATTCGATCCATGGTTGCTCCACTCTTCGTTGGCTTTTTTGCTATTTCTAGTAAGGAAAGGTTGTCAAACGTTCGTATAAGCTACATCCAGAGCAGGGTGAAGCGCAAGTAATTTAATGTTGCAGACGTGTGGACAACGGGATGGGGCGAAATCAAATTGACACTGCTTCATGCTGCTGGTACATCTAACGCCATCATATCTCTTCTCGAAAGGAGCCTGCGCCATGCGGCTCAACCTGACATCCAAGCTGACCCTCGCCACCGGAATCATCCTCGTGGTGGCAATGGCCTGCTTCGCCTGGCTCAACATCGGCAATCTGAAGCGTCTCCTCATGGAGGAGACGGTCACCGGCGTCGACAATCTCAGCGAGACCATCGTCCGGACCACCCATTACCAGATGCTGGACAACGACCTCCCCCGCGCCTTCCAAATGATTACCGAGGCCGGGAGCCAAAAAGGGATCGTCCGGATCAGGATGATTTCCAAGGACGGCAAGATCGTTTTTTCCACCAAAAAGGATGAGATCGGGACCCTGGTGGACAAAAAGGCGGCAGCCTGCAACATGTGTCATACCGGTTCCAAGCCGCTTCTCCATACCTCTTCCATGAACCGGAGCCGAATTTTCACGGCCGAAAACGGCGCTCCTCTCCTGGGGGTGGCCAAGGGAATCTACAACGAGCCAAAATGCTCCGCCGCGGAGTGTCACTTTCACTCCTCCTCCGCCCGGATACTGGGGGTTCTGGACGTCATCGTCTCCCTGGACGCCATGCAAACCCAGCTTGCCGAGTACCGGAACAAGACCATCCTCTACACGGTCATTCTTCTGGGGCTTTTGGCCCTCAGCCTCGCGTTCTTCATGGTGAGAGTCGTCATCACGCCGCTACGCCACCTGTTGACCCACACCCAAAAACTCGCCGGAGGGGATCTGGAAAGCAGCGTGACCGTCCAGTCGGGGGACGAGCTTGGGGAACTTGCCCAATCATTCAACACCATGACAGTCAACCTCCGACAGGCGCGGCAAGAGCTGGAGGAGTGGGCGCGCACACTGGAAGCCAAAGTGGGGGAGCGTACCCGCGAACTGAAACGGATGCAGGCGCAGCTTATCCGCTCGGAAAAACTCGCGGCCCAAGGTGAACTGGTGGCCGGCATCGCCCACGAGATTAATAACCCGCTCACCGGCATCCTGGTCTACGCCTCGCTCATCACCAGCGACCCGAAGCTGGACCAAGAGCTTAAGCCGGACCTGGAGATCATCGTCCGGGAGACCCAACGTTGCGCCTCCATCGTCAAGGGACTTCTGGATTTTTCGCGGGAGACCCCACCACGGAAAGAGCCCATGGAGTTGAAACAGGTACTGGAAGAGTCTCTCAATCTGGTGATTCACCAGACACTCTTTCACGACATCGCCATCGTCAGACGCTACGCCGCCGACCTCCCCCAGGTCATGGCTGACCACAACCAGATTGAGCAGGTCTTCATCAATCTCCTCCTCAATGCCGGCCAAGCCATGAACGGCGTCGGCGAACTGACCGTCACCACCGGTCACCTCCCCGGCGGCTCCTCAATCTTTGCCGCCGTCCGGGACACCGGCTGCGGCATCCCGGAAGAACATCTCGTCAAGATCTTCGATCCTTTTTTTACCACCAAGGATCAGAAGGGGACGGGGCTGGGACTGTCACTCTCCTTTGGAATCATCGCCAATCATGGCGGCAAGATCGGAGTGGAAAGCACCCCAGGGGAGGGGACGACCTTTACGGTGGTTCTGCCGCTGACAAAAGAGAAACAGGAACAAGAATAGCGGTTATTCTTCCGGCTCTTCGTCCTCCGCCGGCGCCGCCAACCGGCGCTCCAGCTCCGCCACCCGCTTTTCCAGGAGTTCATGATCCTCCCTGGTCACCATGCCGACACCCCGGATCGCCCTTTTCACCTCATTCTCCGCGGCTGCGGCAAGATTCTCCTTCCCTTGCTGGGCCGCGCCTTGGAGTTTCTCCAGTAACGCCCTCCCTTCATCCTCGCTAAGACGGTATTTCTCCCGCAACTCCGCCAGCAGCTCCTCTCCCTTGCTTTTGGAAAGCGCCAGCGCTCCCAGCCCCGACAGCACCATTTTTTCCAATAGTTCCACCATGATCGTCTCCTTTCACCACGTAATGTACTCCCCTGTTCCGGCAACGATCAAGACGGCGAACACAAAGTCGTTGCCGATACATGTTAAAACATAGCAGATATGATTACGAAGCAACATTTCCTTATACCATAACGCGAAATGCGAAAATACCCATAATCCGCCATCCATCCAGGGGAGCAAAATCGGAAATTTTCATGAGCGTTACCGATGGGAATTTTCGCACTGACACCAGCTATTTATGGGCGGTTCAGACGAAAAAGCGGAGCGACATCATGACCGACGGTTACAGTTCTATCCCCTCCTCCCTGAGTTGCAGCAGGACCTTCTCTTCCCAATTATGATTGGCCGCGGGACTGGCCGGGCTGGGATGCAGAATCCGCCCCACCGGAGTCCCCACTCCCGTGAGAGCAATTTCGGCCCGCGCCGCGGCAAAGGCGCCGATACCGATAACCCGATCCGGAGTAAGAACCGCCACCGTCCGGCGCAAAGCCTCGTCACAGACCGCAAGCAAGGGTTCCCGCTCGCTCCGCTTCAGCTTATCGGGGGTAATGTTGCCACCGTCGCCGTCCAGGAAGAGGAGCGGGCAGTAGTTGAGCACGAAGAAACGGGAAAAAAACCGCTCAGGGGCGACTGACCGGCTACGAAACAGCCCCCAGAGCCGTCGACCGCTCACCTCGCTCCGTCGGCAGGAAAACCCTTCCACCAGCTTGCGAGGGTGCTCACCCTCCGGTTTTCCCACCTCACCGTTGATCCCCAGCCACTCCCTCACCATTCCCACCTCGCCAAAGGGAACCCCGGTCTGAGCCATCCCCCACGGCCCCGGGTTCATCCCCAAAAACAGCACTTCCTTTCGCCCCTTCCCGTAGCGAGTCAGGTAGCACTCATGCTGTTTGACCGCATAGACCAGCGGGTTGTAAACGTGGGCCACCGGGAAGGAAAAGTTCAACAGTCCCAGTTCTGCCACCAGCATCTCCCGGATCGCCAACAGGTTGAAAGCGAAGTCGCCTCCCTTCACTCCCCGCCCCCTCCTCCCAGCACCCTGTAGAGGGTAACCATGTTGTTGAGACGGGCCAGTCGGGCGGAGATGAGAACTTGTTGGGCGTCATAGGAGGCACGCTGGAAGATGATCACCGGTAAATAGCTGTCAACCCCCATCTCATAACGACTCAGAGAGATACGATAACTCGCCATGGCGGCATCGGTGAGGGATTCCTGGGCAGCCACCTGCTCATCAATGGTTCCCCGGGTAGCCAGCGCGTCGGCCACCTCCCGGAAAGCACTCTGGATCGCTTTTTCATACTGAGCCAGGGCGATAGCCCGGTCCGCCTCGGCCACGGCTAGATTGGCCTTGTTACTGCCGGCGTCAAAGATTGGGATGGAGATCTGCGGTGCGACCTTCCAGACAAAGGAGCCGGCGCTGAAGAGCCCCCCCAATGAGTTACTCCCCACACCGATAGTGGAAACCAGTGTGATGCTGGGAAAGAACGCCGCGCGAGCAGCGCCGATATTGGCATTAGCCCCCTTGAGGAGATTTTCCGCCTGGAGGATGTCGGGACGGCGGAGCAGGAGCTGAGAGGATAGCCCGGGCGAAAGATCCTTCATGGCGGAGAGCGTTTTGCTGAGGGTGGGAGGGAGGAGGTCGGCAGTTACCATTGAACCGACCACCAGGGTAAGAGCGTTCTCGTCCTGGGCCGCCAAGCCGAGGAGAGCGGCCGTATCCCTGCGCGCCGCATCCACCTGAACCTGAGCATTATACAGCTCCAGCTGAGAAGCAACTCCTGCCTCAAAGCGACGCCGGATGATTTGGGAATATTCCTGCTGACTCGTCAAGGTATTTTGAGAAATAAGCAGCTTCTCCCGGTCGGCAGCCAGGGTCAGCCAAGTAGAAGATACTTGAGAGACCAGGGATATCCGGACACTTTGCCGCGCCTGCTCGGTGGCGAGGTACTGTTCCAGCGCCTGATCCTTGAGACTCTGCACACGTCCGAACAGATCAAGCTCGTAGGAGCTTACCCCCAGCCCCACGTTGTACTGATGCAGGGCTCGGGAGCCCGCGGGGGCGAAATCATCGGCCTGCCGCTGGAAAGTTCCGAACGACGAGGCGCCGACCTTGGGGAAGAGATCGGAGCGCCTGATCTGAAACTGGGCCTGGGAGCGCTGGATATTGAGGATGGCGACCCGCAGATCCCGGTTGTTTTCCAGCGACAGGGTGATCAGTTTCCGTAACTGGGGATCAACAAAGAATTCCTGCCAAGGGATATCCGCCGCCGGCTTTTGCTCCTCCGCCTTGATTGCCGATTTGTAGGCCGGGCCGGCCGGCCAGGCAACAGGCACCGGCGCCGGAGGTCGGGAATAGCTGGGGGCCATGGTGGAGCAACCGGCCACGGCCAGAACCGAAACGAAACCAAGGAAACAATAAGGAACTAATTTTAACAGGGGTATACAGGATAACCGGGAGAACATCCTGTTCATGGTTTTACCTCCACAACATGTTCTGTAGCCGCTTTCTGCCCCTTCTTCGCGAACATCCTGGAAACCAGCACGAAGAAAAACGGAATGAAAAGAAGGTCGATGAAGGTTGCCGAAAGGAGACCGCCGGTAACGGCCGTGCCGATGGCATTCTGGGCCGCCGCACCGGCCCCCTTGGTAAGAGCCAAGGGAAGTGTGCCGAAGAAGAAGGCCAAAGAGGTCATGATGACCGGGCGGAGCCGGATCTTCACCGCCGACAGGGTCGCCTCAACCAGTTCATGCCCCTGATGCATCTGCTCCTTGATGAACTGGATGATCAGGATGGCGTTCTTGGTGGAAAGCCCCACGGTGGTCAGGAGGCCGATCTGGAGATAAACGTCATTGGGGAACATTCTCAATTTGACAGCCGTCACCGCCCCCACCAGTCCCAGCGGCAACATCAGCAAGTTCACGAAGGGGATGGTCCAGCTTTCGTACAGCGCCGCCACGGAGAGGAACACCACCAGAAGCGAGATGGCGTAGAGCGCCGGGGCCTGGGCCCCCGCATTTTTCTCCTCATAGGAGAGTCCGGTCCATTCGTAACCGATGCCGGACGGCAGTTGAGCCGCCATCCGCTCCATCTCGGCCATGGCTTCGCCGGTGCTTATTCCGGCGGCGGCTTGTCCCAGAACTTCAACGGCGGGAATGCCGTTGTAACGCTCAAGACGGGGAGAACCGTACTGCCAGCGGGCCGTGGCAAAGGCCGAGAACGGCACCATCTGCCCACTCTTGTTACTCACATACCAGCCGTTGATATCTTCTGGGAGCATCCGGTAGTTGGCGTCGGACTGGAGATAAACTTTTTTGACCCGACCATTTTGTATGAAGTCGCTGACATAGGTCCCCCCCCAGGCAGCGGAAAGCACGTTATTGATATCCGCCTGTGATACCCCCAGGGCGCCGGCCCGCACGTCGTCGATGTCCAGATTGAATTGAGGCGAGTCGTCCTGCCCGTTGGGACGGACCGAAATCAGCTTGGGATTTTTCATGGCCATCCCCAGAAGCTGATTGCGCGCCTCCATCAGCTTCTCATGCCCCAGCCCGCCACGATCCTGCAGTTGAAAGTCGAAGCCGTTAGCCACCCCCAGCTCAAGTACCGCCGGTGGTGAAAAGGCGAAGGCCAAGCCGTCCCGAAACTGGGAAAAGGCTTTCATGGCCCGTCCGGCGATTGCCGATGCTTTCTTGTCGGGACTCTTACGAACTTTCCAGTCCTTCAGCTTTACCCATGCCAGCCCCATGTTCTGACCGCGACCGGCAAAACTGAAACCGGCCACGGTAATTATTCCCTCCACCGTTTTTGATTCGTCTTCCAGGAAATGCCGTTCCATCTGTCGTATGACCTGAATGGTCCGCTCCTGGGTGGATCCGGCCGGTAACTGAAGCTGGCAGATAATGAACCCCTGATCCTCATCCGGCAAAAACGAGGTGGGGAGGTGCAGGAAGAAGTAGGCCATGGCCACCACAATGGCGCCGTAGACCATCAGGTACCGGACCGGTTTGCCGAAGGAGCGGCCGACGATCCCTTCATAGTTATTACGGCAGAAATCGAACGTCCTGTTGAACCCGCGAAAGAATCCCTTGAACCAGCC
The DNA here is from genome assembly GCA_903929485.1 of uncultured Desulfuromonadales bacterium. GTDB lineage: Bacteria > Desulfobacterota > Desulfuromonadia > Geobacterales > CAIOGM01 > CAIOGM01. The sequence goes on from CAIYUY010000244.1 coordinate 17,610, forward strand.
GGATTCACCCGCCGAATGTCCCTGTCCCACCGGCTTGAGCAGGGTCGCGCAGAGCGCCGGAGTCAGAATCATGGCCACCAGCACCGAAAGGATCATGGCAGAGATGATGGTAATGGAAAACTGCCGGTAAATGACCCCCGTGGAGCCTCCGAAAAAGGCCATGGGGAGAAAAACAGCCGTCAACACGGTGGCGATCCCCCAGAGGGCGCTGGTGATCTGCCCCATGGATTTGATGGTGGCGTCACGGGGAGACAGCCCCTCCTCGGTCATGATCCTCTCCACATTTTCCACCACCACGATGGCATCGTCCACCAAAAGGCCTATGACGATGACCAGGGCGAACATGGTCAAGGTATTGATGGAGAAGCCGCAGGCGGAAAGAACCCCCATGGTCCCCAGGAGCACCACCGGCACCGCGATGGTGGGGATCAGGGTGGCGCGGATGTTCTGCAGAAAGAGGAACATGATGATGAAGACCAGGAAAACCGCTTCGATGAGGGTCTGCACCACCTCCTCAATGGAAATCTTGACAAAGGGGGTTGAATCGTAGGGGTAAACCACCTTCATGCCGGGTGGAAAATTTTTCTCCAGCTCCGCCATCTTGGCCTTGACCCTGTCACCGGTTTCCAGCGCATTGGCGCCGGACGCCAGGCGGACCGCCATCCCTCCCAACGGTTTTCCGTTGTAGTATGATTGTATTTCGTAATTTTCCGTGCCGATCTTGCTTTCCGCCACATCCTTGAGCTTCACGGTGGAGCCATCGCCGTTGGTGCGCAGAATAATGGCGTTAAACTGATCCGTGTTCTGCAGCAGAGCCCGGGCGTTAATGGTGGCATTAAGCTGCTGCCCCTGTACGGCGGGGGCGCCTCCGAACTGTCCGGCGGATACCTGGACGTTCTGGGCCTGCAGAGCCGCGATAACATCGTTTGACGTCAGGTGAAAGTTATCCAGCTTCACCGGGTTCAGCCATATTCTCATGGCATTTTGGGTGCCGAAGAGCAACAGTTCACCCACCCCGTCCAGGCGACTGACGATATCCTGGAGGTTGGAGACCATGTAGTCGGTGAGGGCATTACGGTCCATGGAACCGTCCTGCGACACCAGTCCGATGATCAGCAGGAAGTTCCTGGTCGATTTAACCACCGAGATCCCCTGTTTCTGCACGATCTGCGGCAAAAGCGGCACAGCCAACTGCAGCTTGTTCTGCACCTGCACCTGGGCGATATTGGGATCGGTGCCCGCCTTGAAGGTCATCGTAATTGCCACGGCGCCGGCCGAATCGCTGGTGGAGGCCATATAGATCAGGTTGTCAATACCGTTCAACTTCTGTTCGATGACCTGGGTAACGGTATCTTGCACAGTCTGGGCGGAGGCGCCCGGATAGACGGCGTTGATGGTGATCTGCGGAGGTGCGATGGGTGGGTACTGGGAGACCGGCAGGCTCTTGATGGAGAGTAGGCCGACCAGCATGACCATGATGGCGATCACCCAGGCAAAGATCGGGCGATTTATGAAAAAACGAGGCATGGAAACTCCTTGAAAAATATCAGACCGATCTGACTGATCGGACCGATGGTCTGATTATTTTTTTCCTGCTCCGAATGGTACGGCCTTCACGACCGTGCCGGGACGCGCCTTCTGTATTCCTTCCAGGATGACCCGGTCCCCCGGCTTCATTCCCTCGCTCACCAGCCAGCTGTCGCCAACGGTTCGCTCTACCTTGATGACCCGCGGCTCAACCTTCTCCTCTTTCCCCACCACCATAACCATGGCGCTTCCCGCCGGGTTGCGGCTGACCCCCCGTTGGGGGATCAGGATCGCCTTCTCGCTAATCCCCTCCTCCAGGAGCGCGCGAACGAACATCCCCGGCAGCAAAATCTTTTTCGGATTGGGGAAAACCGCTCGCAGTACGATGGAGCCGGTGCTCTGGTCAACGGTGACCTCGGAAAACTTCAGGATTCCCGGTAACGGATAGGGAGTGCCGTCCTCCAGCAGGAGCTTGACCCGCGCTTTGCCGCCCCCCCCCTTGAGCAGACCTCCCTCCAGGTTCCGTTTCCAACGCAGCGCCTCGCTGCTGGACTGGGTGACATCCACATATACGGAGTCAAGGCGCAAAATGGTTGCCAACGGAGTGACCTGATTGGCGGTTACCAGCGCCCCGTCAGTGATGGCGGAGCGGCCGATCCGTCCCGAAATCGGGGCGATGACTCTCGTATAGGCAAGATTGATCCGATTGGTTTCCACCTGCGCCCTGTTGTATGCCACATCAGCCTCGGATTGTTTAAGCGCTGCAAAGGCGTCATCATATTCCTGCTGACTCACCCCCTTGCTCTTCACCAGTGCCCGGAAACGTTCCTCCTTGAGTCCAGCGGGGATACAATTGGCTTCGGCCCGAGCCAGGGACGCCTTGGCGCTGTCATAGGCAGCCTGATAGCCGGCGGGATCAATCTGATACAGGAGCTGGCCGACCTTGACATCGGTCCCCTCGGTGAAAAGCCGCTTCCGGACGATGCCGTTAACCTGCGGCCGCACCTCGGCGATAAGGTTGGGGGCCGTACGTCCCGGGAGTTCAGTGGTCAAGGCTACCCGCTGAGATTGAACCGTTATCACGCCCACTTCGGGAGGGGCGGATGGAGGCTTTTGTCCGGCGTTTTTCGCGCTGTCGCAGCCGGCGAGAAGCAGGCAGGCGGCCAGCCCCCCTGCCACGATCATCAGCAGTACCACGTTCCTGTTTTGCATAGACACCTCGAATTTTTTGGGAATTGGTTGTTCATTTTTCGCAGGTTCCAAGATTTTCTCGGAGGAGTTAGTTGCCAAGCTTTTGGGAGCTTACCGTTTGACGGCATCCCAGCAGGCCTCGGCGGTCCTGGCGATGAGCTGTTTATCCAGGACGATGAACTGGAGGATATGATCCCGGCAGAGATCGCACAAGGGGCCGAAAGTCAGGGCGAAAAAAACCGGTAGCGGGAGTTCCTTGAGGAGCTGTTGCGCCTGCCCCTCTTCAAAGAGTTCAGTGATGAGATCCTTCTCCTTCTTCCCGATCATTTTGTCGCGGCGGCAGGCGATTCCATAGGGGGAATTGTGGAACTGCTCGATAAAGCGAAATTCCAGGGGCGACGCGAGAAAATAGGAAAATAACCTTTGGCAGACGTGCAGATACTGTTCCCGAATCGGTCCATCATGGGGATACTCCGCCTTCACCGACGCAATAATCTGCTTCTCCAGGCAGCCGTAGGTCTCCCTGATAAGGAGATCCTTGCTTTCGAAATATCGGTAGATAGTCCCGGCCGCCACTCCGGCCCGCGCGGCTATCATCGCCATTGGCGAACCATGGAAGCCGTTTTCGCCCACCAGTTCCAATGCCGCCTGCATCACCGCTTCCCGTTTGTCGCTTCGCTCCACCGTGCCCTCCTTGGGGAATGAACGTTCATTCCTTGTCACCCATTCGGCTCCCGTTGTCAAGGTATTATTCGCATCGTCAAGGGGCAGATCCACATCCGGGGATAAACCTGTCAGGATAATTTTCTCCTGCACGAATTTTAGCCGAAATTGGCACGATTAATGTAATGCACGGAGTATTCTCGATACAGCGGCTGCCCGATACGCCACCGCGGTCAAATATCTAACGTACAGAGTGAACAGATAAAGCTGAAGGGGACTTTCATGGCGTCAATATTCTGTCAAAATGATCTACTCCTCCTCTCCATCGCCAGGGAGGTAGGACGCAAGGTCGCGCTCATGGGGCTGGACAGTGACTTCCATCGCCACTGGTATAGCCCGGCTGAACGGGACGCCTTCATGGATGGATGGTTGGAGGCTGCCGCGGAATCTTCCGATGAGGGGGATTTTTGCGCTACTTACCACTACCCTTCCAACAGCTCAGGGAGAACCGAATGCTGACCGGCTCCCCGCAACCCTCCGGGTTATGGCGAACGCAAGGAACTTGAAACGAGTAATTTCTTCCGGATAAACCATCTTGTTCAGCAGAAAATTTACGGTCAAAAAATTAATTTTTAAAAACCAATGGTGCAACTAGCTGACCTTGCGCCCCTTTCCAGGGATTTTGTAAAGTGTATTTTTATTGCATATCTTAATATAATCGCCATCCGCACACTACGCAAAACACATCGCATACTTATGGCGCAACGGCTTTTTCTCGTGTATAGTACTTCCACTCGAGACAGACCGGCCGTCGCTTCCAACCCTCTTTTATCCTTATCGGCGCGCTTCCGGATTACTTTAGAAAAAAAAGCATTTTGCGGTTATTTTTTTTAGCCGGGATTTATTGCACGAATAGCACGCTCATTTTCCAAGCTTTCGGAGGGATTGCCGCCATGGTCGCTAAGAATATTCTGGTCGTTGACGATGATGCCAAATGTCGGGAATTCATCCAAGCGTTTCTCGCCTACAAAGGGTACACGGTCTCCCTCGCCAAGGACGCCCTGGAAGCTCTGACGATTACCGACCGGGGCAACTTCGATCTGGTCATCACCGACCTGATGATGCCCGGCATGAATGGACTCGACTTTCTCAAACGATTGAAAGCGCGACAACCGGAAGTCGTCGTCATCGTCAGCAGCGCCTTCAGCAGCGCCGAATCCAGGGCAAATATCCTTGAAGCAGGAGCCTACTCCTGCCTTGACAAACCCTTTGACCTGCAAGAACTGGATACGTTGCTCCAGGGCGCCCTGGACCATACTCCTCTCCTCCCCAGCAAAACAGAGATAAAATCAGCCATCAAGAACCGGAAGTTAATGGGAAACATCATCGGAGAAAGCCCGAAGATGCGATCACTTCTGGAACTGGTGGAGAAGGTGGCGGACTCGGACTCCACGGCGCTCATTCTCGGCGAGTCGGGAACCGGCAAGGAACTGATCGCCCAGGCCATTCACACATTAAGCAACAGAAAAAACAACAACTTCGTCCCGGTCAACTGTGGTGCCATTCCGGAGGATCTTCTGGAGAGCGAGCTGTTCGGTCATGTGAAAGGCTCTTTTACCGGCGCCATCGCCAACCGGGTCGGCAGGTTCGCCATGGCCGACAAGGGAACTCTCTTTCTGGATGAGATCGGGGATATGCCCACCAGCCTGCAGGTCAAGCTACTGCGCGTCCTGCAAAGCCGGGAGATCGAACCGGTGGGGGGAAACAGCAGTCGCAAGATCGATACCCGGATCATTGCCGCAACCCATCAAAACCTGGAAGAGCTTGTGGCATCCAAACTCTTCAGGGAAGACCTCTTCTATCGTCTTTCCGTCATCCCCATCGTAGTGCCGCCGCTGCGGGAACGAAAAGAGGATATTCCGCTGCTTGCGGCAAGTTTCCTGAAGCGGATGAACGATGAAAAAAACAGGCAGATTGATGGGATAGCTCCGGATGCGCTGCAGGCTCTCTGTGACTATCAGTGGCCGGGGAATATCCGCGAGCTGGAAAATCTCATGGAACGACTGGTCATCATAAAGGGGAGCGGAACCATCACCCTGAGCGACCTGCCGGAGAAATTTACCGGTCTGATCCGGAGCGCCCCCACTCCCGCCGCCAAGACATATGCTCTCCCCACCGCCGGCATCAACTTCAATGACGTCATCGAAGAGTTCGAAAACAGCCTGATCATGGACGCCTTGGAAAAGACTCAGGGAAACAAGAAGGAGGCTGCGGAGCTGCTGAACCTGAAACGGACGACCTTGATCGAAAAACTGAAAAAGAAAAACCTGTCATCCCCCGGACTTCGATTTACGGCATAGGGTCTCCATGCATCTCACCGAGGCGCCGACAGGAGATACCCCTTCACCCCCAACTCCTCGATGACCTTCCGGATGTGCTCCGGGCCCCTCGTCTCCAGCTCAAGGAGTACTTCGCTTCGACCCAACGGAAGAGTCAGGGAGCGACGTTCGTGGGTAATATGGAAGATATTGGAGCGGGTGGCAGCGATGTCCGCGGCCAGCCTGGCCAGGGAGCCGGGGAGATCCTCAAGCTCAACGCGCAACTTCAGATAACGCCCCGCGGCCAAAAGCCCTCGCTCCACCACGGTGGCAATGGTCTTCACATCAGTATTTCCCCCGGAAAGGAGACAGACCGTCTTGCCTCGGATCCCAGGCACCCGACCGTTGAGGAGAGCAGCCAAGGTGACGGCGCCGGCCCCCTCCACCAGGAGCTTGGTCCGTTCCAGGAGCGCTACAATGGCCAAGGCGATCTCCTCCTCTTCCACCAGGACGCTGTCATCCACCAACCGTTTCATGATGGGAAAGGTATTCATCCCCGGCTTCTTCACCGCGATACCATCGGCAAGAGTAGCCTTCACCGGTGACTCCAGGATCGCGCCATGCTTCAGGGAGTAATGGAGCGATGGCGCCGCCACGGATTCCACCGCTATGATCCGGACATGGGGGTGAGTCTCCTTCACCGCCGTGGCCACTCCTGCAATGAGCCCCCCCCCTCCCACGGGAACAAGGATGTTGGCCACGTCCGGCAACTCTTCCAGAATTTCCAACCCGATTGTTCCCTGCCCGGCCATGACCAGCGGGTCGTCGAAAGGATGAACGAAGAGCATCCCCCTCTCTCCCTCCGCGGCGCGGGCCGCCAGGTAGGCCTCGTCGAAGTTTCGGCCGGTGAGAATCACCTCCGCACCCAGGTCACGGGTCTCGAAAACCTTCAGGAGCGGTGTCTGCTCAGGCATATAAATGACCGCGGGGACAGTGAGAAGATCGGCGGCATAGGCCACCCCCTGAGCGTGATTCCCGGCTGAGGCGGTGATAACCCCTCGCCGCAGCGCCTCACGGGACTGGCTCGTCATGAAATTCAGCGCCCCCCGGATTTTGAAGGCTCCGGTCCGCTGAAGGTTCTCGCACTTGAAGAGAAGGGGAAAGCCGAGGCGGGCGCTGAAGTGGTGGGAGGGAATCAGCTCGGTGCGACGGACCCGCTTCCTGAGCCGTTCGGACGCTTCAAGGATCAGTTCGTAAGAAAGCATTTATACTCCAGAGGATGGACAAGATCAGTGATGATCATGGGTACAGTCATGGCTGCCGACACTCCGGGGACGGTGCCGGAGGGGCTTGAGGAGCGGGCTCTCCCGCATGCAGGGAGTGCAGTCCAGCTGGAGGGTCGTGTGGGAGATATGGTACGTGGCAAGAAGGCGATCCTCCATGGCGCGCAGAACCTCCGCCTGCCGTCCCCGGAACTCCGGCGTAATCTCCACATGGGCCGAGAGCGCCTGGATATGGGAGCAGATGGTCCAGATATTCAGGTGATGGACATCCTTCACCCCGGGGAGCCCGCGTAAGGTTTCCGCCACAACCGCGGTACTCATCCCCCGGGGAACCCCTTCCAGGAGGATATGAACAGCGCTCCGGATCACCCCCCAGGAACCTCTGAAGATGATGACTCCTATCCCCATGGAGAGTATCGCATCAAGAAGATACCAACCGGTATAATGAATGATGACCCCGCCGACGATGACTCCCACCGAGGCGGCGGCGTCCCCCACGACGTGAAGAAAGGCGCTTCGTACATTCAGGTCATCATGGGAATGACGGTGCAGGGCCGAGGCCGCCAGGAGGTTGGTGACCAGTCCACCGGCGGCGATAATGAACATGGGGATACTCTTCACCGGCTGTGGATCGGCCAGCCGGCCGACAGCTTCATACAGAATTACCAGCGCCATGAGGAAGACCGTGGCGCCGTTGATGAAGGAGGCGAAGACCTCGGTCCGGTGCCAGCCGAAGGAGCGGGTGTCCGAAACGGGGTACGAGGCAAGCCTGATGGCCACCAGGGAGAGGATGAGGGCGAAGAGGTCAAGAAAAACATGGGCGGCATCAGAGAGGAGCGCCAGCGAGTTGGTCCAAATTCCACCGGCGATCTCGGCCAGCAGGGTCAGGGCCGTCAGCAGGATAGCCCAGGCAAAGCGCCCCGCTATGCTTTGGTCGAAACGGAGTTCTTCCTCCAGCGAACCCTTTGCCATGAATCACCTAGAACCCGACGCCGACCTTCAGCGTGTAGGCCCACTTCACTTCACGCTCCACCTCGGCGGTTACCCGCAGCAACGGAAACGGGATGATCTGCAGACCACCGAAGTAACGCATCTGCCGGAACTCCTGACGAGGAAGAGCGGTAAAGGCGCTATTGATCCATTGGAGCCCCAGGCCGACATAGGGAGTAAGGAAGAGGATTTTTTTGCTGACGGTGACATCCCCCCCCCAGCTATAGAGGCTCAAGCCGTCCAGGCCACCCAATCGGCTGTAGGTTCCGCGAATGCCCAGGGCCGGCGTCACTACGCCGTCACTCAGGATCTCTTTCCCCACCTCAAGACCGTACATCTTGGTCAGAGTGTTAGGTGACCACCCCAACATTCCCCCCACGGTGACTCCCCAGGGGAGACCAACCCGTGCCCGGGCCCGGGTCATGTAAAGCCGGGCGTAACTGCTGTTGTCGATTTGGTAGGAGCTACTGATATCCATGGCGCTGACGTCGGCCCCCAGATCGAACCCGCCAACCCCCAAAGCCGAGGCTGGGGCTACATTGCGGTATGCAACTGCTCCCCCCAGCTCCTGGCTCGCTTTTTTGAACTCGCCAGGAGGGATAACGATGGTTGCGGCGCACAAGGGGGCGGCCCGGAGGGCAAGGATCAGGATCATCGGCAAAATCCGTCTCAGCATATTGTTCTCCTGGGAAATAGTGTTCGGCAAGTGTACCAGAGCGCTCCTTGAGGGTCAACGCGAAAGGCTTCTTGATTCTTGCATTTCTATAATGGCCCGTGTAGAGTAACTCCGTACTTTCGCCAGGAGGATTTAGTCATGGAACAGACTCACCATCGCTTGCTGATTCTCGGCTCCGGCCCTGCCGGTTACACCGCCGCCGTCTACGCCGCCCGGGCCAACCTGAAACCGGCGCTCATCACCGGACTCCAGCCCGGAGGGCAATTGATGACCACCACCGAGGTGGACAACTGGCCAGGCGACCCCACCGGGGTTCAGGGACCAGAGCTTATGGAACGGATGCGGCAACACGCGGAGCGTTTCGACACTATCTTCATCTCCGACCAGATCAGCAAGGCAGACCTCTCGGTTCGCCCCTTCAGGTTAGAGGGGGATAGCGGAGTTTACAGCTGCGACGCCCTTATCATAGCCACCGGCGCCTCGGCCAGGTATATCGGTCTCCCTTCGGAAAAGGCGTTCCTGGGAAAAGGTGTTTCGGGGTGCGCCACCTGTGACGGTTTCTTCTACCGGGGAAAGCCGGTAGCCGTAGTGGGAGGGGGGAGCACCGCAGTGGAGGAGGCGCTCTACCTGGCAAACATCGCCAGCCACGTCACCGTAATCCACCGGCGTGAGAGTTTCCGGTCTGAAAAGATCCTCTCCGACCGGCTTATCAATAAAACCAGGGGGGGGAATGTCACCATCGAGTGGTGTCACAACCTGGACGAGGTTCTGGGAGACGCCTCCGGGGTCACCGGGGTCAGGCTCAGGCATACCAGCGGCTCCACCAAGGAACTCTCCGTGCATGGGGTCTTCATCGCCGTGGGGCATTCCCCCAACACCCAGATTTTCGAGGGTCAGTTGGACATGGACAACGGGTACATCAGGACCCAGCGGGGCTTTGAGGGAAATGCCACCGCCACCAGCCTTCCCGGAGTCTTCGCCGCCGGAGATGTCCAGGACTACATGTATCGCCAGGCAATCACCTCCGCCGGCTCCGGCTGCATGGCCGCCGTAGACGCGGAAAAATATCTGGAGTGCGGAAACGGCTGAGTTCACCATGCTCGCTACCCTCTTCAGCAGTTCGCTCCTGGGTATTGACGCCGTGCCGGTGGCGGTGGAGGTGGATATCGCTCCGGGGCTCCCCCAGTTCGCCACCGTGGGACTCCCCGACGGCGCCGTGAAGGAAAGCAAGGACCGGGTCAAGGCGGGGCTGAAAAACGCCGGCTACGACTTCCCGGTCCGGCGGATCACCGTAAATCTGGCTCCGGCCGACCTGAAGAAGGAGGGAGCGGCGTTCGATCTCCCCATCTCCGTGGGTATCCTGGCCGCCACCGGAGTCATCCAGGGGACGAAGTTCAAGGAGTACCTCATCATCGGCGAGATTTCCCTGGATGGGAGCATCAAGCCGGTGCGGGGGGCGCTCCCCGTGGCGGTGACGGCCAAACGGGAAGGGTTCGCCGGGATCATCCTCCCCAGGGAAAACGTCCGCGAGGCCGCGGTGGTGGAGGGAATCGAGATCATCGGCGTGAATGAGCTGGGCCAGGTGGTGGGGTTTCTCAACGGTGAGATGGAGATCCCCACCGTACGAGTAGATATCCACGAACTCTTCCGGCAGCAGATCGAAACCGGCGACGATTTTTCTGAAGTAAAGGGGCAGGAACACGCCAAGCGGGCGCTGGAAGTGGCTGCAAGCGGTGGTCACAATCTCCTCATGATCGGTCCTCCCGGATCGGGGAAGACCATGCTGGCCCGCCGGATCTCCTCCATCCTCCCCCGGATGACCTTTGAAGAGGCCATCGAAACCACCAAAATTTACAGCATCATGGGTCTTCTGGAACGGGAGACCCCCCTCATCGCCAACCGCCCGTTCCGGAGCCCGCACCATACCATCTCAGACATCGGCCTCGTAGGTGGCGGCAACACCCCCCGCCCCGGCGAGGTGAGCCTCTCCCACAACGGCGTCCTCTTTTTGGACGAACTCCCCGAATTCAAGAAACATGTCCTGGAAGTCCTCCGCCAGCCCCTGGAGGATGGTCGGGTGTGCATCTCCCGGGCACTCACCTCCCTGACCTACCCCTCGCGCTTCATGCTCGTGGCCGCCATGAATCCCTGCCCCTGCGGCTATCTGGGAGATTTCAGTCACCAATGCTCCTGCACTCCGGTGGCGCTCCAGCGATACCGTTCCCGCATCTCCGGTCCGCTTCTGGACCGGATCGACATTCATATCGAGGTCCCCGCAGTACGGTACCGCGACCTGACCGATCGAAGCGAAGCGGAATGTTCTTCTTCAATAGCTTTCCGGGTTGAACGCTCCCGGGAGATTCAGGTGGACCGATTCCTGGGGACGAAAATCCACTGTAACGCTCAGATGAACGCCCGCCATCTCCGTAAACATTGCGAGTTGGACGGCGCCGGCAACCGGATGCTGGAACTGGTCACCGACCGGCTGGGGCTCTCGGCCCGCTCCTTTACCCGGATACTCAAGGTGGCCCGAACCATCGCCGACCTGGAAGGGAGCGAAGCCATTCACGAGGAGCACTTGTCCGAGGCAATCCAGTACCGGAGCCTGGACCGGAAGGGGGTTTGAAAAAAGGGGGAGTGCCCCTGGTTTTCCAGTTTTTCAATCGTTACTTTACTCACGTTTGCCGCGGTCACCTGTTATAATCCTTCCCTGATAAGTAGGGTAACCCAGGAAAAGGAGAGAATCACATGCATATGGCGGATGCGCTGCTCTCCCCTGCCGTCGGCGGGGCCATGACGGTGGTTTCAGCCGGAACCATCGCCTACTGCTCGAAAAAAGTGCGAGACGAGTTTGATGAGCGCAAGGTGCCCCTCATGGGGGTCCTTGGCGCCTTCATTTTCGCGGCCCAGATGATCAACTTCACGATCCCGGCAACCGGGTCAAGCGGACACCTGGGGGGAGCTCTTCTTCTGACGGTTCTGCTGGGACCCCATGCCGCCTTCCTGGTCATAGCTTCGGTCCTGACCGTACAGGCGCTCTTTTTCGCCGACGGCGGCCTCCTGGCCCTGGGGTGCAACATCTTTAACCTGGGATTTTTCCCGGCGTTTCTTGCCTACCCTCTCATCTACCGGAGAATTGCCGGAGACGGGGAGCTCCGGAATCGGCTGACGGCGGCGGCGCTCTGCGCCGCCGTGGCGGGATTGCTGCTGGGGGCCTGCGGGGTGGTGGTTGAGACCATCTGCTCCGGAGTTTCCGCGCTCCCCGTTGTTCCTTTCCTGGCTCTCATGCTGCCGATTCACCTGGCCATCGGGTTGGTTGAGGGGGTGGTGACGGCGGCGGTACTCTCGCTGGTGGCCACGGCCCGTCCCGAGTTGCTCCGCGCCACTCTCCCCCCCACCCCAGCCGCCGGGCGCTACCTCCGGACGGCGACAGTCGCCTTTCTGGCGTTTGCGCTCCTGAGCGGGGGGTTTTTATCTCTCTTCGCGTCGGAAAAACCCGACGGGCTGGAGTGGTCCCTTGCCGGGACGGCGGGGGGTGAAGCAGTCAAAGGGGGGGGGAAGGGGGTACAGGGCGCCATGGCTGCGTTTCAGGAAAAGCTCGCGTTTCTGCCTGAGTACTCGTTCAGGAAGCCCCCGGCGACGGCGGGGGGGAGTTTGGGCAAGATCCGCGCCGGGAGCCCCGGTGCGGGTCAGGTGGTCGGAAAAGAGGGGAAAAATTCCGTCGGCACCAGCATGGCGGGGATCGTCGGAGGAGCCATCACCCTGGCGATTCTGTTTCTTGCCGGCATGCTTTTGAAAAAAAGAAGCTATGTCATCACTTGAGGGAGCGCTCCTGGAGCTGAGACGGATGGATACGCTGGCTGCCGGAGGTACGGCGCTCCATCGCCTGGATCCCCGTGGCAAGCTGCTGACGACGCTGGTTTTTATTGTAACGGTTGTTTCCTTTGATCGTTACGCCGTCAGCGCCCTCCTCCCCTTTGCCGCCTTCCCCCTGGTCATGACCTCCCTGGGTGCTCTCCCCTCCCGCTACATCATCTCCAGGATTCTCCTCCTGGCCCCCCTGGCCATGATTTCAGGGATCTTCAACCCCTTCTTTGACCGGGAGGTTCTCTTTTCCTTCGGTTCAATGGGGGTCACGGGTGGGTGGGTATCCTTTGCTTCCATTCTTCTGCGAGTCATGCTGACGGTGGGGGGGGCGATTACCCTGGTGGCGGTGACCGGTTTTCCGACCATCTGCCGGGCCGCCCAGAAGTTGGGAGCTCCCCGGGTCTTTGTCACCCAGCTCCTCTTTCTGTATCGCTATATTTTCGTGCTGGCTGAAGAGGGGGGACGGGTCTCACGGGGACGCAGCCTCCGTTGCTGCGGGAGAAGGGGGATGGGGGTGGGGTCCTACGGGTCGCTGGTCGGCCACCTGCTCCTCCGGACCTGGCGTCGGGCGGAACGGATTCATATGGCCATGCTGGCGAGGGGGTTCACCGGCGAATTTCAGAACCTCCGGGAATTCCGGTTCGGCGGCAGGGATCTCCTCTTTGTCGGAGGGTGGTCGCTACTCTTCATTACCTTCCGTACCTGGAACTTGCCGCAATTTCTGGGGACGCTGGTGTCAGGAATGATCCCATGAGTCACCATATCGTTGAACTCCGGAATCTTCGGCATGTTTATCCCGACGGCACGGTCGCCCTGAAAGAGATCTCCTTCAGGATCACCCACGGCGAGTCGGTGGCGATCATCGGCGCCAACGGCGCAGGAAAATCGACCCTCCTTCTCCACCTCAACGGCTATCTTGCCGCCACCGGTGGTGAGGTCCGTATCGGCGACTACCCCCTGACAAAGGCTACCCTTCCCCATGTTCGCCGCACCGTCGGCATGGTCTTCCAGGAACCGGACGACCAGCTCTTCATGCCATCGGTTTATGAAGATGTGGCTTTTGGCCCCCTGAACCTGGGACTTACCGGCCTGGAGGTGGAGCGGCGGGTGAATGACGCCCTTCAGCGGGTTGGGGTGGGACATCTCCGGGAGAAGGCTCCCTATAATCTCTCCGGAGGGGAAAAGAAGCGGGTGGCCATCGCCACGGTCCTTTCCATGTCACCTGATATCCTCGTGATGGATGAACCGACCAGCGGGCTCGACCCCCATGCCCGGCGGCAGCTTATGAGACTGCTCAGGGAGTTCAACCACACAAAAATCTTTACCAGTCACGATCTGGACATGGTGCTGGACCTTTGCCCGCGGACCATCGTGCTCCACGAGGGAGAGGTGGCGGCCGACGGCCCCACAGGGGATATTTTTCGTGATGACGACCTGCTGGTCCGCTGCCGTCTGGAAAAACCGTTTTCCCTGCAGGGATGTCCCATCTGCGGAGGGAGATAATCAACAAATGCGAGGCAACTGCTCCCCTGCCAGCATCTCCACCCCTCTGA
>CAIYUY010000245.1 GCA_903929485.1 uncultured Desulfuromonadales bacterium
CGGATCAATCTTTTTTTGGTTTAAACCAAAAGCTTGTTTTTGTTTGATCCGCCTTGATCCGTGTCATCCGTGTGCTGGTTTTGAATGGCTTCGCGATTGTACAGTTGAGACAGGAGGAGCTAACCGACTACCCCCCTTTTCCGAGATAGAAAACGGAAAGCGGACTATCGGCAAGGAGACGGCCCGGAAACTGGCAACGGCTTTGAATGTCGATTACCGGGTGTTTCTCTGATCACTCCAGAAAAGAATTTCAGAGGTATCGCCTGGCATCATTCTTAACATCAACACGAAGCAAAGGAGTAAGGCAAGGCGAGGCAAGGAGCGCGTAACCGATACTTGATGCCCTCGCAAATTCTGTCATTGCGAGCGAAGCGAAGCAATCTCGTATCTCGCTAACATCTTAAAACTACTAAGATTGCTTCGTCGCTTCGCTCCTCGCAATGACATCTTGAGAGAGAATTTGCGAGGGCATCATACTTGACCTCACCCCCTACGATATAAATCAGACTCAATATAAAGCAAAAATCATAATCGGCCTTCTCGATATATCGAGTGGCCGTTTTTTTTTGTTTTACGCACTCGATGATCGTAACGACGTGGCCGTCGACGCCGCCGATTTTGTGTGATGGTGGCGATTAGTGCTCGGTTAACGGCAAGCAAAGTTCAAGGCGGCGGCATCATCAAAACACGATGGACAGGACGAGCGGCGGCTTTCGGCATGGATCACAACGGGCCAGACCTCACCGGGGGCGGCTTCTTCGTTCTGTCGGTGAAATGTTGCGGGAGGCTAAGGCGGCGGGGATGGTGGCGAGTCGAGGGATGCATGAGGAGAACCAGCACACAGTTGGAATAGTCGATAGCAACGATCATTCCAAACCCGCCACCCTCTCAGAGATTGGCATCACGGCAGCCATGCGTTGACCCTTGCAACGAAAAAAAAGGCTCTGGGGGCAACGTCAGGCGCACCCACCGATGACGGCGAGTCCTTCCGGCAGGGATACCGGTTTTCCGGCATCCCCTCCCGGAATCTGGGTGCCACCACTACCGGCAGCAATAGCGGGTAATCCCGCTATTCAGGTTTTGCTCACTTCCGAGCGAAAGCAAAGGCAGGAATTCCGGCTTTGATGAAAGAGTGCTGTGATTCAATAACCGGAATTTCGGTTATCGCCACCAAGAGCCACATATGGCGTATGCTAATCCGTTTTCTTTTGAACTCAGCGAAATGGGGGAGATCAAACCGGAGGGACCATTTGCGCCGTTTCTACCCTGAAAAGGCAATTCTATGTCTTCGAGAGGATTACCACGGCGACGGCCACACCATCACCGTTGAGCGTTACCCGTAACGGGACGCTCTTCACCAGGGGAACCGGCAATGCAGGGAAGAGAAACAGGGGGAACAGTGGACGGGGGGATAATGCCTGTCAACATTGCCGATTACAGCAGGAAACCACAGGGACAATGAACCGGGAGAATAAACGGGAGCATGGCCGATACATCGAACATGGTTATCACTGCTTTTCAAGGGTAGTCAAGACCACAGAGACCACACCGGAGACCACACGACGAAAAAAAGGACTTAAGCGGTAACGCCTAAGCCCTTGTTTTTGTTGGCTCCCCATCGCGGACTCGAACCACGGACAAGGTGATTAACAGTTACCTTGCAATGCGTTTTTACAGGGTTTTATCCTGATTCACCCCACCCCATAACAACCTTATTTCCTGTTGACTTTCAACTGTTTACCCTATATTGTCGTTTTAGCTTGATTCACAAGAAATCAGGGTAGCGCAAGGCTTAGAGGTTGCTGTAGAGGTTGCTGTAAAAGTAGCTGTAAAGATGACTTACGAGCGCATAGGTTGCCGTAGAGGTTGCCGTAAAAAAATGGAGGTTGCCGCCATGATGAAATTTACCGACAAATTTATAAAGAGCCTGCTCCCCGAACCGGCGAAATACTACAAGCGGGAGGCGAACGGTTTCGCGGTGAAGGTCTGGCCGTCTGGCGTTAAGACCTGGGTTTTCATCTACACGTTCGACGGCAAGCGCAAGGAAATGAAGCTGGGGGAATATCCCGCCGTCACCCTGGCCGACGCCCGAACGGGGTATAGTGCCGCCTATGAACTTCATAAGAACGGAGTTGACCCCGGCGACGTTGACCGCCAGCAGAAAGTTGAACGTCGCCTTACTCCCACCGTGGCCGAACTGGTAACGGAATACATCGAACGTCACGCCAAAGTAAAAAAACGCTCCTGGGCAAAAGACGAGGCGATATTGAACCGCGACGTGATACCGGCATGGGGGAAACGCAAGGCAAAGGAGATTACTAAACGGGATGTAAACCTTGTGCTGGAAGGGATTGTTGATCGTGGAGCGCCTATCATGGCGAACAACTGTTTCGCGGTCATTCGGAAAATGTTCAATTACGCAGTAGAGAAAGACATCTTGCAGAGCACACCTTGTGCCGGTGTCAAAATGCCATCGGAGAAGAAAGCACGGGAAAGAGTGTTGACCGAATCCGAGATAAAAACCTTCTGGGATAACCTCCCCGGTTGCGCCATCACTCCGGACTTGCAACGCGCCTTGAAACTCATTCTCCTAACCGGACAGCGACCGGGGGAAGTATCCGGGATGCACATTGACGAAATAAATGGTTCATGGTGGACGATACCCGTTGAGAGATCGAAGAACAAACGCGCACACCGTGTCCACTTGACCGCTACGGCCCTTGAGTTGATCGGTGATACCACCGGCAAGGGTTACATCTTCCCGACTCCCCACAAAGGCGTGGAGCGTTCCATAGGTGATACCGCTCTTGCCGTGACTGTCGGGCGCAACCTGAAATTTCCCATGACTGACGACAAGGGGCAAACGCTCTACACGAAAGACGGCAAACAGGCCACCGTCAACAGGATCGGAGTTGACCAGTTCACCCCGCACGACCTACGCCGGACAGCAGCAACCGTCATGTCTCAGTTGGGCGAACATTACGAAGTGATTGACGCCATCCTGAATCATGCAAAGAAGGGGATCATCGCCACCTACAACCTGAACCGCTACGACCGGGAGAAGCAACAGGCGCTTGAATCCTGGGAACGAAAGTTGACCGCCATCATCACCGGCAAGGGCAAGGACAACGTGGTGAGTATCGGCACGGCGAAGGGAATAAAAGCAGCTTGATGTTAGTTGCATTTTTTGATGGTAAAGGATACCATAATGAGGCGACACGCAACGCTTGTAATCAACGAGAAGATCACTCGTACAGACGGCAGCATCATTCAAATCGTGGTATGGGATTTACCGATACCGCTCAATGCTTCTCGCCACCGGTACAAATATCGGCTCTATTTTGGCAGAGATGGTATTTGCCTTGTCCGTTTCGACAATGAGCAAGGCAAGGGAGATCACAAGCACATTCAGGGTGTTGAGTCTCTGTACATTTTCATCGACATTCCTACCCTCATGCGGGATTTCGGACAAGCTATACAGGAAAACGAGGTGTGACCATGACAGCAGAGATCGGTATCAAAAGCACTGAGGACTTTCTCAAGGATGTTGAGAGGGCATGGGTAGCGATTGACCGGGGCGAACCGGCACCGTTACCAGTTACCAGAATTTACTTTGAATCGGCTGAAGCTCTATCCCGCGTTATTACCCGGCAACGTCAAGCACTCTTGCAGACAC
This sequence comes from uncultured Desulfuromonadales bacterium, assembly GCA_903929485.1. Lineage (GTDB taxonomy): Bacteria > Desulfobacterota > Desulfuromonadia > Geobacterales > CAIOGM01 > CAIOGM01. Next base: position 3,677 of record CAIYUY010000245.1, read on the forward strand.
TTCATGCCAATGGTGCGCTCAGTATCCGGGGACTTGCGGCCCTTCTCCAACGCGACTACAAGAACGTCCACCAGGACGTGCGGATACTGGAAGAATCAGGACTTATCGAGCGAGACGCCAAGAACCGTATCATGGCTCCATACGAGAAGCTGAATATTGAACTCTCGTTGACGGCGTGACCATGAAAGACGACCTTGTGTCTCTCCAGTTCCGGGTTCACCCGACCAATGTCGAGAGGATCAAGAAGTTTGTCGAAACCGTGGAACCGGTTGATGAAGAGGGAAGTATTTCCCTTGAGGAATTTTTTGTAAATACTTCCCCGGTGAAACAGAAGCAGCCGTCTGTCTGAGATCGGCGCGAGGCAGAAAGGAGCTGACACAGGCGCAGCTCTCGAAGTTAACCGGCATTCCACAGCGGCATATTTCCGAGAAAGGGGTAGTAGGTTAACTCCTCTTCCTCTGTTCTTTGTTTCAAAAAAGAATTTTCACACGGATGACA
>CAIYUY010000246.1 GCA_903929485.1 uncultured Desulfuromonadales bacterium
CTGTTGTTGCAGGCGTTTTTGCAACGGATCGTCAACGGCGGCGGTCGGATAACCCGGGAGTACGGCCTGGGGATGAAGCGGATGGATCTGTACCTGGAGTGGCCGCTGGATGAGAAGCTCGCCTTTCTCGGCCCCTTGCAGCGTGTGGTTCTGGAACTGAAGATCCAGCGCAAGGGGCTGGACGCCACCCTTCGCGAAGGGTTACCCCAGGTCGTCGGCTATTCCGCCGCGTGCGGCGCCGACGAGGCTCACCTGATCATCTTTGACCGGAGCGGGGAAAAAGAGTGGGACCAGCGGATCTGGGAGCGGGTGGAAACCGTCAACGGCAGAGAGATATGCGTGTGGGGGATGTGAACGTGCGAAAGTTCGACATGAGAGAGCTATGCGTCCGGGGGATCTGAACGTGCGACAGTTCATCATCATAGAGATATGCGTCCGGGGGATGTGACAACCGCATGTCCGGATCGCTGAAGAGCACAACAGTCCGCAATGTGGGGTACAACTCCGTTGCCAAGATCATCCAGATGGCGGTCATGGCGTCGGCTACCGTCATTCTGAGCAGAACCCTCGCCCCCACCGATTACGGGATCGTCGGTTTTGCCGGGATATTTATTGCTTTCATGAGTCAGTTTAGCGACTTGGGGATTAATAGCGCCGTCATTCGGAAAAAAGAGCTGGAGCAGCGGGAACTCTTTACCGCCTTTACCATCAAGTTTTTTATCGGTTTGGTTATTTTCATTCTTGCCTATATCAGCGCCCCATTGGCTGTGCGCTTTTTTGATAATCCGGCGATCATCTGGGTCATTCGTCTCATGGCGTTCAATTTCGTCCTGAGCACCATTGGCTTTGTCCCGCAGATTCTGCTGATTCGCAAGCTTGATTTCAAAAAAATCGCCATGGCCAATTTGCTGCCGGCGATTCTCAATTCCGTGGTTGCAGTTACCTTAGCCTTGCTGGGATTCAAGTACTGGAGTCTGGTGATCGCATTACTGGTCATGACCCTCTGTACAGGCATCCTGTTGAATATCTTTCAGCCTGTTCGGCATCGGTTCGCCTGCGACGCTAACGTCGCCACGTACTTGATGAACTTTGGCGGTAACGTCTTTCTTTCCGGATTCATTACCTTTTTGATATTCAATGCCGACAATTTCCTTATCGGGTCCGTCAACGGCGCCACTAACCTGGGGTACTACAGCCTGGCCTTTAACTGGGGTTCCATGGCCTGCACCATGATCGGTGGAATTGTCATGAGTGTACTCCTGCCGACATTTTCCCGGATGCAGGGGGACAGGGAGCGGCTGAAAAGTTCTTATCTGAAGGTGCTTCAGGTTATCAGTTTTGGCGGTGTTCTGATTAACATGACCCTGTTCGTGGTGTCGCGCGATTTTCTGACCCAGGTTTTGGGGCATAATTCCGACAAATGGCTCCCGGCGCTCACCACGTTGCGGATACTCTGTTTTTACGGTATCTTGCGCCTGTTGCTGGAGCCCGTGGGACAGGTCGTGATGGCCTTGGCTCGAACGGACGTGCTGCGCAGGGCGACCCTGCTCGTGGCGGCCATTGAACTGATCGGCCTGTATCCCGCCCTCCATTTTCTCGGTATAGAGGGGGTGGCCCTGCTGGTTACGGTTGCCTATGTCTCCCAGTATGTTCTCTACTACAGGCTCATCCGTTTGGAATTGCGGATTAGCTTCAGAGAGTTATATTCATCGGTCGGTCCGGCGCTTTGGGGGGCGCTGTTCATTGGTCCGGTATTTCTGGTGGGTGAATCGGGTGGATCAAATTCCGTTTCCGTGCTGTTGCTTGAAATCGCTGGTTGTGTTGTAATCTATCTGGTTTCCTACGGCATGATGACAAAGTGGTTTTTATATAAAAATATCATAAGTATCACGCGAACTTTCAGGTGACCTCAGTTTTGAAAAGGAACGACTTCCATGGCTGTAGTTCTAAGGAAACATGATGATTTACCGGGAAACTATCATAGTCAACGACCCGATGTGTTCCGTTATCTGCCCGAATCAGCCAGAATGATTCTGGATGTCGGCTGCGGAGAGGGTGGATTCGGGGAATTGATAAAACAGGGAAGAGACGCGGAAGTATGGGGCGTTGAGCTTGATCCGGAGGTTGCGGAAAAGGCAAAAAAGAGGCTGGATCGAGTTTTTGTCGGCAATATTGAGACGGATCGTTTTGACTTGCCGGAAGAATATTTTGACTGTATCGTACTCAATGATGTACTCGAACACCTGTATTATCCTTGGGATGTTCTGGAGCGTTTAAAAAAATACCTGAAAACCGACGGACATGTAATCGCGTCCATACCCAATATCCGCTATTATGTCAATTTGAAGAAGTTTGTGCTGAAAGGGGAGTGGGAGTATGAGAGTTCCGGAGTAATGGATCGAACCCATATCAGATTTTTTACCCTCAAGAGCATGAGGAAAATGTTCGAGCGCTGTTCGTACAGGGACATCCGGATCGAAGGTCTGTACTATATCGCGTTACCATGGAAGCTTAATTTGCTCAATAAGCTCATGGGGAATAGACTTGACGATATCAGGTATATGCAGTATTTGTGTTTGGCAAAAAAATAAAATGACTTCTTTAAATATTCCGCGACACAAAGCAGGAGAAAACAGTTTTCGTGGTGATGCAAGACTGTTCTTGTGTGATTGGGGCTTTTAATGTTGCATCTGGTTAAAAGAGTATATAAATATATCGTTCCCCATGATGCCAGGGTTTGTTTGTTGGAGTATCTTATTTTCAGCCATCCCTTGAGGATGTTTAACACGTTACTCTTTCAGGCAAGGGATGCCTTCTCAAAGAAACATGCACCGTTGACCTGCACAAAAAAAATAACCATACTCATCCCCACTCTGAGCAAGGGGAAGCAACTGGATCATTTGCCGGCCCTTAAAAACCTTTTAAAGAACTATCTGTCCCGGCAAACGTATGCGAATTACGAGGCTCTTGTTTATTGTGACGGGCGCAATGAGATGGTTGAGCAAATGGTGGCGGCACTCGGAGATGACCGTATAAAAGTTTATTCCACAGAGCGAACGTTAGCCAAATGGGGACACCCCCAGACTCGCATGGGGATAGCGCTTGCCACGGGAGATTTCTTCGTCAGGCTTAACGATGACAATAAACCGAACCGCAGGTATCTTGAAACTCTTGTCTCAGGTTTTAATGATGATGTCGGTTTTGTGTATGGGAGAGTAATTTATAACGGTGAAGCGAGAAAAGTGCACGATGGATGTTTGAAATGGTCATTTGTCATACCAGGTGACCGGAGTGGAGTGTTGAAGACGGGTAACATCGACTGCATGAATTATATGGTTAAAACCACTCTTGCCAAAAAATATATCGAACAGTGGGATGATAGCTTTGCGGCCGATTGGGTATTTATTTCAGCCTTGATCAAGGATGGTGTCCGGTCCCGTTTCATCAACAGTATTATCGGCGAAAAAATATGACTATCTTTCAATTGACCATATTTACACAAATATGATCCGTATCTCTTGTAAGAATATGTTCCATACTGTCGGAGCCGATAGTCCAGCATGAAGTCGCCATTAGTTTACATAATAGTTCTTAACTGGAACGGTTTGGATTTGACCGTTGCATGCATTGAGTCTTTGAAAAAGTGCGATTATGATAATTACCGTCTTCTGGTGATTGATAATTGCTCTTCGGACGGTTCCGTTGCTGCCCTGAAGCCGGCTTATCCATGGGTAACGATCATAGAGAATGACCGAAATATCGGATTCACCGGCGCCAATAATATCGGCATGAGGTACGCGCTGGAGCAAGGCGCGGAGTTCGTTTGGCTCTTGAATAACGATACGGAGGTTGCACCCGATTGTTTGTCTCTTCTTGTGGATGAATTGACGCACTTCGAAAACGTCGGGATGATCAGTCCGATTCTTTATTATTTTGATGACCCGAACCGTGTACAGTTTTGTGGTTCTTATCTCGATAGAAGCACCTTTTTCTTGGTTTACCCAGAAAATAAGGTTACGGCGCCGGAAAGTTGTTTTGTCACCGGAGACAGCGTCTGTCTTTGGGGGACGGCCTTGCTGCTGAAGCGTTCATTGATAGAGCACGTCGGCTATCTGAATGATAATTATTTTGCCTATTGGGAAGACACTGAATACTCCATGCGGGTCCTGGAGGCGGGTTTTCAGGGCAGGGTTTGCACCGCTGCTGCTCTGTATCATAAAATGCCGTCGCCCGGAAACCTTCCCCCTCGTTCACGTCCTCACGCGACGTATCTGATGTTAAGGAACCGATATCTGCTCTATTCTTCCTGTCTTACCGGAGTACGGTTCAGGAAATTCCTTGGAGATTTTTTCGCGGAATTTATAGTTGAGCTCGGCTATGCGGAGCGCCTTGGTGACAAGACGCGTGTCGCCGCCTGTTTTCTTGCGCTCAGGGATGCGCTTCGCGGAAAGGGTGGGCCGGTACCGATTCTTGAGGGGAGGTGCGTGGGATGGCTCTGTGTCGCCGTTGCCCGCACTGTCGCGTGGCATCCCTATCTCCTGGCGCATCTGGTGCGAGGTGACCTTTCGTTGATGATCAAAAAAGGATTGGCGGCCTTTTTCGGAGCGAGACAGAGTCGGAAGAGATCGGCTGAAATATCAGAACATAAATGAGACGCATGGAGAAGATTCCCTTGAGGGTATCCGTTGTCATACCGACCTACAACCGCGCCGGCTATCTTTCCGCGGCCATTGACAGCGCACTATCCCAGAGTGTTCCTCCCCATGAGATTATCGTGGTGGACGATGGTTCCGAGGATGATACTCCCCAGGTCTGCGCCCGGTACGGTGATTTGGTCACGTATATCCACCAGGAAAACGCCGGCCCTTCGTCCGCTCGCAATAACGGGATAGAGCAGGCCACGGGAGAACTGGTGGCCTTTCTCGATTCGGATGATCTCTGGCTCCCCGGAAAACTTGAACGTCAGGTTCCCCTGTTTGAAGCAGATGAGTCACTGGGGCTCTGCGCCACTGCCCATTATAGGTGTGATGAAAGCGGGAAGGTCGTCGGACTGCACTCCATCTGTCCGACCAAACCCGCCGGAATACTTCGGGAAATAATCGCAAGGAATCTGTTCTGTACGCCATCGGTGATGGTAAGGAGAGAATGTTTCAGACACGCGGGGATGTTCGACGTCGGATTAAAATTTGGAGAAGACTGGGACATGTGGCTCCGCGTTCTTTCGCTCTATCCCGGCGCTTTTATCCCTGAGCCGTTTTGCAACTGCCTCTGTCTCGGCGCCGGTTTGACCGGTAGCCTGAACTATCGAAACTTTATAGATTGGAAAGGTATCATAGGGAGAAACAGGACAAGGGCGCCGACTCTTTACGGCAGGCTGATCGGGTGTAACAGGGCAATGAGCTGGTACTACACCAACCTCGCCTATTATTACCGGTGTAAGGGAACCCGTCGTCAAGGGATTGCCTCACTTGCTTTTTCACTCCTCTACTGGCCCCTTTTTCACTGGAAACGGTACTACTGGTTGATCAGTTCGGTGCCGGCGCCACCCTGGAATACATTGTTTAAAAAGGTAGCAGGGAAAAGGCGTTAGGTATCGGTTCGTCAAAATCCACGCGTTCAAGTGAGCGGAGGGGGTGTACATTCGTGAATGGAGTCATTTCGTTGAGATCACTTTCGGATAAAGGCGATGCCGTCATGATTGGAAATATTTTAGGGGAGAAGAGTTCCGGGTGGGCGCTCCGGGTGCTCATTCTCGTTATCTGGGTGTTGGTCGGGCGGGTGCAGGAGATAATTCCGGGACTTTCGTACCTGTACCTTGGCAAGGTTGTTCTCGGACTGGCGGCGATCGTCTATCTGTTTACGCCCTGGTTACCCGGCGCAGCCCAGTTCTCCTATTCCCAACTCAGGTATCTGGTCTACCTTTTCGGTCTCGGACTCATCTCGACCTTGCAAAGTTTTTGGCCTGGCGGGAGCTTTAGCTTCATGATGTTCGGGTTTTTATCGCCGCTCTTCATGGTTTTTCTGTTGCTCAAGGTAATCGTTACCTATGGCGAGCTGCGCAAGGTGTTCTGGAGCATCATGGCGTTTCTGCTGCTTTTGGGCGGTGCGGCACTGTTTTTCACCGAGGAAGGTCGAATCTCAGCCTCCGCCACCTACGATCCCAACGATTTAGCTCTTATCATAACCATCTTTTTTCCCCTTATGTATTATTTCATGATTAACTCACAGGGGGGAGAAAGACTCCTCCTCATGGGCGCCAATCTTTTCTTGATCGTGACCATGCTGGCGACCCAGTCGCGCTCCGGCTTCATCGCTTTTTGCGTTGTTACAATTCTTATTCTCATCCGTGAGCGTGTTAATACCGGCCGTATTCTGTTGGGTGGGATTGTCGTCGTGATGGTATTCTGTTTCTATGCTCCGACCGCTTTTCTTGAGCGATTACAGGTTGTGGGTTCGGAAGACGATTACAACATGTCGGCAGGTGGGGGGAGAATCGAAGTATGGAAGCGTGGACTGGGGCTCATCACCGAGCATCCGTTTCTGGGGGTAGGTCCCAATGCTTTTCCCATCGCCGAAGGGTCGAAACATATCGATCAGGAGACCGGAACCACCGGCAAATGGAGTGCGGCTCATAACTCATATATACAGATTGCCAGCGAGTTCGGCATCCCGGGATTTATCCTCTATATGACGGTTCTCATCACGACAATCCGTTCGCTTCGAAGCGCACGCGAAAAGCTTCCGGAAGAGTCTGAATTCCGTTGGGTTATCAATGGCCTGGAACTTTCTTTTTACGGCTTCATGACCGGAGGGTTCTTTCTTTCTCAGGCATACTCATCGGCCTTATTCCTCATCATAGGACTTAGCGTTGCAGTTCAGATACTATCCCAAAATAGTCAACCTCCCGAAGAATTGACACGGTGTCCATAAGTGTTGCGAAAAATAGTCGCGACTCTTGTTAATTTGCGTGAGACGGTCACCGGTTCCTATGGTCCCGGTACTTTTTCCTACGTCAAGTTCATCTATATTTCCTTTTTTTCCCTGAATACGTTTAAGATCTTTTCCCTGGATCTTGAAGCGTATGCGAAGGGTGGCGGTAGTGAAACCGACGACTTTTCGCTTCATGCCGCGACAATTGAGCAGTTGCGATCATTCCGGCAGGGGAAAAAACTTCCCCGCGAGTTTTACTATGACGAGATTCACGATCTGTCCGTATGTCATGTGGCGGCCAGGGGAACCGATATTGCCTATATCCACTGGCTTTATTACCCTGGCCGGAAGAGCAGATTTTTTCACCTTGAAAAGGGGGTCGTGGAGGTCAATAACTGCCTTACCATGCCTTCCTATCGAGGACGGAATCTCATGGCGAGAGTCTGCGGTTTTACCGCGCTTACCCTGAAAGGGTCCGAGGCTCGTCATCTTCTCATGGTGATTCATAAGGACAACGTCGCGTCCATAAAATCGGCGCAACGGGCTGGTTTCCGGGAACTCCGCGAGATACGGTCATTGGGGCCATTTAACGGAAAAGTGCGAACCAGTTCATTGGTGCCAGATGCCTGACATTGATCCGGTCATAACGAAGCCACGTGTAGTTATCGTCATGGCATCCACCATTCTTGGAGGACCGGGCAAGGGATTGCTACAGTTTCTGCTGTGTGGCGGTTTGTTGCAGAGCGTTCCGCTGGTCTGCAATTTTCTCGTGAAAGCGGGAGAGCCGTGGCAGTTCCGTGATGAATTCGTCAAGGCAGGAGTTCCCTTCACCCCGCTTCGCCAGCGTTTTACCTATGATCCTTTTCTTATTCCCCAGGCATACCGGCTGGTCAACTCCAACCGTATTCAAATCCTCCAGTCACATGGCTACAAGAGTCATGCGCTCTGTCTTATCCTGAAGTTGCTTACCGGAGTTCCCTGGGTCGGTTTTGTTCATGGCTGGACCAATGAAAACTGGAAAATTCGTCTCTATCACAAGCTCGACCTGACTCTGCTCCGTTTTGCCGACAAATGCGTTGTCGTGGCGGAAAAGCTCCGGAGTCAGCTTGTTGCGTCCGGTATCAGCGACCATAAGATAGTGACCATCCGGAACGCCATTAACACAGGAGAGCTTCCACCCGACTCCGGACATCTTGTGCGGACCCGATACGCTCTTGCCGATACGGATTTTCTGGTCGGGGTGATTGGTCGCTTCAGTCCGGAGAAGGGGCACTCCTACTTTATTGAGGCCTTGCGCCAACTCGTTGCCAATCATCGTCAGATCAAGGCGCTACTCGTTGGAGATGGACAGGAAGAGCAAGCTCTGCGCGATCAGGTAACCCGGCTGGGACTCGACGATCATGTTATCTTTACCGGCTATCAAGAAGATGTGATCCCCTTTATCCGGGCCATTGATATTCTTGTCCTTCCTTCTCTCAGTGAAGGGATGCCCAACGCGGCGCTGGAAGCCATGGCGTGCGCCAAGCCCGTGGTTGCCACCAGGGTTGGTGGAATTCCCGAGGTGGTGGTGGATGGCGTGACAGGTCTTCTTGTGGAAGCCGCCCAGCCGGGGGAACTTGCCGGGGCCATGATAGCTTTAATGGATGACAGGGGGCGGGCCGAAGCTTACGGAGCGGCGGGAATGGCCAGGGTTCGCAACGAGTTTGATCCGTACGTTCGCGCGAAGAAGATAATGGCGGTTTATCACGATCTGCTTGGAAGCAATTATGCTGACCGGTAGGGATATTATCGTATTTTCCGATGACTGGGGGCGTCACCCTTTCAGTTGCCAGCATATCATGACCCATTTTCTCCTCGGTAACCGGCTTCTCTGGGTTCAGACCATCGGCATGCGTCGGCCTCGGCTTACCCTGTATGACCTCCGGAGAAGTTTCGAGAAACTTGCCTCCTTCGTGAGACCTACCGAGAACCGGAAGGAGCCGCTCCCGGAGAATTTGACGGTTGTCAATCCGTTCATGCTCCCTTTCGGTAATCTCCTGGTGCGTGCGTTGAACCGTTATTCGGTGGTCCGGACGGTGCGGGCATCCCTTGGTGAACTCCGATTCCGCGACCCCATTCTCCTTACGACGCTTCCCAATGCGGCGGATTATCTGGGGGCACTGGGTGAGTCTCTGTCGGTTTTCTACTGCGTGGATGAGTTTTCCCAATGGCCGGGAGTCAACCGGTCGCTGGTTCAGACCATGGAGCGAAAGCTTCTGGATCGGGTGGATCTGGTGGTTGCGGTCTCCGACGCCCTCTGCGCAAGCAAGCGACCGGCAAACGGCAGTTCGGTGAGGCTTCTGACCCATGGGGTGGATGCCGCGCATTTTGGAAGAGCCGCGATACGGACTACCAATCCCCGGGCCATCGCCGCGTTGGGGGATATTCCCGGACCGATCATCGGCTATTTTGGTCTGTTTGACCAACGTTCGGATCAGGAAATTTTGGAGTATCTGCTAAAGAGTCGCCCTGACTGCTCCCTGGTGATTCTCGGCGCGGCGGTGACCGGGTATGAAAAGCTGAGCCGCTACCCCAACTTCTTTCACCGGGAAGCGGTTGCCTATGAGGAGCTGCCGGAGTATGTCTCGTTCTTTACGCTCTGTATTCTTCCCTACGTCCGGACTCTCCTCACCGACAATATCAATCCTTTAAAGCTCAAGGAGTATCTGGCCACCGGCAAGCCGGTGGTCTCCACTCCTCTCCCCGAGGCGGTGAAGCTGCAACCCAGGGTCCGGATTGCCGCTACTCCTGAAGCTTTTCTGCGGCAGGTGGAGGAGGCGCTGGGGGGTAGCGGACTCTCACCGGAAGGGGCGGGCGAGATGTTCCGGAATGAAAGTTGGGAGGCCAAGGCTACTATGATGGCAGAGTGGATCAGTGTTGCTCACGAGCAAAAGCGAGTCGGAAGAGGTCACGCGCCATGAGCGGGGTTGGATCGTTTTTCCTCAAGATTAGGCGCCGGGAAACCCCCTTTTATGACCGTCTTTACCGGATGGGGAAGTCGCTGCGCTACCTGGAAATGCCGGTCATCAGGCCGCTGCACCGTTTTCTTTATGGCGAACGGATGACTCGGCTTACCCTCTGGCGCGGCTTTATGCAGACCTTCTATTACAACCCGCTTTTCAAGGGCTGCTGCCAAAGGGTGGGGAAGGGACTTGTTATCCATGACGGTCTCCCGCAGATCTTCGGGGCTCTCCGGATTGTCCTGGGTGAAAATGTCGTCATGCATGGAACCTCTTCCTTTGTGGGGGCAAAGGTTTTTGAACATCCCACCCTGCGGGTGGGTGATAATACCCATCTGGGGAGCGGGCTGGGTGTCGTGGTGGGGCGCGATATCACTATCGGCAATAATGTCATGATCGCCAATGGCGTCAATATCTTCAGTTACGATCAGCATCCGGCAGATCCGGCCCGGCGCCATCTCCCCGCTTCGCCGGAGAGCAGTCGGTCGGTAGTCATCGAGGACAACGTCTGGATTGGGGCAAAGAGCATCATTTTCAAGGGTGTAACCATCGGACGCAATTCCATCGTGGCGGCGGGGAGTGTGGTGACGCAGAAAGTTCCGGCGGATTCAATGGTCATGGGGAACCCGGCTCGGGTCTTCCCGTTGATGTTTTGATGACCATGACGAATCAACCGTGCAAGAAAATTCATGTCATGCAGTTCATCGCCGCGCTCCAGTTCGGCGGCGCCGAGCGGTTGGCGGTCACCATCAGCGCTTCGCTTCCCCGTGAGCGTTTCAGAAGCTCCGTCTGCGCTCTTCTTGGTAAAGAAGGGCCGCTGGTGGAAGATCTGCGACGCCACGCAATTCCTCACCACTATCTGGATGCGGGTTCCGGGAGTAAGGCGATGCTCGCCTGGAATCTCTTTCGTCTCCTGCGCAGGGAGCGGGTGGATATACTTCAGATTCACGGCGCCTACACCCTGCTGAACTGTTTTCTTCCGGCAAAACTGGCCGGCGTAAAGATCGTCTATACGGAGCACGCCAGACAGACGATCTCCATACTCCGGAGCGCGAGGCTGGCTGCCCGCTATTTCTCCCGGGGCACGGCGCTGGTGGTCTGTGTATCAGAGAATCTCCGTTCTTTTTTTCAAGAGGTGTTGAAGGTCCCGGCGGCTCGTCTCCAGGTTATTCACAACGGCATCGATACCCGGCGTTTCCGGAACAACACCCCCCCCTTTTCGGGGAACGGGAGCCATCGGGTCATCGGCTGTATTGCCCGCCTCACCCAGGCAAAGGATCACGCCAACCTGCTGAAGGCGTTCGCCATCGTTGCCGGGCGCCACAAGGGGGTCAAATTGGTTCTGGTGGGGGAGGGGGAGTTGCGAGAGGAAATCCAGCGGCAGATCTTCGAACTCGGGCTTGTCGGATCCGTGGAGATGCTGGGGAACCGGAACGATATTCCCCAGTTGCTGTCGGAAATGGATATCTTCGTTCTCCCTTCCCGGCGGGAAGGTTTTCCGGTCTCCATCCTGGAGGCCATGGCCGCCGGACGTCCGGTGGTGGCCACTGCGGTTGGTGGGGTGGCCGAGGTGATCTCTTCGGGCGTAAACGGAATCATGGTCCCTCCGGAGGCCCCCGAAGCGCTTGCGGCTTCGCTGCTCGAACTGCTTGACGATTCAAGTCGTGCGGTTGAATTGGCTACCAGAGGGATGCTGTCCGTGCGTTCTAACTTCAGCGTGATATGTATGATGGATCAGTATGAAAAAATGTTCGAATTGATTTATTTGAGTTAAATTCATGACTTCACTGATATGAATATTTAGTGGCAAATGGGAAGGAATGAGGAAATAGTTATGCGTGCAAGGTTAAAACAGGTTTTTCAGTTATTCGGTCTTCTTGCGGCATTACCGTTTTTTATCCTTTACAGGCTTTCCGGTAAAAATAACTTTTTTTTTGTGGGAATAGGCCAGATGTTATCGCTCATTCCTGATAAAGTGGGGAGTTTTGTTCGAGTCGGTTTTTACCGGATGACGTTGAAGAGGTGTCCGGCTACCGCATATATAGGCTTTGGGTCATACTTCAGTAAAACCGAAACCGAGGTGGGAGAAGGTGTTTATATCTCGGCTCATTGTCTCATCGGCAACGTGATACTGAAAGAGCACGTCGGGCTCAGTCCGGGAGTCCAGATCTTAAGCGGAAAACATCAGCATTCTATTTCCGAAATTGGAAAACCGTTTCTCCAGCAGAAAGGGGGTGGTTTTCAACAGATCGTCATAGGTGAAAACAGTTGGATCGGACAGAATGCCATTGTCATGGCAAATATCGGTCGGCAGAACATGATCGGCGCCGGTAGTGTCGTCGTGAGAGATTCGGGTGATTATGAGGTATTAGGTGGCAATCCGGCGAAAGTTATCAAAAGACTGGATGTTCCAATAACCTAAGGGATGTGCGCGGATAATCATGAACAGAATGATCGCTGGAATGAAAGGTTTGAGTCGCTACCGTTACTTGGATGCATATTCAAAGCTGCAATGGCTGACACCTTGTGAAATAAAAAAACACCAATTTGAACTTGTTAAAAATATGGTGACACACTGTTATGCTACAGTGCCTTATTATCGGTTGTTATTTGATAATTTGAAGATAACTCCAAATGATATGAATTCGTTTGCTGATTATTCGTATATTCCAGTTCTTACGAAGGAAATAATAAAAACAAGTGATTACGGACTTATATCATCTAAATACGATAACTCCAAGCTTATCGCTAATGCCAGTGGTGGTTCTACCGGTACTCCGCTCACTTTTTACCATGACAAAGAAATATATGAAACCATGGAAGCTAATAGCATGCTTGGCTATAGTATGGCTGGTTGGTCAGGCAAGGAATTGTTTTACTATTTCTGGGGTAATCCGAGAGAATTTGTAAAAAAAAGATCTATTCCGGATAAGTTGAAGAATAAACTTTCCGGACGAATCCTGTTCAATTCGTATAATTATGATGAATGCAGGGTTAATGAATGGATTGAAGCTATATGCAGTCGTAAAAATATCTTCTTGTATGGCTATACTTCGGTACTTGTGGATATTGCCCGGCAGGTAGAAAAGAAAGGACTCAAGATTTATAGCGTCAGGGGTATTCTCTCCACGGCGGAGAAACTTCATTCCTGGCAACGCGAACTTTTAGAGCGCATTTTTGATGCTCGTGTATTCGATCAGTATGGAAGCCGTGAAGTGCCTGGAATAGCATGTCAATGCCAAGAAGGTAACATGCATCTCCTTCCTCATTCCGCTTATATTGAGTTTATTGACGACCCCGAAAATCCGGAGAGTAAGAAAATCGTCGCCACCTGCCTCACCAATTTTGCCATGCCGTTCCTCCGGTATGAAATAGGCGACTACGCCCGACCGAAGGAAGGCGTCTGCTCCTGCGGTCGCGGCTTTCCTCTCATGGAAATGGATATCGGGAGAACCGCCGACTCCTTTGTGACCCCCCAGGGTGGGACGGTGTACGGCACCTTTTTTATCCGCCAGATGTACGGCCAGGATCGGGTCCGGAGCTTTCAGTTTCACCAAGTGACTCCCGAGCTGATAAACCTGTACGTGGTCAGGGGGGAAGGTTTCGGGGACGAGGATGCAGAACGTCTGGCGGCCATAGAAGCCATCGTCCGGAAGCATCTCGCCACGGAGATGCGGGTTGTCGTCACATTTGTGGACGAAATACCGAAGACCGGGGGAGGGAAGCACCGCTTCATTGTCTCGGATCTGGTGAGAGGACGATGAAGCCTGATATTCCGGTCATCATGTACCATACCGTGGGGGTGGTTGAACCCCGGTGGCGGTGGAGTTTTCTCACCACCCCCTGGCAGGTATTTGAGAACCAGGTGGCCTACCTCAAGAAGAAGGGATACGCGGCGATCACCTTGCGGGAACTTTACCTGTACCGCGGGGGTGAAGGGACTCTCCCGGCGCGTCCCGTGCTCTTTACCTTTGATGACGGTTATCTGGATAACTGGGTCTACGCGGCGCCGATTCTTAAGAAATACGGGATGCGCGGGACGATCTTCGTTAATCCGGAATTCATCGATCCCGCGCAAGAACGGAGGCTCTCCCTGGAGGATGTCCGGTCGGGGCGCTGTTCTCTTGACGATTTGCCTACCATGGGCTTTCTCTCCTGGGCGGAGATGCAGGTCATGGAGTCGGCAGGAACCATGGATATCCAGTCCCATGCCATGACTCACACTTGGTATCCCAGTGGACCCGAGATTGTGGATTTCCGTCACCCCGGTGATGAGTATGTCTGGATGGAGTGGAACCAGGCCCCGGAGCGAAAATGGGCCTATCTTTCCCCGGGGAAGAGGCCGGAGGCGCGGTATGGCGAACCGGTGTACCGGCATCAAAAATCACTGGCCGGTTGCCGTTTTTTTCCCGATCCCGCGGTGGCCGACCATCTGGCGGAGTTCGCCGCAGGGAAGGGGGAAGCGTTCTTTTCCCTTGGGAATTGGCGAGAGATTCTTCACCGTGAAGCGGACTCATGCGTGAGCGTCGCGATCTCCAACGGGCGGATGGAGAGTGAAGGAGAGTGCCTGAAGCGCCTGGAGTGGGAGCTGGGGGAATCAAAGCGACTCCTGGAGCAGCATCTTCACAAGGATATCGATTTCCTCTGCTGGCCCGGTGGCGGCTATTCTCCCGAAGCGGTGCGCATTGCCCGAACCTATTACAAGGGATCGACCCTTTCATCCCGCGATTCCGGAAAGCCCGGATTTGATGAAGGGGGGCATCTCCGGATAAGAAGGTTCGGGGTTCCCACTCTCGCCAGAGGGTCGCGGCATTTTTATCCCGGCGGCCGGTATCTCTATCACTATCTTCGTGAATTCCAGGGAAGCCGGCGGCATCGGCTGATCCGTCAGTTTCTTAAACTGTTCATTATGCTACGCGGGGGAGGTCTCAGGTGAAACGATATATTATGGCTGGCGCCGCCATTGTTTTATTCTTGGTCATGTTTGCGTGCCGGCGTACAACAACCGCCGGAACCGATCTTCCGGCCGATCCCGACCCCCAGGGAAAGTTGTTCAAGATCGGGATACTCCCCTATGGCGCCAATTACCTGAAACCCCCACTGAAGAGCAGTGTCATCGCCTGGATCGCCGGGAATTTCGACTGGTCCATCGGCGGACCCGATATGGGGAAGGGTAATCAGGGGGCTATCAGTGTGGGGTACGAGACGATCCTTGGAGGCTACTCCAACGAGCTGCCGAGGATAAAGGATTTCGCCCAGGAGCGTGGGTTGAATTTCGAAAACATGCTCGTCCATATGAAGGGGGACTATACCGCCGTCAAACCATGGCAGGGGATGGATAAGTTCGATTTCTTCGAGGGGAAAAACGGCGTGGTCAGCAAGAGCTCCGCCGGTTATCGGGATCTCACCGCGGCTGCCTATGGCGATAAACCGGCGTATGTTCCCTTCGGCTCTATCCTCTACCTTGGCTATGAAGAGCCCTTTGATCGGGTAAATATTCGGCTGGACAAACCGGGGAGCGCCGATTCCACCGGGTGGCAGTATTGGAACGGCGCTACGTGGCGCTCCCTTCCGGCAATGGACGGCACCGATCGCTGTCGGCAGAGCGGTCAGCTCCGGTTTCCGCCCCCCAGTGACTGGAAAAGATGGTCCCTGAACGACAGTCGTCAGAAATGGTGGATTCGTTTTGTGGCGGATGGCGCTCTCTCTCCCGTCGCCTCGCGCATCCGGGGTGACGATTGGCTGGTGGGCGAGGGGAAAGGGGTTCGTTGCCGGGGGTGGGATTCCACGGCGCCGGGGATCATCAACAGGGGAACTCCGCTGGAATATAACCCGACTCCCCCCCCCACTGCCGGCGCCCGATTCCGCTATCAGGCTCGCGCCACCGGTTACTGGTCGCCCGGCTATTTTTATTTCAATCCGGCTGATTTTCAGAAGGGGGTTCGCACCGCGGCGCTCTTTGTGGCCGAGAAGACGTCCGAGCGGTTGCAGGGATCCACTGTTCGCGCCATCATGTTCGATTCCGCCAACAATGGTCTTGAAACCGGGATCGCGCCGCCGGCAAAGGGAGAAGCTCCCAGCTTGTCCGATTTTGACGACGCAAAGCCGCTGGCTTGGGGCGAGACCGCCAGGGAGCGGTATGCGGATGTGATAAAGCTGGTCAAACAGAAGCATCCCGGGATACTCCTGGGGGCGAATGTCTACCCGCGCGGCAGCGAGTTTATCCGGACGGGTGATTTCGCACTGTACGAATACCACTCCTTCGCTCGACAAGGCTCTTCACCCCGCTTGATCGCCACGACGGATGACGCCAAGGGAACGATCTCCTCCTATGACTCTTTCCGCCGGGAAAATAACCCCAAGGGGACGACGGGGATCTTTATTTATGCCGATCTGGTGGACTATGACGACAAGAAAAATTTAATCTGGGATCGGGCGCAGCGGGGTCCCCTGGCGGCGTTGACCAAGCATTACATCGCCATGAATGAGAACACCGTTTTTGTCTATTACTCCGAGGGGGCGTTTCGCTACTCCTCCAGTGACGAACTGTTTTGCGCCAAGGAGAGCACGGAACTCACGGTCAAGCAGGATCGTGATTTTTCCAGTCAGACCAAATACATCAGGGGGAAGGATTTCTCTCGTCTGACTTCGGTCCCCGAATTCGGCATGGTGGTCAGGATCGGCAAAGATCTCCTGAGGGTCAAGAAGGTGGACAACCAGACACTTTCCACCATAAACGGGTTCAGGTTTGATCATGCCGTGGGGGAATCCGTGGGGATGATCGGCGTAATCCACCAGTCCCAGGAGCCGCTTCCTCCCATGGATCGGGTTTATCGCTGGTCCTATCTCTTCCCGGCCATGAAAGTGGATATCGGAATTCCCGACCGGAACGGTCACAACAGGGGACGCCATGATCTGGGATGGAAAAAGAGGAAGGATGTTGGGGGTGGTCCGGAGATTTGGCGCAGGGACTTCACCAAGGCCGTAGTGCTGCACCGGACCGCCGGTTACGATACGCCGGGAGAGGAGTATAACAGCTACTGTCCCCCCATCCCCCTGAATGGGGTGTATTATCCCCTGGGTGTGGACGGTGTGACCGGTGAACCGGTGAGGAGTATTGCCTTGCGCGCCGGTGAAGGGGTCATTCTGATGAAGAAGCCGGTTCTCTCCAGTTCGCACTGAGCATGAGGAGTTTGCTTTCCTTGGGGATTATCGTTGCCCTGATCACCGTCTGCTGCTCAGTCGACCGTCTTCACGAATTTCTCATTGTCTCGCGACCTCTGCCCCGAGTCGACGCCATCGTGCTTCTGGCCGGCGCCTACCGGGAACGGGCGCCGGAGGCGGCCCGTCTGTTTCAAGAAGGAATCGCCCCCCGCATCATTCTGACCAATGACGGGGTGTTCAGCGGCTGGTCCCAACAGCAGCAGCGCAATCTCTACGAGATTGAGTGGGCCTCGGAGTTACTGGTCTCTCTGGGTGTCCCCCCCCAGGCCATCGTTCAACTCCCCTTCCTTAAAAGCGGCACCTTCTATGATGCGGTTGCGCTCCGCGGCTATTGCCGTCAAAACGGTATACATTCGATCTTGCTGGTGACCAGTGATTACCATACCCGCCGAGCGTACCGGACGTTCCGGCGGGTTTTTCGCAACGACGGGATGACCATCGGTATCACTCCTGTTCTCTCCGCCAGTCGGGGGTGGTTTCCCGATCACCGGCGAATTTTTCGGGAAGTTGCCACCGAACTGGTCAAGGGAGTATACTATTTTGTCAGATTCGGGATCTGACAAGGAGAACGCGCCGTGACGCCACTGACAAAGGTTGCAGGATTCTTTTTGATCGCGCTGCTGACTATCCCCCTGCTGGGCGCCTATGGCCCGACGCTGGAGCCCGCGGATATTTTCCCCTGTCGCTGGGAGCCGGTGGGTCCGGGCGGAGGGGGGGGGATGTTCAACCCTTCCTTCAGTCCTCACGATGGCGGCAAGGTTATTACCATGAATTGCGACATGGGAGGAACCTTTCGCTCCGACGATCATGGAAAAAGCTGGGAAATGCTGGACTTGGGGCTGCAGGGGAGACCCTGGGGACCTCTTGGTTATGACCCTCTGGATGCGAATGTCCTGTTCGCCGTAAGGGTCCGTACTCTCTTCAAGAGTACCGATAAAGGGCGCAGTTGGTCGAAAGTGGCTAATGTCAAGGGGATCGGTAACGGGGACTTCGTGGTTGACCCGGCGAATCCCAAGATGATCTGGCTCCCCATGACCATGCAGGCGGTCACCCCTCTCTTTGCCAGCCATGATGGGGGCGATAGCTGGCAGGAAAGTTCCCGGGGGATACCGGATAAAATCGAGGTGCGGGGAATGCACCTTGATCTCTCCAGTCCGGTGGGCAAACGACGGCTCTGCGCCGCGACCGGCAGGGGGCTTTATCTCTCCCAAGATAACGGCGCTTCCTGGGAAAAGAGCCCCTGGTTCCCCCAGGAGGAATTTGTCGAGCTTGCGGGATATTCCACGGCGTCAAGGGCGCCTACCCTCTTTGCCGCGGTAAAGAATAAAGGGGTCTATGGCTCCAGGGACGGCGGGATTACCTGGGAACCGCGAGGCGCCGGACTTCCGGACAACGGCACGGGGTGTCGGTTGATGGCCATGCCCCGTACCGGCGACAAGGTTTTGTTTGCCGTCTGCGGCGATAGCCTGCTCTTTCGTACCGATGACGGCGGAAACTCCTGGCGGCGGATCCACGACGCCATGAAGGATATGGTGGATGGCTGCTGGGTCACTAAGGAACTGGGGCCGAAATGGGCAGGGTACATCGTCGGATTGGCGGTTAATCCCGTCAACCCCGACGAGATCATTTTTACCGATTTCATGCGCGCCTGTCGCACCCTGGACGGCGGCAAGAGCTGGCATGCCCTTCATACAAGAAAGATCGGCGACGGCTGGACGACCACCGGTCTGGGGACGTCAACCTGCTACAGGCTCTACTTCGACCCCAAGGAGCCCACTCGTCAGTACATCACCTATACCGACGTGGGATTGTTCGCCACTGCCGACGACGGCGGAAGCTGGCGCCACAGTATCGCCGGTGTTCCCAAGAAAAACATCTGGTTCAACTCCTGTTACGAACTGGCCATTGACCCGGACAATCCCCGACGGATTTGGGGGGCTTTCAGCCGGCTGCATGACCTCCCGTTGAAGATGGGAACCAATCACGGGGGGATCTGTGTCACTCATGACGGGACGCTGAACTGGACCCCCTGCACGGGACTTCCCGAGGTGGCGGCAACCGGCATCGTTCTCGACCCCTCATCCAAGCCCACCTCTCGCATCTTGTATGCCGGGATGTTTCTGGATGGTGTTTATAAGTCCAGTGACGGCGGCGGTAGTTGGACAAAAAAATCCAAGGGACTCCCCGATAAACCTCCTCTCTGGCGCCTGGTCCGTCATCAGGACGGGACTCTTTACTGCCTCCTCTCGTTGTACGCACGGAGCATGCCGGGTGGTCTCTATGTCTCCACGGACGACGCCGAAACCTGGAAAAAGATCCAGGTCGGCGACAAGTTCAACTGGATCATGGATGTGACGGTTGATCCCCGATCATCAAAGACCATCTATCTCTCCGGGTTTTCGCGTCATGACGACTCCGTGGGGGGGGTGTTGAAGTCGCTGGATGGCGGCGCCACGTGGCGACGAATTCTTAGTGACGGGCAGATCTGGGGGGTAACTCTGGATCCGGGTAACCCGGATCTGGTATATGCCTGCGCCATGTCCACCGGTGGCGGGGCGCCCCGGCGGCTGCTTCGGAGCGCCGACGGGGGTAACAACTGGCGCCGTCTGGGTGGACTTCCTTTCTATAATCTGCATCAAGTTACCGTGGATCCGAGAAACTCCCGCCGGCTCTACGTCACCACCTTCGGCGGCGATGTCTGGAAAACTCTGTTGCCCGAAGGTATCGATTAGTCGGGATAAAGTGGGTTGGTTACGCTTTACGGGGGAATGTTATGAGAAAAATAATCTTTCCGACCTTCGTTCTGATCCTGATCACCTCCCTGCCGCTTGTCGCCGCCGAACTGCCGCCGCACCTCCTGAGAGAGCGGCCGGCCGGGGCGCCGAAGCTGGATATTTCCCATTATGACCGGATCGATGCAGCGTTACTCCGGGAAGGGACGGTGCGGGTCATCCTCCGGGTGACCCCGCCTCCGGAGCTGGTTGATGGCTTTGGTCTCGAATCGAATATCAGGGCGCCTGATGGGATTACGAGGCAACGGCAAGCAATTACAAGGAAACAGCAGCGCCTCCTGACCAGGGTGTCGCAAAAACATGCCGCAACGGCCAAGCGCTTCGACTTCATCCCCTACATGGCCCTGGAGGTCGATTCCGACGAATTTTCGGCGCTGGCGGCGTCGCCGGATCTGGAGCTTATCCAGGAGGACTCAGTTGTCTATCCCACCCTGATCCAGAGCGTCCCTCTTATTGGCGGGATCGGCGGTTCCTTTGGCGGCTACACCGGCTCCGGCCAGAACGTCGCCATCCTGGATACGGGGGTGGACGGCGCTCATCCGTTCCTGGCCGGCAAGGTGGTATCCGAAGCCTGCTATTCCACCACTTATTCCCCCTACGCCATCACCCCCCTTTGCCCCAACGGTCAGGAGACCATGATCGGCAGCGGCGCCGGCGTCAATTGCAGCGGCGCTCTCCCCGGATGCTATCACGGGACTCATGTGGCGGGCATAGCCGCCGGCGCCAACGCAGGGTTCAGCGGCGTGGCCAAGGATGCGGGGATCATCGCCATCCAGCTTTTTTCCCGCAGTGACTCGGCTTCCTACTGTGGCGGGACCGCCCCCTGCATCATGGCCTTTGACTCCGACATCATCGCCGGTCTCGGGCGAGTCTATGCCCTGAAGGAGAGTTACCGCATCGCCGCCGTCAACATGAGTCTCGGCGGCGGGCTCTACTCCGGCAATTGCGACGAGGATGAAGCCGCCACCAAAGCCGCCATCGATGCTCTCCGCTCCGTGGGAATCGCCACGGTTATCGCCGGGGGGAACGATGCTTCTTCCACCAAGATCAGTTATCCCGCCTGTATCTCCTCCGCTATCAGCGTCGGCGCCACCACCAAGTCGGACAGCGTGGCGAGCTACTCCAATAGCGCCTCCCTGCTCAATCTATTGGCCCCCGGTTCCTCCATCTACTCCTCGCTTCCCGGCGCCGGTTATGGTTACCTGAGCGGCACCTCCATGGCCACCCCTCATGTCGCCGGCGCCTGGGCGGTGCTCAAGTCCGCCAAACCCACCGCCACCGTGACCGAACTGCTGAACGCCCTGATCTCCACCGCTCTCCCCATCACGGACAGCCGCAACCACCTGGTCAAGCCGCGGATCAGGCTGAACGCGGCAGTCGTATCTCTCCTTCCCCCCCCCACGCTCCGTTCCACCGATCCCGTTGACGGCGCCACCGGAGTTTTGGTGACGGGGGTTATCAGAGCCACCTTCGGCAGCGCCATGAAGGGCGAAACCTTCACCACGGCAACCTTCAAGGTGAACAACGGCGTGATCGGAAGCGTGGCCTATGACGCCGTTACCGCCACTGCTACCTTTACCCCTTCGCTACCTCTCTCGCCCAACACCGACTATACGGCAACCGTCACCACCGGAGTTACCGATGCAGCGGGGAGAGCGCCTGCCGCTGCCATGAGCTGGAGCTTTACGACCCAGCCGCCTAAAATTCTTACCGTCACCTCCGTCAATCCCGCCGCCGGTCTCTCCGTGACGGTGGCCCCTCCCGACCTCACGGGGAGCGGCGCCGGCAGCACTACCTTTACCCGTAGTTATCTTCCGGGAATCTCGGTGACGTTGACGGCGCCGGCGATTGCGGGCGCGAATACCTTCAACGTCTGGTCAGGGTGTGACAGCTACAGCGGCAGCTCGTGCGCGGTGACTCTCTCGGCGGATCGGACCGTTACGGCTACCTATGTGACGCAGTACCGGCTCACCACGGGGCTCTCTCCGGCAGGGAGCGGGACGGTCTTACCGGTCTCCGGATTGTTTTATCCCGCCGGGTCAATTGTCAACCTGTCGGCGGTGGCCGCACCCGGCTATCTCTTCTCCGGTTGGAGCGGTCCGGTGGCCTCTCCCGGCAACGCCGTGACCACGGTTACCATGGACGGTCCGGGTAGTGTGATGGCCAACTTTTACCCGACAGTCCGAACCAACGTGGCCCTGGCGGCCAACGGCGGGGTGGCCACGGCCTCCTCTGTCTACAGTCTCAATTATCCCGTGGCGGCGGTGAACAACGGCGACCGGAAAGGGGTTACCTGGGGGAGCGGCGGCGGGTGGAACGACGGAACCAATAATCTCTACCCCGATTGGGTGCGGATCACCTTCGCCGGCGCCAGGAGCATCGACGAGATCGATGTTTTTACCCTGCAGGACAATTTAATCGCCCCGGTGGAGCCGACAGCGGACCAGACGTTTACGAAATACGGCATCACCTCCTTTGACGTTCAGTGCTGGGACGGCGCATCCTGGGTGACGGTTCCGGGGGGGAGCATCAGGGGAAACAGCCTGGTCCGGACGACGGTCACCTTTCCGGCGGTGACCACGGACCGGATCAGAGTGCAGGTAAACGGCTCCCTGGGTGGCTACAGCCGGATCACGGAGATCGAGGCGTATGGCGCGATCGCCGCAACCAACCAGCCGCCGACGGTGGCGCTGACATTCCCGGCAGTGGGGACAACCTATGTTGCTCCGGCCAGGGTGGAACTGACGGCGACGGCTTCCGATCCGGACGGGACGGTGACGAGGGTTGAATTCTACAACGGGACAACGCTGCTGGGGAGCGCCGCCGCCGCGCCCTACGGTTTCAGCTGGAGCTCCGTCCCGGCGGGAATATACACCTTATGGGCCAGAGCCTACGATAACCAGGGGGGATCGGCCTCCTCGCCGGCGGTGACGGTGACGGTGACCGGTTCGGTGGCTCGAATCAACGTGGCTCTGGCGGCCAACGGCGGGGTGGCCACGGCCTCCTCTGTTTACAGCGTCAATTATCCCGTGGCGGCGGTTAACAATGGCGACAGGAAAGGGGTTGCCTGGGGGAGCGGCGGCGGGTGGAACGACGGGACCACTAATCTTTACCCTGATTGGGTGCAAATCACCTTCGCCGGCGCCGGGAGCATCGACGAGATCGATGTTTTTACCCTGCAGGACAATCTAATTGCCCCGGTGGAGCCGACGGTGGACCAGACGTTTACGAAATACGGCATCACCTCCTTTGACGTTCAGTGCTGGGACGGCTCATCCTGGGTGACGGTTCCGGGGGGGAGCATCAGGGGAAACAGCCTGGTCCGGACGACGGTCACCTTTCCGGCGGTGACCACGGATCGGATCAGGGTGCAGGTAAACGGCTCCCTGGGTGGCTACAGCCGGATCACGGAGATCGAGGCGTACGGCGTGATTGCCGCAACCAACCAGCCGCCGACGGTGGCGCTGACATCCCCGGCAGTGGGGGCAACCTATGTTGCTCCGGCCAGGGTGGAACTGACGGCGACGGCTTCCGATCCGGACGGGACGGTGACGACGGTTGAATTCTACAACGGGACAACGCTGCTGGGGAGCGCCGCCGCGCCCTACGGTTTCAGCTGGAGCTCCGTCCCGGCGGGAATATACACCTTGTGGGCCAGAGCCTATGATAACCAGGGGGGATCGGCTTCCTCGTCGGCGGTGACGGTGACGGTGACCGGTTCGGTGGCTCGAACCAACGTGGCTCTGGCGGCCAACGGCGGGGTTGCCACGGCCTCCTCTGTTTACAGCGTCAATTATCCCGTGGCGGCGGTTAACAATGGCGACAGGAAAGGGGTTGCCTGGGGGAGCGGCGGCGGGTGGAACGACGGGACCAATAATCTCTACCCTGATTGGGTGCAAATCACCTTCGCCGGCGCCAGGAGCATCGACGAGATCGATGTTTTTACCCTGCAGGACAATTTAATCGCCCCGGTGGAGCCGACGGCGGACCAGACGTTTACGAAATACGGCATCACCTCCTTTGACGTTCAGTGCTGGGACGGCTCATCCTGGGTGACGGTTCCGGGGGGGAGCATCGTGGGAAACAGCCTGATCCGGACGACTGTCATCTTTCCGGCGGTGACCACGGACCGGATAAGGGTGCTGGTAAACAGCTCCCTGGGTGGCTACAGCCGGATCACGGAAATCGAGGCGTATGCCCCCTGAGTCCGGCCCTCATTGCCACGGGTGATGCCGCCGAACGTTTGCAGTTGATTTTTTACCGGGAGAAGAGTAACGGGTAAGTTGTTCCATGGTAACCATCCGGGACGTCCCGGGTAAAGAGGGTTTTTCTGATAAGGCGGGATGAACTTTAAAAACATGCCGGAGCTGGCCCTGGAGTGGGGGTATCCCGCGGTTCTTGTCGTCATGGCGCTTTTGGTGCTGGGGATGATGATCTATTTTCGTAAAAAGAAATGGCTGGGGAGGAGTTTTACATGAATTTTCTTATGGACACACACACTCATATCTACGGGCATGAATTTCACGATGATTTCGACCTCATGCTCCAACGGGCGCAAGCCGCCGGGGTCGGCCGGATGGTGGTGGTGGGGGCCGACATTGAGTCCAGCATCGCCGCTTGCCGGTTGGCCAACCGTTACGACTCCATGATCTGCGCAGTGGGCGTTCACCCCCATGACGCCGGCCGGGTCACCGAACAGTGCTATGATCTCATCCGCTCCCTGGCCATTGACAACCCCAAGGTGCGAGCCATCGGCGAGATCGGGCTGGATTTCTACCGGGACCGTTCCCCCCGGGAGGATCAGGAACGGGTATTCCGGCGGTTCATCGGCCTGGCTCGGGAACTCTCCCTCCCCATCGTCGTTCACGACCGGGACGCCCACCAGCGGGTCATGACCATTCTCCGGGAAGAAGGGGCAGGGGAGGTGGGGGGGGTGCTTCACTGTTTCTCCGGTGATCTGGTCATGGCCCGGGAATGCGTTGAAATGGGTTTTTATCTTTCCATCCCCGGCACGGTGACCTTTCCCCATAACGAGACGCTCAGGGAGGTGGTGCGGGGGGTGAAGATCGAGCATCTTCTCCTGGAGACCGACGCCCCCTATCTGTCGCCGGTTCCTTATCGGGGTAAGCGCAACGAGCCGGCCCATGTTCGCCTCACCGCCGAAAAAGTGGCGCAGGTGAAGGGGCTCTCCCTGGAAGACGTGGCCCGGATCACTACCCTCAATGCCAAGCGGCTCTTCCGTCTGGGAGGGGAGCAGTCGGCCCGCATCGCTTATCGCATCAGAAATTCCCTTTACCTCAATATCACCAACCGCTGCTCCAACCACTGCTCCTTCTGCCCCAAGTTCGAAGATTTTACCGTGAAAGGGCACTTCCTGCAACTGGAGCACGAACCGGACGTCGGCGAGGTGCTGGCGGCCGTTGATGAGCACTCCGGCTATGACGAGGTGGTCTTCTGCGGCTATGGTGAGCCGCTGGTCAGACTGGAGCTGGTGAAGGAGGTAGCGGCGGCGCTGAAGAGGAAGGGGCGCCGGATCAGGATCAACACCGATGGTCAGGCCAACCTGGTCCATGGCCGAAACATTCTACCGGAGTTGGCGGGGATTGTGGATAGCATTTCGGTGAGTCTCAACGCCGCCGACGCCGCCACCTATGTCCGGCTCTGCAACACCCCTTTCGGTGACCAGGGTTTCCAGGCGGTCTGCGACTTTTTGAGCCAGGCGAAACAGCAGATCCCTTCCGTTACCGCCAGCGCCGTGACGGTGCCGGGGCTTGATGTCGCCGCGGTGCGTGCTCTGGCGGAGTCGCTGGGGGTGGCGTTTCGGGAGCGGGAGTATGAGGAAGTCGGGTGAAGCGCGGCGCGGGGCGT
The DNA here is from genome assembly GCA_903929485.1 of uncultured Desulfuromonadales bacterium. Classification (GTDB taxonomy): domain Bacteria; phylum Desulfobacterota; class Desulfuromonadia; order Geobacterales; family CAIOGM01; genus CAIOGM01. The sequence goes on from CAIYUY010000246.1 coordinate 25,814, forward strand.
GGGGTTTTCGGGAACAACAGCTCCCATGCCGCGGGGGGGCGTTGGAAATTTACATCTATCCACGTTCCCTCAACCCGTTCAAGGATTAGCAGATGATCGACACACTATGGCTCTTGCGCTTTTTCCGCAAATCAGAGGGGCCTATCTTGCGATCGGTTTCAGATCGCGAACCGGCCAGGTGTAGCAGTCGCCATCCGCAGGTTGAATGATCCTGATGTTTACGGCGCCGCTATCAAAATAACCGATCCATCTCAGCTGCGTGCGCGCTCCATCCGGTTGAGCAAAAGCGCTGGATGTCCAGTACGCATTCTGCACGACATTTTCAAAGGGGTGATCGGCCGGCAGGGGAGGATTGCCGTGGGATCGGTCCATGAGGCTCTGCAATTCACCGCGGTTCGGCACACGCCAGTCGCCCGGGCTGGAGTTGTCGCTCAGTCCGCATACCCCTGACGCCAGCGCCGCAGTCCAGACCAGCGACGGATTGGCCTGCAACGCGCCATATCTCTTGATTTTCCGCACTGCGCTGGTTGTCTCTTCGACGCAGTTAGCATTTTTCAGCCAGACCAAGCTGGTAAGGTTATCGGTGATGGCGCCGTCACCGTTATCGGTGAAACGGCGTTCTGGGAGTACGGCGCCCTTCTGCTGATATCCGTCGTCTCCTGCGGCGTAGCTGTACGTCTGCCCGGTCCTGGGGAGCCGGACCCGGCCGTCCACCCCGTCACCGCGGACCGGCCAGACAACGGCCTGACCGGTTTTGCCGAGAGTCGTTATGTATCCCATGTCCATATAGACGATCCAGGCGAGATACGACAGTTCAGGCGATGTGGTTGCCGTCCAGTGCTGCGCGGCAGTCACCCTTGTGAACGGATTGTTCGGCAGCGCGGGATTTTCATGACTTATGTCGAGCAGACTCTGCAGTTCATTCAGATTGGGCAGCCGCCAGTCACCGCCGGTCGACCCGTCAGACAGGCTGCACATGCCGCTTTTCAGGGAGAGTGCGGCGGCAAGAGCGTCGGTCCAGTTCGTCATACCGATGCAGCCGGCGTCTTTAAGCCAGACCAGGCCGGTCAACGTATCCGTAGCCGTCCCGTTACCGTTGTCGACAAAACGGGGCGACGGCCACGCCGCCCCTTTTTGCAAATCACCATCATCATTAATGACTTCAACAACGGTCTGGCCTGTTTTGGGGAGCTGGATGGTGACCGGCGCCGGCGCCGCGGCTGCCGTAAAATCGCCCCCCGTCTCATCAGTCCGACGTATTACCACCGGCCTCGCCGCCGGGGTAAAGGTATAGCCGGCTTTGCTTGGGCTGACGGAATATGACCCGTTGGCAATGCCGCTGAAGCGATAGTTGCCCAGGGCGTCCGTCGTTGCCGTCAACGGCGTTGCGCCGCCGGAAACCGTCACCGTTACTGTTACGGAATCCAGACCGACGCCGGACGAGGTGATTCTTCCCGAGATGCTGTAGAGCCCTGTTGAGCCATCACTGCTGCACCCGGTACAACAGAGCCCCGCCAATAACAGAAGCGCTAATAGTTTCATGATGATCTCCATACTGTTTTGTCCCTTCCCCACCATACGGTCCAAGAGCCATAACTACTGCTTGGTTCCGGTAAAATCCACGTTGGCGGCGTCTCCGTCCGTGATGATCACCTCGCGCTCCTTCGGTTCGAAAGTATAGCCGGTGCATGCGGGAGTCACCAGATATCTCCCGTTGGCGATACCGTTGAAGACGTACGTGCCTGGATAAGGAGTGACGGCAAACGAATCGTCGCCCGTCAGCGTCAGCGTCGCAGCGCCCTCGACGGGAACAGCGCCGGTTATGACACCACTGATGTTGAAGATGGCGTTTTCTCCGGGATTGAACGCTTCAATGAATTCAGCGGCACAATTAACGTGGGCCGAGTGGTAACGAATCCTCATGTAGCCCCCTTCGCCCCAGGATTCGCCCCAACTGTTGCGCAGAATCCAGCAACCGTCCCCCCCTTCCGGAGGATTGTCGTCCCAGCCGACCAGGGCTATGGCGTGTCCCGAATCACTTCTGTAGTAAATCTCCTGATCAGGCGTCACGAAGGTATCCTCAAAAACTCCCGACGTATATGCCGCGAATGCCGCCGTCACTAATGCCGCAGCCTTGACCCCTCCGTATTTCAGGATGGCATGTTTGATCTGTAACGTTGTGTCTGCATACTTTACCGGAAAGATCCTGCCGAATCTCCTGAACCTGAACCGTTCGGCGTTTTTCGCCCGGTCGAGGAGATACTGTGGTATATCCGGTGATGCGCCTAAAAAATTATGGAAACCGGAAACGGGAAAATCCACCTCCCGGCAGCAGCCGCTTTCGCCATTATAGCCCAGGTAGGACAACCCCTGAAAGGCGACCAGATTATCGCCGGCCCCCATTCTCTGGAACCATTTCAGAAACATGGGCGCCAGGATAAGGCAGGCATCGTCATACAGCCCCCGCTTGACGTTATACGTGCTGCCGGCCGCATCGCACGCGGAGTAGGCCCAGCACATCTGGGAATCTCCCTGATCCCGCACGGGGCCCACATAATTATGTCCATTCAGGTTCCGCAGATCATAGCGGGACGGGAGCGCCCCGGCTCCGAGCAGAGATGATTCGGTATGAGCAGCGGGGGTCGTGTTGTTGAGTGGGTTGATTTCCTGAGGAGCTGTCGGTGCCCCGGGAAACCTGTCATTGTTGTAGACCCAGGTGTGCCCCACGGTGAAGCGGTAGCCGTTGTGGGCGATCTTTGCCCGTATTGATTCCAGGGTCTCCGTGTAGTCAAACACAAGCTTGTCGGCGGGCGCGGCGCTACTGTCGCCACCGCAGCCGCCGAGAAGCAACAGAGGGGCTCCGGTGGCGGCCGCCAGGGTCGCCACGCCGGCTCCTTTCAAAAACTCACGTCTTTTCATGGACACTTTCCCCTCCCCTACGTTGTTACAGTCGGCCCTTGATGGTAATGTCGACCATTGCTCCCCTGTAATTATCAGGCTAGATCTTACCATGCACCCACATTAATAACAATATAAAGTGGCGAGACGATGGAAAAACTCCGGAAGGGCGGGAGTGTGTCCGCCGGGTAGCGTGGCGCGTGCGGCCCAGCCGCATCCGGATCAGAGGGGCCGGGTTGCCGTTGAGGAAGGCGGTCGGTCATAACTGTGACCAATGTCAATCTCGGATAAGGGACTCGGCACTTCTAAATATCACATCTATTGGTTGTCATTCCCGCAACGGTTTTGAGCGGGAATCCAGTTTGTAAGTGTTTGAAATTATGGATGCCCGATAAAAGCACTCGGGCATGACGTCTGTGTTTGCACCGTCA
>CAIYUY010000247.1 GCA_903929485.1 uncultured Desulfuromonadales bacterium
CTAGTACCCCGTCCGGCTTAAAGTTTCGTGATACCTTGAACCGCAAAGACGCAAAGTACGCAAAGAAAATAGAGAAAAACAACGAACCTGGATTCTTTTTCGGTATACCCCAAAAAAGGCTTTTACTTTGGGGTTCCTTTGCGGTTCCTTTGCGTCCTTGCGGTGAAACTGTTTTTGTTTTTCGTCGTGTCAGTGAGTTATCTTACGAATCACGGTTCACTCGGGTTCCTTGGGGTACATACCGCAAGATCAAGCCGGACAGGGTACTAGCCTGGAATCAGATTCTCTCCTTTTCTCCGTGCCTCACTGGTTCAACTGCCGTTTTCAGGTTAAAGGAGTGTGCCGGACATGCTGACCATGCAGGATATCAAGGGACATTATAATTTCACGGAAGGGGATGCGGAGCTCCTGAAGGCTCTTCGCCCCCTGGCCGAGGCGAATAAGGAGAGGCTGACCAGCATATTCTACGACTTTCTCCTGGGGATTCCGGAGACGGCCGCTCTTCTGCGGGACGATCAACTGCTGCGGCGGCAGAAGGAGATCCATCAGGAGTGGTTCATGGGGCTCTTTTCCGGAATTTATGACAACAGCTACCACCACACCCTGCAACGGATCGGCCGCTCCCATGTGCGTACCGGACTCAATGCGCACTTCGTGAATGCGGCCATGAATGTGGTTCGCCGCTTTCTCGTGGAACTGTTACAGGAAAACATTCAAGCGGCTGAGGAGCGGCGCGCGTACCGTAACGCGGTGGAGCTGATCGTCGACATCAACCTGGATATCATCAGCGCTTCCTATCAGGAGGAAGAGCTGCAGAAGGTTTTCCTGTCGCACAAAATCGAGTCCAAACTGATCCATCTGGCGGAGCGTTTTACCTACGGCCTCAACCTGATCCTGGTGATCGCCCTGGCCGGAGTCTCTTTGGGGGTAGTGGGGCTCTTTATCTGGGATATCTGCCATGTTTTTGTGGGGGATGCGGAAAAGGGGATACTGGGGGCGTTGGGAACATTGCTTATCATCTGGATGATGATCGAGCTGATGGACAACGAGATCAAGACCTTGAAGGGGGGTAAATTCAATATCCTCGTCTTCATCGGGGTCATCATCGTCGCCCTGATTCGGGAAATACTCATCTCCACCCTGCGTCATGACGATCTGAAAACCCAGATTTTTTTGGCGGGAACTCTCCTGATTCTGGGAATCGTCTACTACCTGGTGGCCAAGAGCCAGTCGGAATCGCCCCATTGAACGCGCCGGCGGGAGCTGTTGACGAACCGCTCTCATTTGTGTTCTAATCAGCGAATGAATGTTGTCGCCTTCATAGCCCTGGGTTCCAACCAGGGAGAGCGGGATTCTCATCTGCTTCGGGCCATTGGGGAGCTGGGGAAAATTCCCCGGAGCGGAATAATCGCCGTTTCCGGATTTTACGACACCGAACCGGTGGGCGGGGTGGAGCAGGAGCCTTTTCTCAACGCCGTGCTGCAACTGGAAACCGGGCTTTCCCCCGGCGATCTTCACGGGGAACTGCAACGAATAGAAAGCGAGGTTTTCCGGAGGATCAGGGATCTCCGGTGGGGACCCCGCACCATGGACCTGGATCTTCTTTTCTATGATGATCTCGTCCTTGACGGGGAGTTTCTCACCCTGCCGCACCCGCGGCTCCACCTGCGTCGATTCGTGCTGGAGCCGCTGGCCGAGATCGCCCCGGAGCTCATCCATCCCCTGCTGGGGAGAAGCATAACCTCACTCCTCCGGGCGTTACCCCTGGCGGAGCGAGTCACCAGAATCTAAAAAAGGAGATACCATGGGGCGGATGCTCATCTTTATTCTCATCGGTTACTTCATCTATCTCCTGGTAAAGAAGAGTTCCGCGGGGAAGATCGGGAAGAAGCAGGAAAAAGTCGAAGAAGAGACGTTTCGTGACCCTGTTTGCGGGGTATATGTGGCGGCTGATGACGCCGTTATCGGGAGGCATGACGGAGCGCGGATTCATTTCTGTTCCATGGCCTGCCTGGAAAAGTATCAGGAGCAGGTAGCGCACACCCCCGCCTGACTCTTGCTTGTCATCCTGAACGTAGTGAAGGATCTGCTTCTGTTTAATAAGTAGAGGCTTCACTTCATTCAGCATGACAAGAGAGTTGAAGCGATAAAACGGGAGGAGGAGTAAAATTCAAAGTGTGATTTAAAAAAGAAGAAATAAGACGTTATAGAGCCGACTAAACTAAATATATTTTAAAATGGGAGATAACGCATGAAGTTTTTTATCGATACCGCAGATGTGAACGAGATTCGCGAGGCCCATGCGCTGGGTCTGGTGGATGGGGTAACAACCAATCCGTCGCTCATCGCCAGGGCGGGGCGCAATTTCAGGGAGGTCATCTCCGAGATCGTTGAGATCGTCGATGGGCCGATCTCCGCCGAGGTGATCTCGCTGGACGCCGAGGGGATGGTTCGTGAAGGGTTGGAGCTTGCAGCCATTCACCCCAATATCGTCATCAAGTGTCCCATGACATCGGAGGGGCTCAAGGCGACCAGAATCTTCCATGAAAAAGGGATCAAGGTCAATGTGACTCTCATCTTTTCCCCCCTTCAGGCGCTGTTGGCGGCCAAGGCCGGAGCCGCCTACGTCTCCCCCTTCGTGGGACGTCTGGATGATATCTCCCAGGACGGGATGCAGATCATCGAGGAGATCCGGACCATATTTGACAACTACGGCTACACCTCCGAAATCATCGTCGCCAGTATCCGAAACCCCATTCATGTGCTGAACTCGGCCCTCATCGGCGCGGATATCTGCACCATCCCCTACTCGGTCATGCTGCAACTGGCCAAGCATCCCCTCACCGATGCCGGCATCAAGAAGTTTTTGGAAGACTGGGAAAAAGTTCCCAAATAATCCGTTTATGCGGGGGCACGGCGCGCCGTGCCCCCACGAACGGTAAAATGCGGGCGCAGCAAGCCGCGCCCCTGCGAAAATCGCCCTGCCGACCGAATTGCGTTACAGATTCCGGGCACGGCATGCCGTGCCCCTACAGTTCCAGCTCTTCCCACCGCCGGTAAATCTCCGCCAGTTCCCGTTCCAACTCCTCCAGTCGCGACGTCGTCCGCGCCACTTCCGCACCGCCGCTTCGATAGAATTGGGGATCGGCAAGGGAATCGTGGAGCCGCTTCTGCTCCGCTTCCAGGAGCGCGATTTGCCCGGGGAGGCTCTCCAACTCCCGTTCGTCCTTGAAACTGAGCTTTTTCACACGTTCCGTGGGGAGCTTGGCCTTGGCCAGGGGGGCCGGGTTGCTCGTGGTGGGGGCCTCGGTTGTCCCCGCGGCTGCCTGCCTCAACCAGTCGTCATATCCTCCCACGGATTCCCGGACGTGACCGTCGGCGGATACCGCCAGGGTGCTGGTCACCACGTTATTGAGGAATTCCCGGTCATGGCTTACCAGGAGGAGGGTGCCGGAATACTCCATGAGGAGATCCTCCAGAAGATCCAGAGTCTCGGCGTCCAGGTCGTTGGTCGGCTCATCCATGACCAGGAGGTTGGAAGGCTTGGTGAAAAGTTTCGCCAGCAGGAGACGGTTCCGCTCGCCGCCGGAGAGAATGCGCACCGGGCTTCGCGCCCGCTCGGGAGAGAAGAGAAAATCCTGAAGATAGCCGATGATATGCCGTGGTCTGCCGTTGATGACCAGGGTGTCATTCCCTTCTCCCACATTCTCCTGAACCGTTTTATCCGGGTCCAGTTGGGCCCGCATCTGGTCGAAATAGAGCACCTCCCGACGGGTTCCCAGCTTAATCTCTCCCTGTTGGGGGATCAACTCTCCCAACAGGAGCCGGAGGAGGGTCGTCTTGCCCGAGCCGTTGGGACCGATGATCCCGATCCGATCCCCTCGGGTGATGATGGTGGAGAAACCGTTGAGAATGTTTTTGTCGTCATAACCGAAGCCGGCATCCAGCGCCTCCACCACCAGGGCGCCGGAGCGCTCCGCCGCCTGAAGCTCCATCTTTACCGAGCCGAGCCGTTCCCGTCGTTGACGCCGTTCATCTCGCAGCTTTTTCAACGCCGTGACCCGCCCCTCGTTTCTCGTCCGGCGGGCCTTGATCCCCTGGCGAATCCATGCCTCTTCCTGGGCCAGCTTCTTATCGAAGAGGGCTTGCCGGGTGATCTCCGCCTCCAGAAGCGCCTCGCGCCTTTCCACGAAGGTGTCGTAGCCGCAGGTAAAGGAGTAGAGTCGTCCCCGGTCCAGTTCCGCCACTCGATTGGCCAGCCGTCGGGCAAAGGCTCGGTCATGGGTGACGAAGAGAACGGTCTTGACGTTTTTAAGGAGGAAATCTTCCAGCCAGATGATGGTATCGATATCCAGGTGGTTGGTGGGCTCGTCAAGAAGGAGGATATCCGGTTTGGAGACCAGCGCCCGGGCCAGCAGGGCGCGGCGCTTGGTGCCGCCGGAAAGGGTGGCGAACTCGGCGTCAGGGTCCAGGGCAAGTCGCTCCAGAACCCGTTCCACCTCCTGTTCCAGTGACCAGCCGTCGCAATCTTCCAGTGACTTCTGGATGCTTTCCAGCCGTTTAAGCAGCTCCTCATCCCCCCCGGAGGCAAGGAGGTGCCCCACATGGTGGTACTCGCTTAAAAGTTCCGCCGCGTTCCCCATTCCCGAGGCAACCACGTCGAAGATAGTTCCGGAGAGCCCCAGGGGGACTTCCTGGGAGACCAGGGCCACCCGCAGTCCCTGCTGGCGGGAGATCTCTCCTGAATCGGGAGGAAACTCTCCACCCATGAGCTTGAAGAGCGTGGACTTGCCGGAACCGTTTCGTCCCATGAGGCAGAGTCGGTCGCCCGGTTCGATCTGAAGATTTGTCCCGTCCAGTAGCGGAGGGCCGCCGAAAGCCAGGGTTATGTTGCGCAGTGATATGAGTGCCACGTATCCTACTCCTTTTCAACAAGCTGAAATCGCCGAACGTTCCGGCCGTCACTTATTACGGTTTCCAAAAACATGGCCAGAGGTCGGACCCAGAGAGAGCCATCACCGTAGAGACAGCGGTAGACCACCATTCTCTCCTCGGTTTCGCTGTGACGGGCCGTTCCCACGACCTGGTAATAGTTCCCCTTGTAGTGACGATAGCGGCCGGGAGTTATCTCATCTTCAGCTTTCATGGCGAAATTCATGCTTACGCCTTAACGCAGATGGCGTACTTGAGATAGCGCCCTTCGGGAAAGGTGACTGAGTAGGGGAAATCCGCCGACTGGCCTGCCAACGTGATGACCCTCAGATCGCACTTTGCCTGGAGAGCGCCACGCCGCAGCTCCTTCAGGTATTCCGCCACGTCCACCTTCTGATGGTTGGATGAGGCGATGAAGAGCCCCCCGGGACGAAGCAGGGGGAGTGTCTCGGCCAGCAGATCCGATGTCCCCCCCTTGGTGGTGAACCTGTTTTTGGCCGTGGTGGAGAAGGAGGGGGGGTCCATGAGGATGATCTCGTACTTTTTATCCCTGTCAAGAAGATCGCCCACACTCTTTTTGCAGTCACCGATGATGAACTCATGCGCCTTGGGATTAAGCCTGTTGGCGCCGAAATTTTCCTTGGCCCACTCCATATAGGTGGGAGAAACGTCCACCGACGTGACGGAGTTTGCTCCCCCTGCCGCCGCGGCCACGGAGAAAGCGCCGGTGTAGGCAAAGAGATTGAGGACGTTTTTACCTTTAACGCGAAGGATCAGGTCACGGCGATTGACCCGTTGATCCAGGAAGAGCCCGGTATTCAGCCCCCGCTCCAGTTCCACCAGATAGTTCAGCCCGTTTTCCCGGACGGTGAGTCGCTGGGGGGCGGCGCTTCCTACCAGGAGGCGGCCGTATTTTTTTGTGTCGGCGGCGGTCTCAAGATTACGGGTATTTTGCGGTCGGGTTTTCTCGTAGATTCCCCGTGGCGTCAGCAACTCTTGCAGCGCCTGAGTCAGGGGCGCCAGGTGCGGCCGCCACCCTTCCGAATAAAGTTGCACCATGAGGTAGTCGCCGTAACGGTCGACGGTGATCCCGGGGAGACCGTCTCCCTCGCCGTTAACCAATCGGAAAGCGTCCGTGTCTCCAAGTTCCGCATGCTCCTTTCGTAGTCTGAGTGCGGCAGTCAGCCGCTCCATGAGCCAGCTCCGGTTCAGGGTCATCGGTTCTCGCGACAGCAGTCGGGCGATGAGTCGTTCGCCTGGTTCCAGTAAGGCTGTTCCACTGAATCTGCCGGCGGAGTCGACTATCTCTACCAGTTCACCCATGGCGCCTGCCGGCCATTTTTTCGTATACTCGTCGGCGATGATCCACGGGTGCCCCAACTCCAGCATCCGCGCCGTTTCCGATCCGATAACTCTTTTTGTCTTCCCCGCCAACCTCTCCTCCCTTTCTTCGTACAAAAAAAGCCGCACCCTTTCGGGTACGGCTTTTTTCAGTTCCCTGGGGAAACAGAAATTACTTGGCAGCCGGAGCAGCAGCGTCAGCAGCAGGAGCAGCAGCTTCTTTCTTGGCTTTCTTGGCTTTCTTGGCTTTTTTCTTTGCGGGAGCTTTTTCTTCTTTTTTCACGTCAGCGGCGGCGGGAGCAGCAGCAGGAGCAACAACGGGCTCAGCGGCGCAAACAACACCGGCGAAAGAAAGAGCAACGAGAGCGGCAACGATAGCGGAAAGAACTTTTTTCATGGGGAAACTCCTTTTTTATGTGTGTAGTAACTTGTATCTTCTCTATAGCACTATCCGTGCCAAAGTAAATAAAAACATAACTGCTTGCTATTATTCGATTTTATTTTTAGCTGGAGAAATCGTGCATATGATCTTGCCCCGTATCGTCCATGGCGTACCTTATTTGGGGTAGAGGTTCACTCGTATCGAAACTTCCCGCCGCTGGAATTTTTTAAATACACAAAAGTAACAGAAAAAAAATAGTTGACAACATGGGTAATGTATTGGTATACGGATAACACAATCAAATAGCAAACGATACACGATACTACTAAACCATCCGCGAGGGTGGGACGGAAAGCCCATAGGGTCTCTCAGAGACAGCCGGGTTGCCGAAATATCCTGACGATATTTGAGGCAACTCGGCTTTTTTTATTTCCGTGTCGTTGGATCAACCAGAGCAATCAGACAAAAAGGGAGAAAGTAATGGTAAGAATCAATAATTTATTTTTGAGCATCATGATAACCATGAGTATTTTGTTGACTGGTTCCGCCGCACTGTGCGAAAATAAAACAGACCTTAATAAGGGATCTCTTTCCGTTAGCCAGGGGAGGAGATGGGGCTCCATAGAAGAGATCATTGCGGAATCGGCGTTGCGTCAAGGGAAGGCAACCACGGCGGTAGCGGATAAAGGTGATGGGGATCCGAAATGGAAGGCAACCACGGCGGTAGCGGATAGAGGCGATGGGGATCCGAAATTACTTCAGGAACTTCTGGAGCAAGGGGAGAAGGAGATGCGTAATCCGATTACCCGCAGTATAACTTGGTCATCGCCCCATGCGGAGATGATCGCGTCAAGGTAACGAGCGGGTTAGCTTGAATAGTTTCCGAGTTTTACCGAATCAACTACAAGGAGTCTTGCCATGGAACCATTATCACTCTTTAGCACTCTTCTGGTAGCTTACTGCGGTTACAGGACGCTCATGGACTTCATGCGGTGTCGGAGGAAGTCGACGACTGATCGGAGAGAGCCTGAACGATTAACTGTAACGATACTTCATCGGCCGAATTTGGCTACAAGCAGGAGTCTGATGGTTTCAATGGCCGGACGGTTTACGCCGCTTTCGCGGTGAGGCTGAACCGTTAACCTTGAATATGCCGTCAGCCGTCCGTCGCCGCCTCGCGTACTCATGACCTAAAAAGCCGCGCACTCCTTCAGGGGGGGCACGGCTTTTTACTTGGAAACGCTGGTGTCGGGCTTGGTGCGCCGGACAAACCCCAGTCCCCTGGTTGTCAAATAACTGGATAGCATAGGAATTTCCATCTTTCCGAGGTTTCTCGCGGATGGTTGGCTTTGGCAAACAATAAAGCAAGTGTATTTATGCATGCATTGCACACGGGTCAAAATATGGTAAAAGGGAGGATGTTCCTGACGTAAGGTGATTCGTTACAAAAAATGTACCAGGCAGAAATCCGTCCCACCCTTCGACAAGCTCAGGGCGAACGGATTAAGGTTTATAACTACCCTCTGTTCCGTTCGTGGTGAGCTTGTCGAACCATGACGGAACATTTCCGCCGACCTTGTTGGAGCCCGAGAGGGACGAGCCCGAGAGGGACGTAGTGAAAGCGCCGGTAAAAGCCGGCAAAGAGTAATGGGTGAAAGTCCCTACATGGTAATGGTTAGCGACCAGCCGTGACTCCGAGTCATGCGTCGGCCTCTCGCGAGGGGGGCGGCGAAGCGTTGACAGGGGGCATGCAGGCATGGTTATTGAGCTCCGAAA
>CAIYUY010000248.1 GCA_903929485.1 uncultured Desulfuromonadales bacterium
ATTTGATTCAGACGGACTGGTTGCCCTTGCCCGCTATGTAGCACCGGATACCCTGTTTGCCTTCGATCTGGATGGCACCCTGACGCCGATCGTTGACGACTGTTTCGCGGCACAGAGTGACGAACCGGTTAGAGCCACGTTGAAACGAATGGCTGAACTGGCGAAGGTTGCGGTGATCACCGGACGGTCAAGAAAAGATGCCCTGACTATTCTCGGCATGGAGCCACACCTGCTTGTAGGCAACCATGGCGCCGAATGGCCGGTTGGTTCTGAAAGCCGAAACCAGCCATTTGTTATGAATGCATTCACCAAAGGAGAGGCACTTATGGCAGCCATGGCTCGCTTCGGGTTAGAGCGTGCGGTATATTTTGGTGATGATATAACTGACGAAGAAGTTTTTGAACTGAAAGGAATTGATCTGTTCGGCATACATATCGGAAACAACGGTCAGACAGCAGCGCCATACTATCTTACCAAGCCCTCAGCTCTGTTGGGACTTCTCAATTCCATGGTCGGAATGCTGGAATTACAGCGTAACGAAGGATTGGCATTATAAACCTTGAAGTAGCTGGATGTGAATCGTAACACTGCCTTGCCGTACGATTCCGTAGATCCATTCTTAACTGTTTAAAAACCGAGTAACATAATGCATAGACGAATTAGCATGTTGCGGGAGTTCTCACTCCCGCTGATCCTCGGAATCCTGGTTGCGCTTGCCTGGGCTAATTTTTACCCCGAGAGCTACTACCATAGAAACTTTGATCCGCTTATCGGGCCTCTCAGTTGCCACTTTCTGACTAATGATATCTTCATGGTGCTGTTTTTCGGCATAGCTGCAGTAGAGATTACCAGGAGTTGTCTGCCTGGTGGTGACCTTTACCCGATACGCAAGGCAGTGAATCCCCTGCTCGCAACTCTTGGGGGTGTTGTCGGACCTGTGGTGATTTATCATGGGCTTAATGCCATAATTGGCACCCCTGCGCTGCGCCGAGGTTGGGGTATTCCCACTGCCACCGACATCGCTCTGGCCTGGTTGGTCGCCCGAATCATCTTTGGCCAGCGCCACCCCGCCATTTCCTTTTTGTTGTTGCTGGCAATTGTCGACGATGCTGTTGGTTTGGCAATTATTGCCCTATTCTATCCCGATCCCCATTTGCCATTCAGGCCTCATTGGCTCATGCTTACCATCCTCGCAGTGATGATTGCCTATGCCTTGCGTCATCTCAAGGTGAACAGTTATTGGCCCTACCTGCTAATCGGGGGTACCCTCAGTTGGATCGGGTTGTTTAAAGCCCATCTGCATCCTGCCCTGTCACTTGTGTTTATTGTGCCATTTTTTCCTCACGCACGGCGAGAAAGACTACACCTCTTTGAAGAAGAGGCCAGGGAACATTCCGCCATGTCCCGATTTGAAGGTGATTGGAAAATTATTGTCGATTTCGGACTGTTCATGTTTGGCGTTGTAAACGCTGGCGTACGGTTTACCTCCATCGGAACTGCAACTTGGCTGGTGTTGGCCTCTCTCGTTATTGGTAAAACCAGCGGTATATTCATTATGGGTTGGCTTGGCCAAAGGCTGGGCTATCCCCTTCCTTCCAAGGTGAAAACTAAAGAACTGGCCCTTATTGGATTAGTTGCCGGGATCGGGTTGACGGTTGCCCTCTTTGTCGCAGGCGAGGCATTTGCCGAACCGGTAACTCAAGGTGCGGCTAAAATGGGCGCGCTCTGTAGTGCCGGATGCGCGGTTCTCGCCATTATTCTGGGGAGGTTTGCAAAAGTACAGCGAATATAAGAATAAACATATTAACTCAAAATTTAGAGCATTTACTCGTATAAATGGTAAAATGAACATGAGTAGCAAGACTTTCCATGCGCTCTTCAAGCCGGGTGTCCTGACTGTTCCGAAGGTATGTGTTATGGCGGAGAATCACCTTATTTTTGCAGCTTCTATTATATCTACCGCATTTGTCGGTTTTATCGACCGGTACACAGGGGCCCATGTCTCAATGATGTTGCTCTATGCACTGCCCATTCTCCTGTCTGCCTGGTATTGCGGGAAGGCCGAAGGTGTAACCGTGGCGGTCGCCGCAACCGTAAGTTGGCTGATTGTCAGTCTGATACAGCAGCCTGTAGAAAGCAGCGTCATACTTTCCTGGAATGCCCTGACTCGCTTCGGAATTTTTGTCTTGATCGCCTATACCGTGTCTCTTCAGGCAGCACTGAAACAAGCCCTGGAACGTGAGCGACTGCGTGCAAATACCGACCGGTTGACTGGCATGCTCAACACGGGGGCTTTCAGGGAGCGGGTAGAGGAGGAGATGAGCCGTGACAATCGCTATGATCACCCCCTCTCACTGGCATTTATCGATCTTGACAACTTCAAGCAGATCAACGACACCCAGGGGCACGAACAGGGGGACAAACTGCTTCAAAGTGTCTGCAAGACCATTGTCACTACCATCCGTACGACAGATATTGCCGGACGTATTGGCGGTGATGAGTTTGCCATCTGCTATCCGGAAACCGGTGAGGAGCAGGTCCGTCAGGCCATAACAAACTTGGTGGGGGCTTTCGAGACCATGACCAGTCTATCAGGATGGGAGGTGACCGCCAGTATCGGCGTTGTGACCAGCACACCGGATTCCGGCCTGACTTATAATGCGTTGTTGGGCAGAGCCGACCGTTTGATGTACGTGGCAAAAGGGAGAGGCAAGAATGCTGCGGAGTTTGAAACTGTTACAGCCTCATTTTGCAGGATTATCAGACAAAGTAGTACGAATTTAACAGCCTAACACTCAGGATCGTATTGCCATATATGGCATATATGTTGCTAATAACGGATAGCGCCGACGGAAGTCCCTTCCACTTTACCTCGCAGTTCTAAATACACGAACACATTCGGTCGGTTACACTCTCCATTGCAACATATAATTTAAGGCGCGTACGTTGCAGAGTCAACTTCGGTGAATAATAAAATTTGGCAGGTCAACCAACCCGGGAGGAAAAATCATGTCTGAAAAAAATGCGGTAGTAGGAATTTTTCGCACCCATGTAGAGGCGGAAGCAAGCATTAAGGAACTTCAACAGTCAGGATTTGACATGGAGAAACTGTCCATTGTGGGCAAGGACTATCATACGGAGGAACACGTCGTCGGTTACTATAATGCCGGTGACCGTATGGCCTTGTGGGGCAAACGGGGAGCCCTTTGGGGTGGATTTTGGGGGTTGTTGTTTGGTTCCGCCCTGTTTGTCATTCCCGGAATGGGTCCGCTGGTCGTGTTCGGTCCACTGGTGGGTTGGATTATCGGGGCTCTGGAGGGTGCGGTAGTAGTCGGTGGTTTGAGCGCCTTGGGAGCCGCCTTGTTCAGTATCGGTATACCACATGACAGTGTCATGGAGTATGAATACGCTCTCAAATCCGACAAGTTCCTCGTCATTGCTCACGGCACTGCGGAGCAGGCGGCCCAGGCCAAAAGCATTCTCGTATCGTCAGGCGCGGTTCAATCCGATATCCATCAGGGGATTCAAGACGATATACTTGCCGGCTAAAACCAACATTACATAATTTTACGCTCACACTACAAGGCAGGACGTTACTATGATAAACACAGAGATAACGGTGGCTGAGTACCTGCTGCACCGGTTGAAGGAGATCGGTGTGGATCACCTCTTTGGTGTTCCCGGAGATTTCGTCCTGGGTTTCTTCAATCAGGTATTGAATAGCGATATACAGTATATCGGCACATGCAATGAACTTAACGCCGCCTATGCTGCCGATGGATACGCCCGCATTCGGGGCGTCGGCGCATTTTCCTCAACCTTTGGGGTTGGAGAACTGAGCGCCATCAACGGCGTTGCCGGATCATATGCCGAAAGGGTGCCGGTTGTTGTGATAACCGGTTCTCCCTCCACAATTAATTTCCGAACAAAACCGCTCCTGCACCACACGCTGGGCGATTACCAGATTCCTTTAAAAATGTATGAGAAAATCACCGTTGCCTCAACACAACTCGTTTCCGCTGAAACGGCTCCTGCTGAAATAGATCGGGTGTTATCCGCTTGCCTGTATCACCAGCAACCGGTTTACATCAGTTTCCCCTCGGACATGGTTATGATGATGTGCCGTCGTCCGGGCGCTTTCCCTTTTCCGCAGCCCGCTCGTAGTGACGAAGGTGCGCTGGAAGAGGCAATCGGAGAAGCACTCTTGATGCTGAGTAACGCGAAGCACACGGTGGTGATCGGTGACGCAGAGTTACTGCGTTTCAAACTCCAGAGCGAATTTGCCACGTTGCTTGACAAAACGGGGTTCCCGTATGTCACCATGATGTTGGGTAAAGCCGTACTGTCAGAACATCACCCGCAATTCATCGGTCTTTTTGAGGGTGACAGGAGTCGCGATTGTGTGCGGAGTTTGATCGAGTCAGCTGATTGTATCCTGCACCTTGGGTCCCTCATGACTGACTTCAACACAGGCGGTTTTACAACGTATCTGGACGAATCCATCACGATCAACGCCAACATCCGATCCGTTAAGATCAAGCATCATACGTATCAGAACATAAATCTTCATGATTTTATAGTGGGGCTATCGGAACGAGTGTCACGACAGGATACCGTATCCTCCACGATTCAACGTGCCGTCAATAGGTGTGTTCATCGGAATACGGAACCATATCAGCCTGATACGCTGAAACCGCTTACCATCAAGCGCCTCTTTGACCGGATGAGCCACTTTCTACAGGACGAATCCATAATAATTGCAGAAACAGGTGTATCACTCTTCAGCGCGGCTGAAACACTTATGCCACAAGGAGCGACATTCATCGGGCAAACCTTTTACGGTTCCATCGGTTATACGGTTGGAGCAACTCTGGGCGCCGCCGTTGCGGCAAAAGATCGGCAAATTGTATTGTTTATAGGGGATGGCGCGTTTCAGGTGACCTGCCAGGACCTCTCAACGATGATACGCTACGGACTAAAACCGGTTATCTGCTTGATTAATAATGATGGCTATACTATCGAACGGGTAATTGTTGATCGCCCCTACAATGATATCCAGCCATGGCGCTATCACAAGCTGTTGGAAGTATTCGGAGGCGGAGTGGGTCTTGAAGCTCGTACCGAAGGGGAACTGGAAGAAGCGCTTGCTAAGGCTGCAACAGCAAATGATCTGGTCTTTATCGAGGTCCACACCGAACGGTGGGACTGTCCCGAAGCCCTTCGCAGTGCAGGACGGTCGATGGCAAAGCTTAATCTACTCGACTGCGGCAATGAGGATCATCATGGATAAGGCCTCGATCAAGAGATGTTCGACGAACTGGGGGACGAACTGGGGGACATTCTTGACAAAGCCAACCTTAGGTGATGCGTGACAAGGAGTGTACCATAACATGATCGGCGTCAATTTCCCGTTCATGGTTCGACTGGCTCACCACGAACGGGAAATAAGGTGGTTATCAAACCTGCATCCGTTCGCCCTGAGCTTGTCGAAGGGTGAACGGATGCCTGCTGGGTATG
>CAIYUY010000249.1 GCA_903929485.1 uncultured Desulfuromonadales bacterium
CGCCACCCTCCTCCTCCACCTGGGGACCAGAGCGGAAACGGACTCAAGCGTCCTGACCAATCCCGGCTCCGAGGAGGAGACCATCCTCTTCGCCGCCATCAAGGCCAAGCTGGCCGTTGACCCCACCTGGTACTCCACCCGGATCACCCATATCCAGGGTGTCACCGAGGAGACCACCACCGGAGTCCATCGTCTCTACCAGATGCATGAGCGGGGCGATCTCCGCTTCCCGGCCATCAACGTGAACGATTCGGTGACCAAGTCCAAGTTCGACAACCTCTACGGCTGCCGCGAATCGCTGGTGGACGGCATCAAACGGGCCACCGACGTCATGATCGCCGGCAAGGTGGCTCTCATCTGCGGCTACGGCGACGTGGGAAAAGGATCGGCCCAGGCCATGCGGGCTCTCTCCGCCCAGGTATGGGTGACGGAAGTCGACCCCATCTGCGCCCTCCAGGCCGCCATGGAAGGATATCGAGTCGTGACCATGGAGTATGCCGCCGACAAGGCCGACATCTTCGTCACCTGCACGGGGAACTACCACGTCATCACCCATGACCATATGGCAAAGATGAAAGACCAGGCCATCGTCTGCAACATCGGCCATTTCGACAACGAGATCGAGGTGGCGGCGCTGGAAGCCTACCAGTGGGAAGAGATCAAGCCCCAGGTGGACCATGTCATCTTCCCCGACGGCAAACGGATCATCCTCCTGGCCAAGGGACGGCTCGTCAACCTGGGATGCGGCACCGGCCACCCCAGCTATGTCATGTCCTCCTCCTTCGCCAACCAGACCATCGCCCAGATCGAGATCTTCGCCAATCCGGGAAGATATCCGGTGGGGGTCTATACCCTCCCCAAACATCTGGACGAAAAGGTGGCGCGGCTGCAGCTGAAGAAGCTCAACGCCCAACTTTCGGAGCTGACCGCCGAGCAGGCCGCCTACATCGGCGTGCCGGTAACAGGGCCGTATAAAACGGAGCAGTACCGGTACTAAAAGAGAACACAAGACGAACCTTTGAACCGCAAAGACGCAAAGTACGCGAAGAAAAACGGAAGGAAACGGTACAAACCGGAACTCGATCCGGTTTACCCCCAAAGCAGTTGATTTCACTTTGCGGTTCCTTTGCGTCCTTCGCGTCTTTGCAGTGAAAAGGTTTTTGCTTTTCGTCGTGCCGGTAATCCTTTTTTAGTTCCGGCTTGGACTGATTTTCCAAGGTTTTCATGTACTGCGACTACTACGGTTTTCGAGAAAAACCTTTCAACATCACCCCCGACCCGGAATTCATCTTCCTGAGCGCCCACCACAACGAGGCCTTTGCCCACCTTCTCTACGGCATCGACAACCATGTGGGATTCATCGCCCTCACCGGCGAGATCGGGGCAGGGAAGACCACCGTGATCCGGACCCTCCTGGGGCAACTCTCTCCCCAGCAGCACCGGACCGCCCTCATCTTCAACCCCTGTCTCTCCTCTCTCGGGCTCATGCAGTCCATCAACCGGGAGTACGGGCTTCCGGCCGATTATACCGATACGGCGGAACTGCTGGGGGAGCTCAACCGCTTTCTCCTGGAGGAAAACGGAGCAGGCCGGACAGTGGTTCTCGTCGTGGACGAAGCGCAAAACCTGGGGTGCGCGGTGTTGGAGCAAATTCGTCTCATCTCCAATCTGGAAACGGAACAAGACAAGCTGATCCAGATCGTGCTTGTGGGGCAACCTGAACTGCGGCAACTCCTTGCCAAACCGGAACTTCGCCAGTTAGGGCAGCGGATTGCGGTGAGCTATCACTTGCGCCCCATGAATCTGACGGACACCCGCGACTACATAACCCACCGGATCCAGGTGGCCGGAGGGGAGGAGCCGAACCTTTTCACCATGGGTGGAGTGCGCCGAATCCACCGCTTCTCCGGCGGTCTCCCCCGGCTGATCAATCTGGCCTGTGACCGGACTCTCCTCCTGGGTTATACCCTTGAGCAGACCCCCCTCACCGCGGCAATGGCCGGAACCGCCATCGCCGATCTTCACCTCAAGTCGGGGAACGGCGGCATCCGGATACCCTTCAGGGGAAAAGCACTCATCCTGGCGGCGCTTCTTGGCTCTCTCCTCCTGCTCCTTACCTGGAAAGAGGCGCTGCGACCGGAAGTAAAACAACCGTTGGTTGTTCCGGCTACGCCGCGGAACGCGCCGATTCCACCGTCTCCCTTTTCCATCCCGACCATGGCCAGGGAACTGGCTACGGTGACCGAGAACGAGAACGCCCTGGCCGTGTTCAACATCCTGGCTGAAATCTGGCGCGTTCCTCCCGCCACCTGGGCGTCATCCCAACCGGACATCCCGGAGATCCTGGCTCGAGAACGGGGACTGGAGACGTTCCGGTTCACCGGCAATCCGGGAGCGCTTCTCCGGTACAATTCCCCGGCCATCCTGGAGCTGACCCTGCCCGGCGTCACCGGCAGACGCTACCTGGTCCTTGCCGGCGTCGACAACCGACTCTACACCATAGCGCCCCCCCTCGCCGGAAAAACGACCCTGAGCGAGGCCGAGTTGGTGAAAATCTGGTCAGGGCGGGCGTATATCCCCTGGAAGAATCATCTGGACATCCCCCCCGGCATCAAAGCCGGCACGCAGGGAAAAACGGTTACCCGATTGCAGACACTCCTCCAGGGAGCCGGAGCCTACCGGGGATCGCTCACCGGGCTCCTGGACAAGCCGACCCTGGATGCAGTCAGGACATTCCAGGGAGCCAATGGGATTAACCCGGACGGGGCTATCGGTCGACAGACCCTGTTTCTCCTCTACCGGAAAAACAGGGCATTCACGAACCCGTCGCTGGTTCAAGACGATGGAGCAAAGAGATGAGCCTGATTCTCGACGCCCTGAAAAAACTCGAACAGGAAAGAAAACCCCGGCAAGCCGGGAAGGTTAATCTCCGTCCGGCAGTCACCGGAAAGATGAGTACGCCCCCTCCCCCCCCCCCTGGCGTCTGCCGCTGTTATTCCTGGGCGTTATCATCCTTGCCGTGGTCGCAACCTTGGCGACCATGGGACTCTTCTCGCATAAGACTCTTCCCGTGGCTTCCCCACCAACTCAGGCCAGAGGGGAGAATACCCCCTCACCGGCGCCGCCGCTCCCCTCCCCTCTCCCGACGGCAGCGGCGGAACCGGAACCGCCGGCAGTGGCGCCCATTCCCGCTCCGGCGAAACGCTCTCTCCCGACGCCAAAACGCCCCAAGAATCTGGTCCCCAAAGGAGCCGGGCCGTCCACCGCCGACTTCCAGGTGACCGGCATCGCCTGGCTGGAAGAGCGCGCCGCCCGACGGGCGGTGATAAACGGCGCCCTATTGGGTGAAGGAGCGTTGGTGGACGGGGCAAAGATCGTGGAAATCCGCCAGGACCAGATCCGGTTTTCCCGTGACGGCCGGACTTTTGCCGTCTTCATCGCCTCGGCCAACCGGTGAAGCATTCCGCATAAAAAAAACCTCCGCGGGTTTCCGCACCCCGGAGGTCTCTACATATCAACGTTTTAACGTTTCTACCCCTGGCTCCGCCCCGTCATCAGTGACATGAGCCGGAACCCCTCCGGGACGAAGTAGCCGGTGGCCTTGGCCGACGCCTCGTCATAAGCGGCCCCGCCGTTCCCTTTGAACCCCTCCCCACCATAGATGACGAAGGGAACCGGGTCGGAGGTGTGAGTCATGATGCTCACCGGTGTCGGATGATCGGGCATGCAGAGAATCCGGTACTCCCCCAACTCCTTGATCCCCTCCAGCACCGTCCCCACCACCTTGGCGTCAAAATCCTCTATGGCCTGAATCTTGTGATCCAGACGCCCCGAATGGGATGCCTCGTCGGGGGCCTCCAGATGAAGATAGACGAAGTCCCTGCTCTTCAACGCCTCCAGGGCTGCTTCCGCCTTTCCCACATAATTGGTGTCGATGTACCCGGTCGCCCCTTCCACGGGGATAATGTCCAGACCGGCATAAATGCCGATCCCCTTGAGCAGATCCACCGCGGAGATGACTGCGCCGGAGAGTCCGTAACTCTCCCGAAAACTGCGGATCCGCGGGGGGCGCCCATGTCCCCAGAGCCAGATGGAATTGGCCGGCGAATGCTCCTCTTCCAGGCGCTTCTTGTTGAGGGGATGCCCGTTAAGAATCATCTGGGAGCTGTTCATCAGGTTAATAATCCGGTCGCCCCCCTCGCCGGTGGGGAGGTAATCCAGAATGCTCTTCCCGGTGATGTCGTGGGGTGGGACCGTCTTCATGGCATAGCTGCCGTTGCGCCAGACCATGAGGTGGCGATAGCCGACTCCCGGAAAAAACTGAAATTCATCATCCTCCAGCTCCTCCCGCAGCGCTTGGATCAGTTCCCGTCCCTCCGGAGTGGAGATATGGCCGGCGGAAAAATCCCTCATGTAGACTCGGCTCCCATCGGGAGCAAGTGTCACGAAATTAAGGCGAAAGGCGACGTCGCCGGGAGCGAGTTCCACCCCGATACTGGCCGCCTCCAAGGGGGCCCGCCCGGTGTAACAGGTTCGAGGGTCATAGCCGAAGACCGAAAGATTGGCCACGTCGCTCCCCGGGGGAAGAGCTGCCGGCACCGTGGCAGCCAGCCCCAGGAGTCCGTTTCTCGCCATGAAGTCCATGTTAGGAGTCCGGGCAACCTGGAGGGGGGTCTTGCCGCCAAGCTGGTCCAGCGGCTCATCGGACATTCCGTCGCCAAGCAGTACTATGTATTTCATCGTTTATATCCTTTCTACCCTCTTGGATGGCATTCGTGATGGATCCGCTTGAGCCGCTCACGGGTGACATGGGTGTAGATCTGCGTGGAAGAGAGGTCCGCATGCCCCAACATGATCTGAACACTCCGCAGGTCGGCGCCGTTCTCCAGGAGATGAGTGGCAAAAGAGTGACGCAGAGTGTGCGGCGAGATGTTCCGGGTGATATTTGCCTGACCGGCCCGCTTCTTGATGATGTTCCAAAACGCCTGCCGGCTCATCCCCTCCCCCAATCGCGTCAAAAAGAGCTTCTCACTCCCCCCTTCTCGCTCCAACCGGTGGCGAACAGCCGGATGATAACGCTGCACCGCCTTGATGGCCTCCTCCCCCAGAGGGACTAAGCGCTCTTTCCCCCCCTTGCCGAAGGTCAGAAGAAACCCTGCATCCAGATTCACCGTCCGAACCGTCAGGTTCACCAGTTCCGAGACCCTAAGCCCCGTGGCGTAGAGAAGCTCCAGCATGGCCCGGTCTCTCACCTCTGCGGAACCGTCTCCGGCAGGGGCCGCCAGCAGCCTCTCAATCTCCTTGGACGAGAGAAAAATCGGGAGCTTCCCGCCGATTTTAGGAGACTCCGTCAGCGCGGTAGGATTGGTGGCGGCGTATCCCTCGATAAGGAGGAACCGGTGAAACATCCGGATCGCCGACAGAGTCCGGGCTCGACTTCGGGGGCTCAATCCTTCCGACTTCAACCGGGCGATGAAGGAAGCCACCAGGAGAGGAGTAATCCCGGCCGTCCGGTTGACCCCCTCCCCTTGGAGAAAGGAGAGATACCGGAGCGTATCCCTGCCGTAGGCCTCCACGGTATTCCCCGACACCCCCCGTTCCACCAGAAGATACTGCATGAAAAGGTCACGAAATACGAACATTCACCCTTCACCATCCATGGCCGCCAGGAGCCGGCTCCTGATCTCGGCGCACTTGGTCGCTTCCGTGATCTTTTGACGGAAAATATCCTTCACGTAAAAAACATCGGCCACCTGGTCGACCTTGGTGGAAATCTTGGAAACATCAATATAAAGACCAAGTTCGGTGAGAGTGCTGGCAATCCGGTAAAGAAGCCCCACCTTGTCATGGGTATAAATATCTATAACCGTATAATCCTCCGAGACCTCGTTGTCGATCTCCACCCTTGTGGGAAAGCGCGGTTTCACCCCCTGAATCAGTAGGGAAGAGGGCTGCATCTGTCGCTCCACCAGACTCTTGACATTGAAGACCCCCGTGAGAACCTGCTCCATCTCTTCCCGCAGCCGTTTCCAGCGATTCTCATCGGTGACAATGAACCCCTTGGGCGAGTTAACCTGGAGGATGTCCAACACCTTGCCGTTGCTCCCCGTATGAATCTGGGCGCCAAGGATGTTCATGCTGTTGGCCGCCATAACCCCCGTGATCCGCGCAAAGAGCCCCGGATGATCGAAGGTGCAGATGGTGAAATTCGAGTACCCCTTTTCCTCATCAAGCTGATCGTGTACCACCTTCATCACCAAGGGGGTAGCACTGGTCAGCTCATGGAGCAACCGGACATGAACCGCCAGGAGCTCCGCCGGGTTGGAAAGGAGGTGCCGAGTCGTCATCCCCTTCAGTTCCTGTTTGATGGCAAGAAGAGGGAGCTCGTCCTCAAGAATCTTCGTCACCTTCTTTTTCACGTTCCTGGCCCGCTCACTGCTGGCCTCCAGCTTGAAGTTCCCCCGCTCCAGGATATGAAATGCCTTGTCATAGAGTTCCTGAAGAAGCATCCCCTTCCAGCTTGTCCAGACCTCGGGTCCCACGGCACGGATGTCCGCGTAGGTAAGCAGGTAGAGTTTCTTCAGGTTATCCGTGGTCTCAATCTTTCGAGCGAACTCGATGATCATCTTTTCGTCATTGAGATCACGGCGCTGGGCGATGTGCGCCATCTCCAGGTGAACCCTGACAAGAAACTCCAACTGTTCGCTTTCCTGCTTGGAAAGTCCCAGCCGCCGGCTGATCGTCGGCATCATGTCGGCGCCCCGTTCGGCGTGGCGGCTCCCCTCACCCTTGCCGATGTCGTGAAAAAGCACCGCGAGGATGATCACCGTCCGATTTTCCACCTCCATCGCCAGCTTGGAGAGAAGCGGCAGGTCCGTCCGGTGCGCTCCGTCCCAAAGTTTGACAAGCTCCTCAACGGCAAAGAGGGAATGAATATCAAGGGTATAGATGTGATACAGGTCGTGCTGGACCTTGCAGTAGGTCCGCTCGAACTCGGGGATATAGTGGTTGAGAAACTCCAGATGATGCATGAGCCGCAGGGTCTCCGGCACCCCCTTCCTGGAGTTCAAAATCGTGATAAAGGAGTGGCTCACCTCCTTGCTGCGGCGAAAATGATCGTTGACGAGATGCAGATTCTTCCGGATCAGATCCTTTACTTTTACGTTGAGTTTTACCCCCTGCTTCTGAGCATGCTCAAAAATCTTCATAAGCCGTGAATCGTCTTCCATGACCACCGCCTCGTTGGGGATGACCAGTTCCCCCTTGAGGACATAGAATCCCTCTCCTATGGGTCGCCGGGTGAAATACCCCAGAAACTTCATGGGCCCTTCGTCACGGAGAGCACAACGGGAGATGATGGACGAAGCCAAGTGCTCCACCTTGGTGGCGTGGCGATAATAATCCCTCATGAACTCTTCTACGGCCAGAGACTTCCCTTGATCCTGATAGTCGAAAAAAGAGGCAAGATTGATCTGAGCTTCGAAGGTGA
This sequence comes from uncultured Desulfuromonadales bacterium, assembly GCA_903929485.1. Taxonomy (GTDB): domain Bacteria; phylum Desulfobacterota; class Desulfuromonadia; order Geobacterales; family CAIOGM01; genus CAIOGM01. The sequence continues at coordinate 7,490 of CAIYUY010000249.1, forward strand.
GCTGGTCGTTCTTCCGCCCGGCCAGGTAATGGAGTTCATTTCTGATCCGCCAAAGGTAAGATAACGCCTGGGCATAAGCTGCAAGCTCTTCCTCGGAAATGATCCCCTTGACAATCAGCTCCTGGGGTTCGGTGACCTTGTACCTGATCTTGGCCACCCAGAGAGCTGTATGAAGATCCCGCAATCCCCCCTCCCCTTCCTTCAGGTTCGGCTCCAGGATGTAGATACTTGCCCCATATTTTTCCAGCCGCTTCTTTCGCTCTTCCATCTTGTTTTTGATAAAACTATCGCTTCCTTTGGCGACAATCTGGCTGAACAGGACCTTCTCAAACTCGCCGTAGAGGATTCTGCTGCCGATGATCTGTCGCGACTCCAGAAGAGCGGTCCTCACCGTGGAGTCGGCCTGAGACATCTCCACGCAATCGGCGGGGGTCCGGACCGAATACCCCACATCCAGGCGCATGTCCCAGAGGAAATAGAGAACCTTATTGGCAATATCCTCAACCCTTCGGGGGGACTTGCCGTTATGGAGGAACATCAGATCGATGTCCGAATAGGGGTTGAGCTCTCCACGTCCGTACCCCCCCAGCGCCACCAGTGTGAGCTGAGCCGTGGAGTTCCCCTCTCTTGACGGCCCGATATCACGACAGATGCTCCGATACAGCTTCTTGATGAGCAGATCGGTCATGGCGGTAACATTGGCCACCACCCAATCGCCGGTGGCGCCGGCGCGATGCTCCTGTCGGATAACCTCCCGATAATGAGTCAGATACCGCTTGCTGGCGGCCAGGTAGAGGGACCGCTTCTCCTCAAAGGAGGCTTTTCCCGAATCCCCGCAATCATAGCTGCTGTCGGGGAAATAGCGGTCAATATCCAAGGTGATCACCGGCGGACTGGTCATAACTGCTCCTACTTCACTATTCACTTGATTCCCGAGACGTAACTCCGGACGCCATCCACGATCCCCTCCACGGTAGTCTCCTGATACGAGGGGTCGTTGAGGTTCTTCTCCTCCGCCTCGTTACTGAGGAAAGCCGTCTCCACGAGAATACTGGGCATGGTGGCCCCCACGAGGACATAGAACGGCCCCTGCTTGACGCCGTTGTTCTTTATGGAAGGATATTTCCCACTGACCCGCTTCACGGTCCCCTTCTGCACTTCGTCGGCCAAGTGCGCCGCATCGTTGATCTTGGAATTGGCCATGAGATCAAAAAGTACCCCCTGGAGGACGCTGACCTTTTCCAGGGTAGTGTTGTTTTCGCGAGCCGCAAGCTGTTTCGCCTTGTCGGTTTTGGCCAGGTTCAGGTAGTAGGTTTCGATCCCGGTGGTGTGCCGGTTCAGCGAGGCGTTGGCGTGAATGGAGATAAAGAGGTCGGCGTTGACCTTATTGGCAATGGCGGTCCGCTCCTCAAGGGGAATGAAAACATCGGTGGAGCGGGTCATGACCACGTCCATCCCCAGCTCGCTTCGGAGCCGCTCCGCCAGCTTGAGTCCGATGGCAAGGACAATGTCTTTTTCCATGCTCTTGCCGGCCCCAATGGCGCCGGGATCATGTCCGCCATGTCCCGGATCCACCACGATACGGCGGATCCGGCCCAGCTTGAACTTGACCGGACTCTTTCGTTCCCCCTTATCCCCCGCTGCGGGGCTCTCACCCTTTACTGATGATTCTCCCGGCGCAGGCTGCTCCGCCTTGATCTCGAGCGGCCGATCCTTTCCCCGCGGCAGGGTTGTGATACTCCCCTCCAGCGTTGAGATCTCACTTTTACGTTCACCCTTGACATCGATGACGATCCTGAATGGTTCTGAAAGAGAAAAAACCTTGTAATCCTTGATATTCTCCACATCAAGCACGACCCTCGCCACATTCTGCCGGTACTGCCCCACCCGAGCGGTCTTGAGGAGTCCGTCACCGATGGGGACGTCTTTAACCCCCCTGGCGACCCGCGCCCCCTTGATATCGATATAGATTCGTGACAAAGCCTTGACCGTTCGATTGGAAGTAAGCGCGTGGCTCTCAAAATCGACTTCATGATCCACCGAAACGACAATACGGGTATAATCCGGATTCGACCAGTGTTTCAGGTCGGTGACAGCGGCAACGGGATGCGCCCCACTCAGCGCGGCGTCAGCCGGCGCCGCGCCCTGGGCCGGCGCTGAATTGACCGCGGACAGACAAATTACCGATATCATGACGAAGATCCCGAAAAAACGCCGTAATGACAATACTCCCAATGAGTCGGCTCCCCTGGTATCCGTCATCATGACACCGCCATCCGTTTCAATTCCGCCAGGAGATTAAGCGCTCCCAGTGGAGTGAGGGTCTCGATATCCAACTCCCGGAGCCGGAGACGAAGATCATCATCCACCGGAGCAAAAAGCGACAACTGTGACGAAGGCTTTTTCGACGGCCCCTTGCGCCCCCCCGCCAATCGCGGCATCCCCCCCTCTTCGAACTCTCCCTTCTCCAGGTTGCGCAGGATCTCCTTGGCCCTGTCAATGACGTCACGGGGAAGCCCCGCCAGCCGCGCCACCTGAATGCCATAGGAATGGGATGCGCCGCCGGGGATGATTTTTCTCAGGAAGATGATCTGATCGTTCCACTCCTTCACCGCCACCGTGAAATTTTTCACCCGGGGTCGTGTGAGGGCCAGATCGGTAAGTTCATGATAGTGGGTGGCAAAGAGAGTTCGGGGGGCGCAGGCAGCCGTGTCATGAAGATACTCGGCAACTGCCCAGGCAATGGAGACCCCGTCGAAGGTGGAGGTCCCCCGGCCGATCTCATCCAGGATCACAAGACTCTTCGGCGTCGCGTTCCGAAGGATATGAGCCGTTTCCATCATCTCCACCATGAAGGTTGACTGCCCCCGGGACAGGTTGTCCGCGGCCCCCACTCGAGTAAAAATCCTGTCGGCCACCCCGATGCTCGCCTCGGCGGCGGGGACAAAGCTCCCTATTTGCGCCATGAGAGTGATGAGGGCGACCTGCCGCATGTAGGTTGATTTTCCCGCCATGTTGGGGCCGGTGATAATGAGAAGCTGGTGGTCGCTCCCGTCCAATTCCGTATCGTTGGGGACGAACCGCTCTCCCAGGTTCAGCGCCTCCACCACGGGATGGCGCCCCTCCACGATGACCAACCGGTCACTGTCATCCACGAGGGGGCGACAGTAGCCGCGAGCATGAGCGAGTTCCGCCAGTCCCGTCAGCAGATCCAGAACCGCCACTCTATCAGCGGTGCGGGCAAGCCGATCACCCTGTCCGGCCACGGTTTCCCGAATTTCCTGAAAAAGAGAATATTCCAGTTCTACGATCCGCTCCTCGGCTCCCAGAACCTTATCCTCATACTCCTTCAGCTCGGGGGTAATAAACCTCTCGGCATTGGCCAGCGTCTGTTTCCGGAGATACTCCTGGGGTATACCCGCCAGGTTACTCTTGGTCACCTCTATGTAGTAGCCAAAAACCCGGTTGTAACGGATCTTCAGGGAAGAGATGCCGGTCCTCCCCCGCTCCCGAGCCTCCAGTCGGGCGATGAATCCCTTCCCTTCCCGACTGATGCTCCGCAGGTCATCCAGTTCCGCGTCATACCCGTCGGCGATAATTCCCCCGTCACGCAGCACAAAGGGAGGGTTTTCCACGATCCCCCGGGTGATGAGTCCAGCCATATCCTCCAAGGGGTCGATTTCGTCCCGCAGCCTGCGAAGGAGCGGTGACTCCACCAAGGCAAGCATTTCCCTCACCGCCGGAATTCTCAGGAGCGCCCCCCTGAGAGAGGCCAGATCCTTGGCGGAGGCCGAGGCCAAGCTGATCCGGCCGTTGAGCCGCTCCAGGTCGCAGACACCATCCAGCAGGGTAACGATCCGCCGTCGCAGCTCTCCCTCCCCCAGAAGTTCCTCCACGGCGTCCAACCTCTCAGTGATGGCGGAGACCGCAACAAGGGGGTAACTGATCCACTGCCTGAGTTTGCGTCCCCCCATGGCGGTGACGGTGCGATCCATGAGCCCCAGGAGCGACCCTTTTCTCCGCCCTTCCCCCATGGTTGAGATCAGCTCAAGATTGCGCCGGGTCGCCTCATCCATAACGAGGAATTCAGCGCTGCTGTAGGGAATGATCCCCGTAAGGTGCCGCACCGCCCCTTTCTGGGTCTCCTGGAGATAATGAAGCACAGCGGCAACGGCCATGAGTCCGGCGGGAAAGCCTGCGCACCCCAGTGACTCGGGGGAGGAGACCCCAAAAAATGTTGAAAGCTGCCGCCCCAGATAATCAACGTCATAAACCCAGTCGCTGATATGGGTGAGTATCCGGGCGTCGTTACGGAGGGTAAAATCCCGGAGTTCGGGCCTGCCACGCCACTCTTCAGGCAAAAGAAGTTCCCGGGGTGAAAGACACTCCACCTCTGCCAAGGCCCCCTCGCGACCGGCGCTCTCGGTCATCCGGAACTGACCGGTGGAGATATCCAGGGAAGCGATCCCCCATTTTTCACCCACCATGGCCAGGGAGACCAGGAAATTGTTTTCCTTGGGGGAGAGATTGTCCATCTCCACCACCAAGCCCGGCGTGACAACCTTCACCACCGCTCGTTTCACGATCCCCTTGGCCGCCTTTGGATCCTCAACCTGTTCGCAGATGGCCACCTTCTCCCCGGCATCGATGAGCTTGGCCAAGTAGGGGGCGCAGGCATGATAGGGGATTCCACAGAAGGGGACATCCTCGCCGTCGGCATTCCTGTTCCTCGACGTGAGGGCGATATCAAGAATCCTGGATGCCTTGATGGCGTCATCCAGAAACATCTCATAGAAATCACCAAGCCGGAAGAAGAGGATGGCGTCGGGATACTCGGCCTTGATCTCCAGGTACTGGCGCATCATGGGCGTAAGGTTTGGCTGGGGGGAGGTCGCGGGTTTCATAAGTTTCTAAAAATAGCAAAATCCGGACTGGATGTAAAGAAATCGCGTTCCTTTGCATACTGAATTCAAGCAATGAATTCAGATCATCTCCTCACCGGAATTGTCAACCGCAAGTCGGATCGAGTTGACGAATAGCCATACCCGTGATACAAGAAAAGTGAATAGTGAATGATGAATGGTGAAAAGTTCAAAGATTTTTTTCACCATTCACGTTTCACCATTCACGCTCTTTTTCACCATTCACGCTCTTTTTCACGTTTTTCAGGAGACCGATGGCGCCGACCTTCACAACCCAACTGGATCAACTAAAAAAACAGGGACTACATCGGCAGCTCAGGACGGTGGAGGAGAGTTCTCCCGGCAGGGTCACCGTGGACGGTCACGAGGCGTTGCTCCTCTGCTCCAATAACTACCTGGGACTGGCGGACCATCCGGCGCTGAAAAAAGCGGCGCAGCAAGCGGTGGAACGGTGGGGTACCTCCAGCGGGGCATCCCGTCTGGTCTCGGGAACCTTGCCGCTGCATCGCTATCTGGAAGAGCGAATCGCTTCCTTCAAGGGGACAGAGGCGGCGCTCGCCTTCAATTCCGGCTACGGAGCAAACACGGGAATCATCCAGGCGTTAACAGGGCGTGGAGATTTCATCTTCTCCGACCGACTCAATCACGCCAGTATCGTGGATGGCGCACGCCTTGCCCAGGCCCGGCTCATCCGCTACACCCACAATGACCCGGCGTCACTCCGTCGGGCGCTGGAACGCCATCCGTCCAAAGGGGTACGACTCATCGTCACCGATGGAGTATTCAGCATGGATGGCGACATAGCCCGGCTCAAGGAACTTGTGCTGCTGAAGAAAGAGTTCGACGCACTCCTCATGGTTGATGACGCCCATGGTGTCGGGGTTCTGGGAGAAACCGGACGAGGCAGCGTTGAACTCTGCTCAGTTTCCGGTGAGATCGACATTCAGATGGGAACTCTGGGAAAGGGGCTGGGAAGTTTCGGCGCCTATGCCGCAGCATCCCATGATATTATCGACTGGATCATAAACAGAGCCAGGAGTTTCATCTTCTCCACTTCGCTCCCCCCGGCGGTGCTGGCCGCCTCACTGGCCGCCTTTGATATTATAGACTCTCCCGAGGGAGCTGAACTCAGGAGGCGTCTCGGCGTCAATACCGATTATTTTCGTGAATCCCTCCGCTCTTCCGGTTTCAATACCCTGGGGAGCACGACCCAGATCGTCCCCATCTCCGTTGGTGGAGCGGAGCAGACCATGACCTTTACCCGACTTTTGCTGGAGCGAGGCATCTTTATCCAGGGTATCCGCCCTCCCACCGTTCCCTCGGGAGGTTGCCGTCTCCGCTGCACTCTCATGTCGAGCCACATCCGGGAGGATCTGGAGCACGCGGTGGAAGCAATCAGGGAGGTAGGAGAAGCTCTTGGCATGGTGACCGGCCATGTCTGAACTCAAGGCGCGAGATGGTTGCCGCATCACCTATGAGGATTCAGGAATCGGCCCAGTTCTCCTCTTCATTCATGGGTGGGGCATGTCAAGCCGGATCTGGCGATATCAACGGGAGGAGTTCTCCGCAACCAACCGGGTCATACTCCTGAATCTTCGCGGCCATGGCGGGTCGGAAATCCCCCCCCATGGCCCCTGCATGGCTGATTTCGCCGCGGACATAACCATGGTCATGACCCATCTCGACCTGAGAGAGGTGACTATCATCGCATGGTCCATGGGAGTAACGGCGGCGGCAGTTGCATTCCCCTCCATCCGTCATCGTCTTGCAGGGATGGTTCTGGTTGGGGGGACCCCCCGTTTTACTGCTGGAGACGGATTTCTCCACGGACTCCCCACGGAGGAGATCAGGGGGATGATACTCCGACTTCGGCGCAACTACGGCAGGACCATGGAGGAGTTTTTTCGGGGAATGTTTGCTCGGGGGGAGTTGGATACCGGAGAGTATGATCGAATCGTGCGGGATATTGTCAAGGGGGGGGTGCTCCCGGAGCAACGAATAGTTCTCTGTTCCCTGGAGTCATTAGCAGCGACGGATCTGCGGCCACTCCTTACGGGACTGGACCGCCCGATTATCCTGGTCCACGGCACACAAGATGGTATCTGCATGCCGGAAGCATCCAGGTTCATGGCAGAGAGGATACCGGGAGCGCAGTTGTTGCTGCTGCCGGGTATCGGCCATGCCCCCTTCCTCTCCCGACCGGATCAGTTCAACAACACCCTCAGGGAACATCTCGCGACAACAAATAATTTACATCTCGCCCCCCCCCGCTCTCCGGCCAAGGAGTTACAGTCACCATTCACCATTCACCATTCACCGTCTTTAAACATAGACCGACAGCGGGTCCAAAGCTCTTTCCATGAGCATGCCAACGATTACGAATGCCATGCAAGGGTTCAACGCAGGGTAGTGAACCGGCTTCTCGGTTTCCTGGAACAGATCAATCATTCACCGCAATCCGTCCTGGACATCGGCTGTGGAACCGGCATGCTCCTGAAGAGCGTAGGTGGGCTCTACAACCGGGCGCGGTTGTCGGGAATCGACTTGGCGGAGGGGATGGTTACGGCAACCAGGTCGGCTCTTGCGGGGAGAAATGGAGTAGTGATACGGCAGGGGGACGCGGAGAGAGTCCCCTTTCCCGACGGAGAGTTTGATCTGGTAATCTCCACATCCACCTTCCAGTGGCTGGAACAGCTTTCAACAGCTTTCGATGAAGCCTACCGGGTCCTCGCGCCAGGCGGGACATTTCTGTTCGCCCTCTTCGGCGCACGGACACTTTTTGAACTTAAAGAGTCATACAGCGCAGCCGTCGCACTCCATGGAGATAAAAAATCCGACCGGACTCACCGGTTCCTGCCCCCTTCGGCGGTAATGGAGCAGTTGATGGGAGCCGATTTTGCCCATCCCGAAGTCTGGTTCGAGGATGAAACGGAATACCATCCCGACGTGCCCGCCCTCCTGAGGTCACTGAAGAAAATCGGCGCCGGCAATGCCTCTCCGGAGCGGGCTCGCGGTTTGGCGGAACGAAGGGTAATGTTAACCATGATGAAAATATACGAGGAAAGGTATGGAGAGAAAGGGGGTATTCCCGCGACCTATGAGGTCATCTACGGAAAAGGGTCCAAATAAAAAAAGGCGGGGAAAATTCCCCGCCAAAAAAGTGCAGCTGTTTCTAAAACTTAATCTGCTGAAGCCTCGCAATTATCCTCGGCAACCGCGGTAACCGCAACTTCGTCCGTCTGCTTCAACACAACTGCCGGAACAACCGCGACAGGAACACTCTTCACGGGCTTGCTACTGGGCGACTTCTTAACCAGAGCTTCTTCCACCAGTTCGATAATGGAGATTTCGGCATTATCACCGGGACGAATTCCCAGTTTGATAATCCTGGTATAGCCACCCTCGCGATCCTGATAGCGAGGCGCAATCTGGGTAAAGAGTTTGGCCACAGTCTTGGTATCGCGAATATAAGCGGCAGCCTGACGCCGTGCGTGGAGGTCTCCGCGCTTGGCCAACGTGATCAGCTTCTCCGCAATGGGTCGAAGCTCTTTAGCCTTTGAATCGGTTGTGGTAATCTTCTCGTGATCGAAAAAAGAGGTTACCATGTTTCTGAACATGGCGATCCGGTGACTTGTTTTCCTACCGAGCCTTCTGCCCGCGCTTGCATGTCGCATGATTCAAATCCTTTCTTAACCGCTGCCGGTAACGCTATTGCTCTTCCTTGCGCTCGCCGCGCAGACGTCTGAGCACTTCCGGGTCGGGAAAACCATCCAGTTTCATGCCCAGGGTCAACCCCATATCCCCTAGAATATCCTTAATCTCATTCAACGACTTGCGCCCAAAATTCTGGGTCTTGAGCATCTCCGCCTCGGTTTTCGAGACCAGTTCACCGATGAGTTTGATGCCGGCGTTTTTAAGACAGTTCGCGGAACGGACAGAGAGTTCCAGTTCATCCACAAGACGATACAAATTTTCGTTGATCTTGTCGCGATCTTCCTCGTTCTCGGCTTCTTCGTATGGCTCGGCTTCTTCATCGAAATTTATGAAGATTGTAAGTTGTTCCTTGAGAATCTTGGCGGCATAAGCAACTGCATCATCCGGCTTGACACTGCCGTCCGTCCAGACTTCCAGGCTCAACTTATCGTAATCGGTCATCTGACCGACCCTGGCGTTGGTTACAATGAAATTAACCTTGGTGATGGGGGTAAAGATCGAATCAATGGGGATGGTCCCCACGGAAGCTTTCTCGTCGCGGTTCCGGTCGGCAGGCACATACCCCTTACCGATCTTCACCGTCAAATCCATTTCAAGGTTGGCATCAGCGGAGCAGGTGGCGATGTGATGGCCACAGTTAAGAATCTCCACATTATTATCGGTGATTATGTCGCCGGCTGTAACAATTCCCGATCCCTTGTGAAGAATCCTGATGGTTCGTTGTTCCTGACCGTGAATCTTGAGTCTGACACCTTTAAGATTGAGGATAATTGAAGTTACGTCCTCGGTAACTCCAGGAATAGTGGAAAACTCGTGAAGCACACCCTTGATTTTAACCGACGTGATAGCCCCACCCTGGAGAGAGGAGAGGAGTACGCGTCGAAGAGAGTTACCCAGAGTCGTGCCGAAGCCACGCTCGAAAGGCTCGGCAATAAATTTTCCATACGTATCGGTATAGCTGTCACTTTCGACCTGTAGCCGTTTCGGTCTAATCAGATCGCGCCAGTTCTTGTGCATCTATCTCCTCCGTACTCCGTTTAACGGTAGCAGGTACCACCGACAAAGGTGGCGCATTGCCCGGCTTTTGCACCGGTGCCCCCCTTTTGTCGGAGGTTCGTCGTTTTACTTGGAGTAGAGCTCGACGATCAACTGCTCCTGAATCGGCATCGTGATGTCTTCACGAACGGGCACAGACTTCATGACGCCTTTAAAGGAAACTTTATCAAGCTCCAGCCACTGAGGGGTTCCGCGGCGGACGACTGCATCAAGTGACTCGTTAATGCAACTGATGGCGCGACTCTTCTCGCGAAGCTCTATAACGGAGCCGGGGCGAACCTGGAAAGAGGGGATATCTACTTTTCGTCCATTCACCAGGAAATGACCGTGCCTGACGAGAATCCGCGACTCACCACGTGAAGAAGCGAAGCCGAGGCGATAAACGACATTATCGAGACGAGTCTCAAGAAGAACGAGCAAATTTTCGCCGGTCACTCCTTTCATTCGGTCGGCGGTTGCGAAATAACCGCGAAACTGTTTTTCCAGAATGCCGTAGATACGGCGGACTTTCTGTTTTTCTCTGAGCTGTGTACCGTAATCAGTTACCTTAGTCCTTCCTTGGCCATGTTGACCCGGAGGGTAGGCTCTCCGCTTGATAGCGCATTTATCGGTGAAGCAGCGTTCGCCCTTCAGGGAGAGTTCCATATTCTCCCTGCGACATAACCGGCATGAAGGTCCTGTATACCGTGCCAATGTACAACCTCCTAACGTTATAAGCTGTAAGTCTTAGACTCTTCTTCTCTTTGGGGGACGACAACCGTTATGAGGAATCGGTGTGACGTCGCGAATCATACTGATGACAAAGCCGGCCGCCTGAAGAGCGCGCAGGGCTGACTCACGGCCGGAGCCGGGTCCCTTTACCAGAACTTCCACGCTCCGCATACCATGATCCTGCGCCTTTTTTGCGGCGTCTTCCGCTGCAATCTGAGCAGCGAAAGGGGTGCTCTTTCGCGAGCCCTTGAAACCCTTGGAGCCCGAAGTGCTCCACGAGATGACATTGCCCACCGGATCAGTAATGGTGATCATGGTATTGTTAAATGTAGCCTGTATGTGGGCTATCCCTACGGGAATATTTTTTCGTTCTTTTTTCTTTTTTACGACCTTTTTAGCGGGGCTTGCCATGACTCCTCCGGATGTTGTGCGTTACGTATTATTTCTTCTTGCCGGCCACGGTCTTGGCAGGTCCTTTGCGAGTTCGGGCATTGGTCTTGGTACGCTGTCCATTGACAGGAAGCCCTTTGCGATGCCGAAGTCCGCGATAGCAACCGAGATCCATGAGACGCTTGATGTTCATGGAAATCTCGCGACGAAGGTCACCCTCGACCTTGACGTTCTTGTCAATCCCCTCACGAATTCTCGACACTTCGGATTCCGTGAGATTTTCGGTGCGGGTGTTGAAATCAACATTCGCACCGGTGAGGATTGTCTGAGACGCAGAGCGACCTATGCCATAGATGTAGGTCAAAGCAATCTCAATTCTCTTATTTTTCGGTAAATCGATACCAGCGATACGTGCCAAAGCCCGTTCCTCCTGTCAAAAACGCTTATCCCTGCCTCTGGGAATGTTTCGGAATGTCACAGATAACTCTGACGTGACCTTTTCTCTTGATGATTTTGCATTTAACGCAAATTTTCTTTACTGACGCCCGTACTTTCATCTTTTTGATCCTTTCGTTGCAAATACCTGCGACTACAGTAGTGTCAGAATATCCGGCCCATTCTCGGTCACGGCCACCGTATGTTCAAAATGAGCCGACAAACCACCGTCCAGGCTTACTGTTGTCCAGCCGTCATCAAGAGTGACTACGCCGGGACCTTTCTCGTTAATCATCGGTTCTATGGCAAGAACCATGCCGGGTTTCAATCTCACCCCTTTGCCTGGAGCGCCATAGTTGGGTATCTGTGGATTTTCGTGTAAATTGCGACCGATTCCATGTCCCACAAACTCACGGACGACGGAATAGCCACGGCCTTCAACGTACTTCTGAACGGCATGAGAGATGTCTGACAACCTGTTACCCGGTCGCGCAAACTCAATGGCTGCGTAGAGTGATTCACTGGTCGTCGTCAGCAGATGCTGCGCGGTTGCGGATATCCGGCCGACTGGAATTGTCAAGGCCGCATCACCATAGAAACCGTCGTACAGGATGCCGAAATCAACACTCAGGATATCTCCATCAACCAGGACTCTCTTGGAGGGTATACCATGAATGACCTGGCTGTTTATGGAGGCGCAGATGGCGTGCTTGAATCCGCTATAGCCCTTGAAGGCCGCCTTGGCGCCGCGACGTACAGCTTCGCTCTCTGCTACTTCATCCAATTGCAACGTGGTAACGCCTGGTTTAACATGTTGCCGTATGATCGAAAGAATCTCAGCCACCATTCGTGACGAAACCCTCATTCGTTCGATTTCCTTGGGAGACTTAAGTATAATCACCCCTGACTGCTTTCAATAATCTCAATCAGTGCGGAGTGAATTTGATCCATCTCCCCCATGCCGTCGATCGTTCGAAGAAGAGCGCGCTCACCATAGTAACTGATGAGTGGCGAAGTCTGTTCTTCATATACCTCAAGTCGACGACGCATGGTTTCCTCGCGATCATCATCACGCTGATACAGTTCACCGCCACATTCCGAACAGATGCCTGACTGTTTCGGCGGATCATACAGCAGGTGATACCCGGCGCCACAGTTTTTGCACGTGCGACGTCCGGTTATACGGGCCAGGAGCTCTTCCTGATTCACGGAGAGCGCAAGGACATGATCAATTCCGGAACCATTACGGCGCAATGTTTTCGACAACGAATCAGCTTGGGCTACGGTTCGCGGAAAACCGTCAAGGATATACCCGCCACTGCAATCAGAGTCGGAGATGCGCTCTTCCACAATCCCCACGACTACATCGTCCGGAACCAGAGCGCCGGCGTCCATGAAATCCTTTGCTTTCTTCCCCATTGGCGACTGCTCTTTCACAGCTGAGCGGAGTATATCACCAGTGGATATCTGAGGAATGCCGAACTTCTTTATAAGCATTTTCGCCTGGGTGCCTTTACCGGCCCCAGGCGGTCCGAGAAGAATGAGGTTCATGTTGTCCCCCTGACTGGTTAACGACGTCCCCTGATCCGGACACCCTTCATAAACCCTTCATAACTACGGGTGATGAGATGAGACTCTATCTGCGCAACCGTGTCCATCCCCACACCTACGGCTATCAGCAGGGCTGTGCCGCCGAAATAGAAGGGCAGATTGAACTTACCGATCAATAATGATGGGAGTACACATACCGCGGAGATATAAATCGCTCCGACAAAGGTGAGCTTCGTGAGAACCTTGTCCAGGTACTCCGATGTCTCCTTACCCGGTCGAATTCCAGGTATATAACCACCATGTTTCTTGATATTTTCCGCCACGTCAATCGGGTTGAAGGTTACAGCCGTGTAGAAGTAACAGAAAAAGACGATGAATGCAACATAAAAAATCTCGTAAGCCCAATTACCAGGGGAAAGACTCTTGGCGGCGCGTTGCACCCAAGGTACATTAATGAAATTGGCGATGGTCGCCGGAAACATGATGATCGATGAAGCAAAGATCGGAGGTATGACACCACTCATGTTTATTTTAAGAGGCAGGTGCGATGTCTGAGCCCCGTATGTTTTCAGTCCGACCACCCGCTTGGCGTAATGAATAGGCATTCTGCGTTGAGCCCGTTCCACAAAAACTATTACCGCGATGACCGCAAACATCACCAGCAACACAAAAAGAAGTACGAAGAGAGACAACTGGCCCACGGAAAGAAGACGAATTGAAGTACCGATTGCAGAAGGAATACGACAGACGATACCGGCGAAAATGATAAGCGATATTCCGTTACCGATACCCTTCTCGGACATCTGCTCCCCAAGCCACATGATGAAGGCGGTACCCGCGGTAAGAGTAATGATCGTCATCAACCGGAAACCCCATCCTGGACTCGGAACGACCAACTCACCAGCCGGGCCGCGCATACTTTCGAGACCGATACTGATCCCCATAGCCTGCACGACACTCAAGACAATGGTGCCGTAACGAGTATACTGGACGATCTTCTTGCGACCCGCCTCGCCCTCCTTGGATAGTTTGTCGATTGCCGGGACAACCACCGTGAGGAGTTGGAAGATAATCGACGAGGAGATGTAAGGCATGATCCCCAGGGCGAAGACCGTCAGCTTTTCCAGGGCGCCGCCCGAAAACATATCAAACATTCCCAGCAACGTCCCCTGGGCCTGTTTGAAAAAATGCGCCAAAGCCTGACCATCGATACCGGGTGTCGGTATATGACACCCGATACGATAAACCGCCAACATTCCCAGGGCGAATAAAACGCGTTTTTTCAGCTCCGGGATTTTGAAGATATTTTGAAAGGTATCTAACAAAGTCAGATCTCCTCGACAGTTCCGCCGGCTGCACTGATTTTTTCCTTGGCAACGGCGCTGAAACGAGCTGCTCTCACCGTAAGTTTCCGCTCAAGTACGCCGTCAGCCAGAACTTTTACTCCGTCCAAACCTTTTTTGACGATACCCAGATCCATGAGCGATGAAAGATCCACTGTTGCGCCGTCTTCGAAAAGATTGAGTTGCTTGATATTGATTACGGCGTATTCGGTACGATTCAGAGGTGTGAAGCCGCGCTTGGGCAGACGTCTCTGGAGAGGCATCTGGCCCCCTTCGAAACCGGCCTTGATACTCCCGCCGCTACGCGCCTTTTGCCCCTTATGCCCCTTGGTCGCCGTCTTGCCATGGCCGGAACCGGGTCCGCGCCCGATGCGTTTACGATCCCTGGTTGCTCCCAGGGCAGGTCTGAGACTGTTCAATTCCATGAGATACCTCGTTTATTCGGCAACGGAAACCAGATGGCAGACCTTGCGGATCATCCCTCTGACTTCCGGCGTATCAACCAGTGATACTGTCTTGTTTATCTTTGTGAGCCCCATGCCGTTGAGAACGGCCCGGTGAGCGGCAGGTCTGCCGATATGACTCTTCTTGAGCGTGATGTTGAGATAGTTAGGCATCGGTATTGCTCCCTCCGGTTACAGCCGGTTATTCGCCGAGTCCACGCCTGGCCATGAGCTCTTCTGGACTACGAAGCAGCCTGAGTCCTTCAAAGACCGCTTTGACCACATTATGGGGGTTATTACTCCCGAGGCATTTGGAAAGAATGTCATGTACACCTGCTGCTTCAAAAACAGCACGCGCGGCTCCGCCGGCAATAACACCGGTACCTGCGGAAGCAGGTTTCATGAGAACCCGACCGGCGCCAAAGTGGCCGATGGACTCATAGGGTATGGACTTACCCTGAAGCGGAACCTTAACAATATTCTTCTTGGCATGCTCGACCCCTTTACGGATCGCTTCCGGAACTTCATTGGCTTTGCCCAGACCGTAACCGACATGGCCGTTACCGTCCCCCACAACAACAAGAGCCGAAAAACTGAAGCGACGTCCGCCCTTAACAACCTTGGCGCAGCGGTTGATCTGTACTACCTTATCCGTAAGATTCAATTCAGCAGGATTTATCTTCACCACCGAGCTCTCCTTGTTATGATCGTTAGAAACA
>CAIYUY010000250.1 GCA_903929485.1 uncultured Desulfuromonadales bacterium
AAGGAGGAATTACACCATGGCACTCTCAATCGCCACCAACATTGCATCCCTCAACGCCCAGCGTAATCTTTCTACTTCCCAACTCAACCTCAGCAAATCCATGCAGCGCCTGTCATCCGGCCTGCGCATTAATACCGCGGCCGATGATTGCGCCGGTCTTGCCATCTCCGAGAATATGCGGGGGCAGATCCGGAGCATGAACCAGGCGACGAAAAACGCCAATGACGGCGTCTCCCTGATTCAGACTGCTGAAGGTTCCCTGAATGAAACCAGCGCCATCCTCGTCAGGATGCGGGAACTTGCCACCCAGTCCGCTCCCGGTACCGTGGGGAGTACCGAGCGTTCCTACATCCAGGGCGAGATGAACAAGCTCTCCAGCGAAATCGACCGGATTTCCAATTCCACCGAGTTCAATGGGCAGAAACTGCTGAACGGCACCCTCTCCGGCGGAGCCGGCGGGCAAAAAGTCAATACCATGACGTTCCAGATCGGCGGCAGAAACAACAATGTCACCGACACTATCGACCTGAATATCAAGCAGGCCGATACCAAGACCTTGACGGGCAATGTCACGGTGAACGTCAGCGATCAGACCAGCGCCCAGAAGGCCCTTGATACCCTGGATGCCGCCATCATCAGTATCTCCAGCGAACGTTCCAACCTGGGCGCCACACAGAACCGGCTCCAGTCTACCATCAATAACCTGCAGGTCGCCGTTGAAAACACCAGCGCCTCGGAATCCCGGATCAGGGACGTGGATGTGGCGGCGGAAACGGCCACGATGACGAGAAACAACATCCTGACCCAGGCCGGCACAGCCATCTTGTCCCAGGCCAATCAGGCGCCCCAGGCAGCTCTTTCGCTTCTGAAATAATAACTCCGGAAGTCGGTAGATATTCGTTGTCAAAAGGAGGTGACAGTTGAACTCATCGTGAGAAATGACCCGAAAGGGGGTCGCGGGTCTAATAAAAGACACCCCTGTTACGGGCAGGGAATGCCCACCGGTGACCGCTCGCAGGCAGGTAGTAACTAGCGCGCCGTCACCTACCACTCAAGGAGGATTATCATGGCACTCTCAATTGCAACCAACATTGCGTCGCTCAATGCACAGAGAAACCTGAGCGTATCCCAAGGGCAACTCGCCAAATCCATGCAACGTCTCTCCTCGGGACTCCGTATCAACGGCGCCTCCGATGACGCAGCCGGTTTGGCCATCTCCGAGAACATGCGGGGGCAGATCCGGAGTATGAACCAGGCGACGAAAAACGCCAATGACGGCGTCTCCCTGATCCAGACCGCGGAAGGTTCGCTGAATGAAACCAGCGCCATCCTCGTCAGGATGCGGGAACTGGCCACCCAGTCCGCCACCGGTACCGTGGGGAGCACCGAGCGCTCCTACATCCAGGGCGAGATGAACAAGCTCTCCAGTGAAATCGACCGGATCTCCAATTCCACCGAGTTCAACGGACAGAAGCTGCTCAACGGCACCCTCTCCGGCGGGGGCGGCAAAGTCAACAGCATGACGTTCCAGATCGGGGCGAGAAACAACCAAAATAACGACACCATCGATCTGAATATCAAACAGGCCGATACGAAGACCCTTACGGGTAATGCCACGGTAAACGTCAGCGATCAGACCAGCGCTCAGAAGGCGTTGGATACCTTGGATGCCGCCATCATCAGTATTTCCAGCGAGCGTTCCAACCTGGGCGCCACGCAGAACCGGCTCCAGTCCACCATTAACAACCTGCAGGTTGCAGTGGAGAATACCAGCGCCTCTGAATCCCGGATCAGGGACGTTGATGTGGCGGCGGAAACGGCCACGATGACGAGAAACAACATCCTGACTCAGGCCGGCACCGCCATCCTCTCCCAGGCAAACCAGGCGCCACAGGCTGCCCTGTCCCTTCTGAGGTAATGTTTTCATGAACACTTGAATTTTTCTGCTCAATATGAGATAACCCCGACCGAAAGGTTGGGGTTTTTTTAGGAGGAGTACCCTCGTGTTTTCAATTAATACCAACGTCGCGTCACTGGACGCGCAGCGAAACCTGACCATTGCCCAGGGGCAACTAAGCAGATCCATGCAGCGTCTTTCCTCGGGGCTCCGTATTAATGCTACGGCCGACGACGCCGCCAGTCTCTCCATCTCGGAGAATATGCGGAGCCAGATCAGGAGTCTGAACCAGGCGACAAAGAACGCCAATGACGGCGTCTCGCTGGTTCAGACCGCCGAGGGGTCGTTGAACGAAACCAGCGCCATCCTGGTCAGGATGCGGGAACTGGCCACTCAGTCCGCCACCGGCACCGTGGGGAGTACCGAGCGGAGCTACATTCAGGGGGAGATGAACAAGCTTTCCAGTGAAATCGACCGGATCGCCAACTCCACGGAGTTCAACGGACAGAAGCTGCTGAACGGCACCCTCTCCGGTGGGGTGGGCGGGCAAAAAGTCAATACCATGACGTTACAGATCGGCGCCAGAAATAACCAAAATAACGATACCATCGATCTGAATATCAAACATGCCGACACGGCCACCATTACGGGTAGCGCCACGGTGAACGTCAGCGACCAGACCAGCGCCCAGAAGGCGCTGGACACCCTTGATTCCGCCATTGTCAGTATCTCCAACGAGCGCTCCAACCTGGGGGCGACACAAAACCGGCTCCAATCCACCCTCAATAACCTGCAGGTGGCCGTTGAGAATACCGGCGCCTCCGAATCCCGGATCAGGGACGTTGATGTGGCGGCGGAAACGGCCACGATGACGCGGAACAACATCCTGACGCAGGCGGCCACGGCGATTCTGTCCCAGGCAAACCAGACACCACAGGCTGCCTTGTCGCTGCTGAGGTAGTCTCTTACAACTTCGTGCAAATCAGATTTGATCCGCGTTCTATTGCCTTTGACTTGGTTTTTCCTGTTTGGTTCCGGCTCAGGCATGAAAGGGAAATTGTCCATGAAACCTCTCGTAACCATCATCACTCCCACCCATGGGCGCGAATCGTTCCTCCCGTCGATCTACTCCTGTGTGCAAAGTCAGAGCTGGCCCAACATCCAGTGGCTGGTGGATGACGATAGCCCTACCCCGTCCGCATTCATGCAGACCCTTTCCGATCCCCGGGTTCATTATTTTCATGACCCCCGTCGCCGATCCGTGGGGGCAAAGCGCAATGCGCTCATAGCGCGGGCTCACGGCGATTATATCGCTCACTTTGATGATGACGATTATTATGCCCCCGGGTACCTTTCCCGGCTGATTTCGTCCCTGATCGCGGAACATGCTGATTTCGTTAAATTGTCGGGTTTTTTTCTCTACAGCCGACCGTATCATCAGCTGGCGTACTGGGATCTCACGGTAACTACGGGGCTTCATTTCATCTGGTCGGCGGATCCCGAGGAGGCCGTGCTCCTTACCCCCGAGAACAATCGGAACTTTGTGGGGAATCACCTGGGGTACGGTTTTTCCTATCTGTACAAAAGGGGGGTAGGGGATCGGATAAGATTCCCCGATGTCAGTTGGAATGAGGATGGCCCGTTTATTGCAGATGCTGCCGACAGTGGGAGAGTCGTCAGTTTCCCCGATACCTCCGGGCTTTGCCTGCATAACCTGCATACGGGGAGTTCCAGTAAATGTTTTCCACAGTTCGTCATTCCTCTTTTTGTCATGGAGAGGATTTTTCCGGAGATCGGAGAGTATCTGCACGCACTCGCCAGGATTCACGAGGAGGCGTAGTGGCTTTGGCGCCTGAGCCCACATGTACTTTATAGTCGGTTTTTACGAGGCGTCAATTCTTCCGGAGGCCGCCGGCTATTCCCTCCGTGGAAGGTTTCCCCATCTCCGCCTTCGTCCGGTGGAGGAGCTCCCGCATCTGCGTGAAATCCTCATCTCTATCCCTGCTCATATCTCCACTATCGTGCTTGGCGCGGACGGCTTGACCACACAAGTGAATATTCTCCTTTCCGGCGGCGTCATGCCGGTTCCGTCCTACCTTGTCTGCCCGGAGCGGCGCGTCGTTACCTGGCAGGGGCTTGAGGATGCCTATGGCGCCTGGATGGAAAACGTTTATCTTCCTCGTAACGCCGTGAGAGAGACCTACTCTCCCCTGGGGTTGAAGCCTGCCGGAGAGAGCTTCACCACGTTGGAGGTGGAGTTGATCGGGGGGTGCGGAGCGCAGGAGCTGCAGCTCAAGTTTCAGGAGTTTGCGCGGGGAGCGGGGTTTGAGAGCCGGGCGCGCCTGACGGTGAGAAATGCGCCGCTCCCCTCGACTTTGGAGGAGAGTTCCGGGGCTAGGGAGTCCGCAGGGGAGCGGATAAGGGTTGTCATCCCCCCCTTTCGTTTCATGCATCCGGCAACCATGGATCTTTTCTACCACGCCGCTGACCCGGATCTTTTTTTTCAGGAATCCCTGGATCATCTCCGCCTGTATCTCCATTCAATCCTTCCCCATGACAGCGCGGTCTCCACCTTTGTCGTCGGGTTCATCGCGCCTCGGCAGAACCCCCTGGGGCTGTTCATTGACGACGGAGGGAACTCAAATCTGCGCTGTTTCGTCCAGGCGCTCAATGACGAAATAAAGCACTGGTGCGGGAGTCGCTCCTGTGCCTATTATCTGGATGGCGACGCCGTCGCCCAGGGGGTGGGGAAGGGGCGCGTGGACGATGGTCTGGTGAATTTTTTCGGACATCGAGGACTCCTGCTGGACTATGACGGACCCCTGGATGAGGAGTTTCCCGTTACCGATATTTCGGTCACCAGGAGTTTCGATATCGGCATTGATCTCTACCTGGAGCATCTCGTCCGGGAGATACTCCTACGACAGATCATCCTTACCTCCGATGCCAAGGTAAAGCTCGTCATCATCGATCTTGATAATACCCTCTGGCGGGGGTTGGCCTCGGATATGAGGATCGGGAGTTGGGAAGGAAGGCCCCTGGCCATTGTGGAGGCGCTCCTTATCCTAAAAAAACGCGGGATACTCCTGGCCATCGCCAGCAAAAACGACGAAGATTTTATCCGGAAGCAGTGGCAAAAGATTCTTGGCTCCCATGCGGTCCGCGGGCTGGGGATTCCGTTGTCATTGGACGATTTTGTCATGGTCCGGATCAACTTCAGGCCGAAGGCGGAAAATATCGGAGAGATTCTGGACGCTCTTAATATCCTTCCCGAGCACGCTCTTTTCATCGACGATAATCCCCTTGAACGGGAAACAGCCATTGCGGCCTTTCCTCACTTACGGACCCTGGGGGCGGAGCCCAATTACATCCGCCGGGAGCTTCTCCATAGCCCCTATCTGCAGAGTGTGGTCATCACCGACGAAGACCGGGAACGCTCAAAAACCATGAGGAAGAGGGTCGACTATTGGGTGAGTAAATCCGGTGGTGACTCCGGGAGGTATCTTGATGGTCTGGGGCTCCGCTGCATGGTGAGGGTCGTCGCTCCCGGTGACGGCGCGGCGGGGGGGCGTGCGCTGCAACTGCTCAACAAAACCAACCAGTGGAACCTGAACGGCGGAAGGGTGGTGAAAGAGGAGATGACCCGGTTCCTTGAGACGGATCGGGTCTATGTCGCGGAGGTGGCGGATTCCGGCAGTTCCTACGGAACGGTTGTCGTTATGATCCTCGATGAAGAGCGAAAGCAGGTGGATTACATGGCAGTAAGCTGTCGGGTTATCGGGATGGGGGTGGACGAGGCGGTGGTAGGTGAGATGGTCCGGCGGTTCGGCCCCTTAGCCTTCGCCTTCGCCGAAACCGACCGGAACCGGGCGTCGCGGACGTTCTTTCAGTCCTACGCCGGCAGTGGGGTGAGTGATCTCCCCTACATTGAACAACTGGAGCATCCCCGACATATCAGTATCATATGGGTGGAGAAATAGCGGGTTACAATATGTTTCTAAAATGTAATTATCC
>CAIYUY010000251.1 GCA_903929485.1 uncultured Desulfuromonadales bacterium
CTGATGAATCCGCAACGGGCCGGCGAGCTTCGCCCGGAATACCGGGTGGAGCTGTTCCGTCAACGGTATGACGAAATTTTCCAAGGCAAATAATGAACAACCAGGATTTCAAACTGATCATCGAGCCGGGGCGCTCCGAGATCCACTACTGGAAAGATCTCTGGCGCTACCGGGAGCTGTTCTGGTTTCTCTCCTGGCGCGACATCCTGGTCCGGTACAAGCAGACGGCCATCGGCATCGCCTGGAGCGTCATCCGGCCATTTCTCACCATGGTGGTCTTTACCGTCGTCTTCAGCAAACTGGCCCGACTCCCCTCCGGTGGGATTCCCTATCCCATCATGGTCTTTGCCGCCCTCCTCCCCTGGCAGTTTTTCGCCAATTCCCTGGCGGAGTGCAGCGGCTCCCTCATCGCCAACTCAAACCTGCTCACCAAGGTCTACTTCCCCCGGCTCATCGTCCCGGCCAGCGCGGTCATCGTCAGCCTGGTGGATTTTTTCATCTCCCTGGCCATCCTGGCCGCTCTCATGCTCTGGTACGGCTTCCTGCCCGACTGGCGGATACTGACTCTGCCGCTCTTTCTGGGACTCGCCTTCGCCGCCTCCTTCGGCTTCGGTCTCTGGTTCGCCGCCCTCAACGTCAAGTACCGGGATTTCCGCTATATTGTGCCGTTCATCGTCCAGTTCGGACTCTACGCCTCGCCGGTGGGTTTCAGCAGCGCCGTCGTCCCGGAAAAGTGGCGACTCCTTTATTCCCTCAACCCCATGGTGGGGGTCATCGACGGCTTCCGCTGGGCTCTTCTGGGGGGGAAGGCGCAGTTGCCGTGGCCCGGCTTCTGCCTCTCCACGGCGCTGACGACGGTTGTCCTCCTCCTGGGGGTGAACTATTTCCGGAACACCGAACGAGCCTTCGCGGATATGATTTAACCGCGGTTTCCGGTTTCAGCTCTTAAATTTCAGGTAAAAAGTCCAGGATCATGCCCATCATCGAAGTGGAAAACCTGAGCAAGAAATACATCATCAGTCACCAGCGGCAGGAGCCGTATACCACCCTGCGCGATGTCATGGCCCGAAAGGTAAAAGCTGCCGGCGGGAAACTGTTGCACCCCTTCACCCTTCACCCTTCACCCTTCACCGGTTCATCACGGGAAGAGTTCTGGGCGCTGAAGGAGGTCTCCTTCCGGATCAAGCAGGGGGAGCGGGTGGGGATCATCGGCAGAAACGGCGCCGGGAAATCGACGCTGCTGAAGATTCTCAGCCGGATCACCGAGCCCACCGGGGGAAAGATCGGCATCAACGGCCGGGTGGCGAGTCTTCTGGAGGTGGGGACCGGTTTTCACCCGGAGCTGACCGGGCGGGAGAACATCTACCTCAACGGCGCCATCCTGGGGATGAGCAGGATGGAGATCAGGCAGAAATTCGACGAGATCGTCGCCTTCGCCGAGGTGGAAAAGTTCCTGGACACCCCGGTGAAACACTTCTCCTCGGGGATGTACGTCCGGCTTGCCTTCGCCGTGGCGGCGCATCTGCAGCCGGAGATCCTCCTGATAGATGAAGTACTGGCGGTGGGAGATACATCCTTTCAAAAAAAGTGTCTGGGAAAAATGGAGGATGTCAGCAAAAGTGAAGGGAGGACTATCTTGTTCGTCAGTCACAATCTGACGGCA
>CAIYUY010000252.1 GCA_903929485.1 uncultured Desulfuromonadales bacterium
ACCCTTCGACAAGCTCAGGGCGAACGGATTCAGGTTTAATAACCGCCTTATTTTCCGTTCGTGGTGAGCCTGTCGAACCATGAACGGAAAATCGATACCGAACATGTTATACGGTACACTCTTTGCCGCGAATCACCTTATCCCGAACTAAGTGAAAATAACCGCCGCTACCCGGAAAAAATATCCATGAAAAAACTGAGATTACTCCTGATAGTAACCGCGGAGGAGGACGCGCGGCTCCTCCTGGGAACCCTGAAAGCAGGGGGCTACGCCGTGGAGTGCCGGCGGATCATGACGATGTCGGAGATGCAAACTTCCCTGGCCAACCAGGAATGGGATCTTATTGTTTGCGACTACGAGATGCCGAACTTTTCAGCTCCGGCGGCGCTGGAGACTCTGAAAACAAGCGGTCTGGATCTCCCGTTCATCATCATTTCGGAAAAGAGTGGAGAAGAGAAACTCGTGGAGGCGATGCGCTCGGGAGCCAATGATTACGTCATGAAAGGTAATCTCTCGCGGTTGATCCCCGCCGTTGATCGGGAACTCCGGGAAGCGACACAGAGACGGGCAAGCCGTCAGGCCGAGCAGGCGATCCGTCAGGGAAAAATGGAGTGGGAGGCGGCCTTTGACTCAGTTTCGGACATTATCATTCTCACCGATCCCAAGGGAACGATCATTCGCTGCAACAGGAAGCTCATCGATTACTTTCGCACCACCTACACCGGTGTCCTGGGGAGGGAGATCACTGAACTCTTCTACGGTGGTAGGAAGTCCGTGGAAAGTATTTTCCATCTCTCCCCGGGGAACGGAAACGAACGGGAAGACATCCGGTTTCCGCTCCTTCCGGGATGGTACAACACCGTCTCCTACCCGATCAATCCGGCGGAAGGGAACCACGGATACGTCCACATCATCACCGATGTCACCACGCGCAGAAAGATGGAAGAAGAAAAAAAAATCGCCGACCGGGAACTCCTCGCCCTGTATGCCGTCGCCTCCCGCCTCAATTCCCATCGCAGCTCCAAGCGGATCATGGTCGACCTCCTGGCCCAGCTTCACCGGATGCTCCGGATAGATTTCTCCTGCATCCACCTCCTGGAGCGGGGGGCTCTCTCCCTTGCCGCCGGGCTCGGCCTTTCACGAGAATTCAATGAGTGGTTCAGGGAGAGGAATACCCAGTGGCTGGACAAGTTGCTTGAAGGGAAGATCCTGACCTCCGCCGATAACGCCGGTTATTTTACCCGTGAGATGGGGATGATGGGAGGATGGTGCGCGGTCCCTCTCAGAGTCGGCTCGGGAGTGATCGGCATCCTTTTCGTAGCGCACCGATCCTCCGATGACTACACCGACCGGGAGATTTACCTCCTCTCCTCAATCGCCAATCAGATGGCCATCCTCATCGAAAATCATACCCTCTACGACCGGATGAAGGAAAAAAATGAGGAACTCAGCCGGAAAAAAAGGCAACTGAAGGATCATCTGAAGGAGACCGAGAAAGCCAACAGGGAACTGGGACGTCTCAACGCCGCCAAGAACATTTTTATCGGCATGGCCTCCCACGAACTCAAGACACCCATCACCTCCATCAAGGGGGGACTCCAATTCCTCCTTCAGTACGGCAATCTCGCCGCTACCCCCCAGCAGAAGGAGTTGTTGGAGGGGGTCTACGAGGGGGTGAATCAGCTCAAGGGAATCGTGGATGATCTCCTCTGCCTTTCCCGCATGGAGGCAAAGGGGTTCGCCTTGCGCAAGCAGCGGTTAAACCTTTCTTCCCTGAGCGAGGTGGTGCGCCGGACTCTCCTCCTTCCCCTCACGGAACGGGGGATAACGGTGACGATTGCCGCCGACGCCGCCTTCATCCGGGGGGATGAAGGGTACTGCCGGCTCGTCCTGCGCAACCTCCTGGAAAACGCCGTCAAATTCACCCCATCCGGAGGTCGGATTACCATGACGGGAATCATGATCACCCGTGATGAACTCCTACACCAGGAAGAGATGCTGCGCACTTTTTACAAGGAGTTCCCGGTCAACGTGGAAGGGGTCGAGCGGTTCTACCGTTTTGAAATCGCCGACAACGGCATGGGGATAGATGAAGATCAGCGAGTCAGGATCTTTGACAAGTTTTACGGGATCGGCGACATGGCGGGCCACTCCTGGGGGGGTAACGACTACCTTTCCAAGGGGTCGGGGTTGGGCCTCTCCATCGTCAAGGGGATCATGGACGCCCATGGCGGCATGGTCTGGGTGGAGCCGGGAAAAGAGGGGGTGGGGAGCGTCTTCGTCCTCATCTTCCCGCTGAGCGCCGAAGATGACTCTTTTTGTCATTCTGAGCGATAGCAAGAATCTGCTCCATGTTGAATGCAACTCCGCTATTGGACGGTAAAATCTTTCCAACGATCCAGCATCTTTTCGGCCACATCCCGCGACTGGGCGTGATAGGCGCCATCACCCACAAGCTGCGTGAGCTGGGGAACTTTTTCGATACTTTTGTCCGGTATCTGCTGCATCATCGCCGAAAGCCTGCCGATCTCCTCATTGCTGCCGGAAAGCGCCACCCGGTCGGAGCTCTGTCCCGCGGTTTTCCCGGCGGTATGAGGAGAGGAACCGCTCTTCCCCGGAACGACTCCCGGCATTCTTTGACCATTGGATATTTTCATGATTTCACCTGATATTGCGGCGGATTATGTAGCCATTGAATAAAAGTCACTCCGACGAGGATGGTCATGGAGACGCGGTGGACTGCTGCGACTGATCCACGGGCTGAGCGGAATTTTTTGTCCAGTCGTCCAGCTTTTTCATGACCGCGTCCAAGGTTTTAGCCGAGATATCGGGGAGTGCGCTCCCCAGGGCCGTCCTTGCCATTCCGAACCCCGTCAGGATTCCCTCTTTAACCTTGTCAATCCTGGTGGGATCGTTGCCGCTGATCGCCACCGCCTGTTTAAAAATCCGTTCGGAAGTCTGTTTCACTCCCCAGTATCCATCCTCGGCAACCAGTTTTTTGGCATCCTCCGGCGTCATGGTGGCGATGTCGGCGCTACTCCCCCCTCCCACATCGATGACACTGCTTCCCTGGGGGGCGCCGTCCGTGGTGGCGGCAGTCGTCCCGTCTCCGCCGGCAGCGGCGCTGCTTGCCGGAGCAGCGGCGCTGCTTGCCGGAGCAGTGGCGCTACTGTCCACTGGTGCGACAAGCCCCTGGGATTTGAAGATATTGGCCACCAGCGCCCTGAGCATGAGGAATTTATTATCAAGGAGCTCCTTGTCGGACAAGGGAGAACTGTAGGTCACCGCCTTATCCTGGGGAGTGTTGAGAGTCACCGTGTCCTTGACGGCAGCCGATGTGGAGTGCGCGACGGCGACCTCCCGAGAGCCCTGGGGGTCGGAGGGATCAACCTTTTTGTAGGCAGTCGCGGCCTGGTTCACCTGTGATGCGCCGACTTCTCCGATCATGTCACCCTCCCCTGCGTTCAGTATGGCTTCACCCCATAACTATCTTATCGGAGGCTGACGACGGATAGTGAGGACTCTTTACCGGCAAGAGGAATGAAACAACGGAAACAAAAAAGCCACACCTTCCATGGCGTGGCCTTTTTTATGCGACTAAATCCCAAGAGTTTAATGCACGACAAGCCGGTCCACCACCAGACTCCCGCTGCTGATCGTCAGCTTCCCGTTCATGATGGTCTCTCCAATGCGGCTGTCAAACCACATATTGTACCCACCCGCGAGAGTCAGCGCCAGACCTTTATTCAGAGTCAGATTTTCGGTAAAAGAGTACTCGCTTGCCATTATCACCGACTTATTCAGAGCATTCAGGTTGGCGTTGTTCAGCGTGCCGTAGTCGAAGCCGGCGTTACCGGCAATTTGCACATGATTATTCAGCAGATAGGTTGCAACCACGCTGCGATTCACCGACATGATCGGGGCGCAGACACCGTGACCGGTACAGTCCCCCGACCAAGCGCTCAAATCGTAGTTAAATGACGAGGCAGGGAGCAGGGTCACGACGGAATTCGTATAAAAATTGGCGCTGCAAACGCCGCTGGCGCCACAGGCTATTCCCGTGGGGAGCGAATTCACCGTGCCGTTAGCCGACACGGAAACCGTCAACTGGCTGGCCCCCGGCACCAGTACGATGCTGTTGAGATTAACACTGACGGTGGTACCGGTGGAGTCGGTGGCGGTGGGATAGAGCTTGAACGATTCGTTGCCGGTGGTAACCGGTCCGACGATGTCGAAGGCAATGAAGGCGACAATACCGTCCCGAATTGCCGTGGTTCCCAATCCGTAAATGGCCAGATGGAGATCTCCATCCAGGAGACTGACTTGGGTCAACTGTTTGCCGGCGGCAATGGCGGCGGCGCCGAGAAAAGCGCTGACGATGTTTCCCCCGCTGGTCTTCAGCGCCAAGGTGCTGGAGATGTTATTAAAATAGAGATGAGCATCTATCCCGGAGATTAATCTTCCCACCACATTGGTGAGAGTAACCGGAATGGTTACGGTTGTGCCGCTGACCGTGGGAATTCCCAAGACGATTGTGGGAGTTGCGGCAAAGGCCGGAACTCCCAGCAACAGGATAAACGCTCCCATAAAAAGATACATTTTCATAGCCGGCCCCTTACTCTCCTCCGAGGCTGAATTGCCTCGGAGGAGTACATCTTTTCACAAAACCCGCGGAGAAGGAAAGATAAATCTTTTGGACACGGGACTACAACCCGACGTAGGCGTTGATCACCCGCTGAATTTCATTAATCTGAACCACGCCATCGGCATTCAAATCAATAGCCCCATCCACAGGGTGATTAACCGGGTCCAGCAGCATGTAGACGGCGCTGAGAACACGGGCCAAGGTTACCGGAACGTCGGTGCCGATAACGGCGGGAGCTGCTGGAGCAATAAAACTGTTTCCCGGTCTTGAAACGATGTTGACGGAACCG
>CAIYUY010000253.1 GCA_903929485.1 uncultured Desulfuromonadales bacterium
CAGCGATTAGCTACGCTCAACTCATCTTTTATTCCCGGCCGACATTGCCGTGTCAGTTCACCATTACTTCCTCCTGACAAAACTGTCGCACCTCTCTGGTATGGTCGTTCATTTCCAAGGAGGTGCATCATGATGTGTATGACCGCCCGCTCCGATCTGAAACGAACCCAACCATTGTAACGGAGGCTTCATGGCTAGCGTACGAAAAGTGTCAAGTGACGGTGACTGCCCACGATTTCAGGTCGACTACCGGGATTCCAATCTGTTCGATTACTGGCACTATATTCACAAATACTACCTTTCCTCCGATGACAAGGGGAGCCTCTTTCCGGTCGATATCCAGGCTTTAGAGTTTTTGTTCTATTGCCGCGAGGAGTCAGGTATCGAGGAACCCTTTGACTTCCGGGACGGGGTAATTCCGGGAACCCTCCCCGACGTCGTGATTTTTTACCGGGATCTGAAACTCGAAAAGCGTCCGGATGCCGATTTGGTGCGGCGCGGCCTGATCGCCATAGCCGCATACAGGGGGGAAATCATGCGAGATTTGACGGCGGAAGAGGAGTGCGCGGCCCTGAACCTCAACGAATGGTTGTGTGGTTACGAAAAGAGCTTGATAGCCGGATATATCGAAATCGAGAACGGAATGAAAGAGGAACTGCGACGGACAGATCCGTTATTGGCAGATTTCGAGATGGACCTGGAGATGCAGTTTTATCTGCGGCAAGATGATCCGTTTTACGATAATGACGCTGCCGACGAGCATGATTGGGACAGAGACGCAGCGCTCATGTGTGAGCTGAAGCCTATCACCACCCCTCATCGGCTCAATGAAATTCATGATCCGGAGTATTTCGGCCTCGGCGACGACCGTGACCACAATGAAAATCGGGGTCGTGGCTGCGCCGATCCCGTCGTGCAGGCCAGACAGTGCAATCTGTTCCACATGTTAACATCAAACTGCGGCGTCCCCCGGTCTCACCTGAAGCGGATCGGCATGATCTGGTCGGACATCCGGGTCATAAACCAGACCGCAGTGACGATCGACCTAACTGGTAAAAATATCGTGGCTCGACAGGTTGCGACGTATCCGGGCAAGATTTCATGAGCGCACAGAAGTCCATTCACCAGCATATCCCCGGAAGGTCATACAGAGGAGAGCTTCCTCCCCTGACCGAAGATGAGATCAGTCGCGCTGCCCGACTGCGTCAGGATGTAGTGACGCACGCCTTTGATATCGGTGAACGGAACACCGGCAACCCAGTAAATCTGGCAAACGCAGCTGAGTACCTTGAGGCCCGGTTCTTGGGACTGGGGTATGCGGTCCACCGGGAAACTTTCATGGCTGGAGGGGTTTCAGTCGCCAACATCGTGGCAGAGAAGAAGGGGAGGGCGCAACCGGAGGAGATCGTCATTGTCGGAGCCCATTACGATGCGCCACCCGGTTCCCCCGGCGCGAACGACAACGCCTCCGGTGTCGCCGGCCTTCTGGAAATCGCTTACGGACACAAAGATGCATCTCAGCGCACCCTCCGCTGCGTCGCTTTTGTTAACGAAGAGCCCCCTTATTTCCATACCGAGCTGATGGGGAGCCGGGTTCACGCGAGAGGATGCCGGGAACGTCGGGATAAGATCAAGGCCATGCTTTGCTTGGAGTGTCTCGGCTGTTACAATGACCGGCCCGGTAGCCAGATCTATCTGCCTCCCCTGGGGCGATGGTATCCGGATCGGGCGGATTTCATCGCTTTCTGCAGCAACCTGCGATCCTATCCGCTGCTGAGAACGGCCACCAGGGTATTCCGGACTACGACGAAATTCCCCTCGGAACGGTTGGTGGCCGGAATTGGCTGGTCGGATCACTGGTCGTTCTGGCGGGAACGGTATCGGGCCATCATGATTACAGACACGGCGTTCCTTAGGAATCGGCACTATCACCTGGCCACGGACCTGCCGGAGACCCTGGATTATGAACGGATGGCCCAGGTGGTGGGTGGCATACAGCGAATAACTGATTATCTACTGCGGTGATTTATCATGAGAGAAAACAAGCAACGTGAATTCAGGGTGATGGCGGATGAGAACTATCCCAATTATTATTACCCTCGCGGGAGAATTGTATGTATTCCAAGGCGGCAATAAGTACGGATTTATGTTGACCGGCACATGGATAATGATGTCATTACTGCGGCGCTTGAGTTTATGGAGTGTCAGGAATACCAAGTCGAAATCGAATATGATGCACACTACCGCTGTGCTGAGTGCAATCCGTTTTTTATGGAATAGCGGTTAGCATCCGAATCTTGAAGCGAATATTTGAATGTAAAAGCTTGCAGTAATTAACGGAATCCATTATTGTTGTCATATGGACAAACGTCGGCCACATTATTCTCTGCGTGACGTACAAAAACTCGTCGCCGTCAAGGGCTGTGACACCTTTACCCTTACAGCCGTGACCAACGCCAGGTTGATGGGACTGTCCGCCGATCAGTCTGTTGCGGTAATAGCCTCGTTGACGTCCGCCATGTTTTACAAGAGCATGACAACGCACCATGATTCATCAGTATGGCAGGATGTGTACCACGCTCCTACTCCGGTAGGGCGAATAGCATATATTAAGGTGATTCGCACTAAATAACGTACCACTACCAAGGGTTCGACTGTTTTGGGCTGGACATTTCGATGAAACCAGTATAAGTCAGTATGGGAAGAAATTATCTCGAAGAGGTATATCCCATGTCTGATCTTACCCCTGACCA
>CAIYUY010000254.1 GCA_903929485.1 uncultured Desulfuromonadales bacterium
ACAGCAGATTTGAAAATTAAGCGCACGAATTGCCACTAATCCAAGCTAAATCGTGGAACTTGTTACCTATGCTTCGGTAAAGACCGTGCTGACTGCGTGACCTCAGATGTTGGTTAATTGAAAGTAAGGCAGTTCGGATGCCTCCATGGAGTTAGTCACTATCGTAGATGGCATTTTAGGCGAAACCAGATTCAATTCTCCCGCGCTCGGTCGACAAGTGGCTTCGGCGGAATGGTTGGTCGCATATCTCGCATGTGGCGCCGCAGACGAGGTGATAATCCTTAGCTCCGACGCAAAGCAAGAGCAGTGTGTTCATGAGGAACTGGATCGCTATCAAGTCAGCTCTCTGCGTGCTCGTCTCACTTTCCGCCCGGCAACTGAATTACCAGATTTGTTACGCACTCTGCCAGAGCCCGTCTTTTTCATGCCAGACCCCCAGATACATGTTGCGAAGCGTGCTTTGAGACTACTTGCGCCTGACAGAATTATTCCTGCCATAGGTCTCACCCATACGTTGTCTACCTGCGCCGTGATGCTTGGTCTCGAAGCAGCAGTCTGGGAGGGGCTTGATCCTTGCGACGCCATTATTTGCACCTCGCGAGCTGCCCTTACTGCGGTAAAAACTGTACTTGAAGACACATCGGAACGTCATTGGCTCTTAGCATCGCCAGTTTACCTCCCTATCGTTCCTCTTGGTATTTTTCCCGACCGACTAGCATCGCTAAACGGAGAATCGTCCCTCCAACTCCCACTAAACCGACCAATGGTGACAATACTTGGTCGGTTCACTATCGCCAACAAGATGGATCTCGTCCCGCTGATTGAACATTGGCCCGATGTGCTTCAACGCGCTGGGTGCAACCCCATACTCGTGCTGGCCGGCGCCGGAGACGATGAAGGGACTCTTCAGGTCTATCGGGCAACCATTGCCAAGTACGGACTAGAGCAGTCTGTCTGGATCATCACTAACCTGTCAGACAAGGACAGAGCTGAACTCTTAGGGAGATCTCGGGTGTTTTGCGCCCCCAGTGATAACCTGCAAGAAACGTTTGGGCTGGCAGTTGTCGAGGCGCTTGCAGCAGGTCTGCCCGTAGTGGCGTCGGATTGGGATGGTTATAGGGATCTGTTCGACGACGGAGTAGAGGGATTCCTCATTCCCACTCGCTGGGGAGAAGCCTCACGCGTGGCGGGAGCACTCTCGGGGCTTGTTTCGGAAGGGTATAGAGCGCTGCTTACGGCGCAACAGATATCAATCGATCTTGATGTGCTCGTAGACCGACTCGTGCTTCTCCTCGTTGACCATGAGTTGTGCGCCCGAATGGGCGCACAAGCCCTTAGTCGTGCCAAACGCTTCGCATGGCCAAATGTGGTTCCGTCCTATGATGCGGTTTTCCGTCGGGCACTTATTCGTGCACGTGAACGGACAGCCGTGCCGGTTCGACCTCTGCCACCAGAGCCATCCCGTGTGTTTGCCGCATTTCCCACCACCATGCTCTGCCCGGCAACGCGCTTGGTCATAACGCGGAGTGGAGCGTCCGTGCTGGGCGGAGACGATACCCCTATTCGCTATGTCACGTCCAGTTGGAACGAGGCGCTACAGCATCTGCGTTTTACGAGTACTGTAGCAGGGTTGTCGGTGGAGGAAATGCTGGTTCCCTTTGGCGACGACTGGCTCTTGCGTGAGCGTGGACTCTCAGTGCTCCTGTGGATGCTGAAGCGTGGCTGGTTGCAAATTGTCGTGGAGGGCTAAGGCGGTTATAAAACCTGAATCCGTTCGCCCTGAGCTTGTCGAAGGGTGAACGGGTTTCTGTCGGGTATGTTCTTTGTCACGAATCACCTTACTTGGTGAGCATGGTCCACTTCCCTTTGATGATTTTGACCATCACCAGGGAGGAAAGATCGAGACCATTGTGGTCTTTTGGCGTCATGGTGAAGATGCCGGAGACGCTGGCGAGATTTTTTGTCTGTTCGATGCCGTTTCTGATCTGCTCGGGGGTACTGTTCCCCTTTTTAACCGCGGAGAGTATCAACTGAAATGCGTCGTAGGCGTAGCCGCCGAAGGTGGTGGCTTCTTCGCCGTACAACTTTTTATACTCCACGTAGTACTCCTTGAGCAGCTTCGCCTGGGGGTCGGAATGAGGAAGGGAATCGTAGATCGCCATTTTGCCGGCCGGATGTACCACCCCATCAGCGGCCTCACCGGCTAATTCGATGTATTTAGTGGTAGCCGTGCCGTGGCTCATGTAAAGCGGGAGCTTGATGTCGAGCTGCTTCACGCTTCTCGTGATGATGGCCATCCCGGGGTTCAGGGCCCAGCAGATGAGGGCATCCGGCTTGATGCTCCGGATTTTGGTCAACTGTGGGGTCATGTCGGTATCTTTGGGGGCGAACAGCTCGTCCGCCACGACCGTAAAACCTTGCTTTGCCGCATATGCCTTGAGTTGCTCGCGACCGGAAGCGCCGAATCCGTCGGAAACCGTGAGGAGGGCGATCCTCTTCTGATTTTTGCTCTGCACGTAACTGAGGAGCTTTTCGACGGCAATATGGTCGCTGGCGGCGGTCTTGAACACCCATTGCTTGACCGGATCCACGATCTTGCCACCTGCCGCGCTGGATATCATGGGGATCTTGGCCTTCTCTACCAGGGGGATGACCGCCATGCTTTCGCCGGTTGTGGAAGGGCCGACGATGACATTAACATTGTCGTCCTTGATCAGCCTGGTGGCCAGTTGGACCGCCTTGGTGGGATCACCTCCGGTGTCGTAGATAACGGCCTCGACTTTCATGCCGTTTATGCCACCTTTGCGGTTGGTTTCCTTAATCAGCATTTCAAGGGTTTTCTTCGCAGGATCACCAATGAAGGCGGCGGGACCCGTCACGGAAAACAGCCCTCCAATCCTGATGGTACCGGTGGCGAAGGCGCTGCCACTGAACAGCATCGTGATGAATATGGAAATGATTCCCATGGACCATCTTTTCATTTTTAACTCCTTCATTGGTTGGTGTGGGACAAGCAGGGGTGATATTGGTAACCCAGGCCCCTTTTGCGCATTTTAGCGTATTTGAGCGTATTTGAGTATTTATTTTTGAGCGTATCGTTGAGTGCGGCGCTTTTCCCTCCCTTCGCCATATATGACCATGCCGTTGAATATGGCGTGTTTTCATGGCGGATTTCTCCGCCACTTTACGTTTCTCTCCCATGGAAAGCCGTACAATCAGCTAGTTGCAGCCATATGAACCCCGCGGGATATCCGGCACGTTATCTGCTTTATCTTCAGGAGCAAGAGGATGGCGACAACAATCACCTGGAGGATAACACAATGAACAGGATGAATGAATGCGTAACAACCGGGACTCTTCTTATGGTCGCCGGCGGAATCATCGGCGCCGGCCTGACGTTACTGTTTGCTCCCCAGTCCGGTCAAAGGACGCGCCGGGATATCGTTCGTATCTCCCGCAGGGTGAAAGAGGAGACGGCTGATACCGTGGAAGAATTTTCCGAAACGGTTCACGAGATGGTCGACAGAGTGGTCGACAAAGCAACCGAACTGGTTGACAAGGGACAGTGCATGGCTCAGGGGGCGAAGAAAGAGCTGCTTAAGGCCATTGGGGAAGGGCAGGCTCGACTGGAAGGGGAAAAGATGCGGCTGGCGGAACTGCTGAACTGAAACTGCCATTGCCGGCAACCTTGAAATCAACTATCAGGAGAAGAGATCCATGGCGCTTCCCATCCATAAAACAAAACTTGTCCGCACCAGCGGACCGGCCGCAGAGTCATCTTGTCAGGTCTGTTTTCCCACGGTGGATGCCGCCGTCGCCACCGCGGCTCAGGCGCAGAGGAGTTTCCAGGAGCAGAGTCTGGAACTGCGTCGAGCCGTCATCACGGCCCTGCGGGAAAGCGCAGTCGCCAACGCGGAGCAGTGGGGCCGCATGGCGGTGGAGGAGACGATGATGGGGCGCGTGGGAGACAAAACGCAAAAGAACATCCTCTGCGCCACCCGCACGCCGGGGGTGGAGGATCTCCATCCCCAGGCTTACACCGGCGATAAAGGTCTGACCCTGGTGGAGTACGCTCCCTTCGGTGTTGTGGCCGCCATCACCCCTTCCAACAATCCCGCCGCGACGATTATCTCCAACGCCATCGCCATCCTTGCCGCCGGTAATTCCGTGCTCTTTGCGCCGCACCCGGCTGCGGAAAAGGTCTGTCAGGAGGTGATTCGTACCCTGGCTTCGGCGGCGCTCTCGGCGGGGGCTCCTTCAGGGCTGATAACCACGGTCTCTCCCGCCACTCAAGATGCTACCAAGGCTCTCCTTGCTCACCCGGGAGTTCACCTGAACATGGTAACCGGCGGACCTGCCATTGTAAGGGTGGCCATGAGCATGGGTAAGCCGTGCAAGACCATTGCCGCCGGACCAGGCAACCCGCCGGTGGTGGTTGATGAGACGGCCATCTTTCCGCGCTGCGTCCAGGAGATCATCTTCGGTGCAAGTTTTGACAACAACGTCCTTTGCATCTCGGAAAAAGAGGTCATCGTGGTTGAGGCCGCCAGGGGACGTTTTCTGGAGTGCATGCGTGGGGATTCGCGGGCCTTTGAACTTACTCCCTCCCGGATGGATGCGCTGACCAGGATAGTGGTCCTGGACGGAGGCGCCGGTTGCAGTGAGCCGGTCATGAATCGTGACTTCGTCGGGCGTGACGCAGCGGTCCTGGCCAAGGCGATAGGGCTGGATCTCCCTCCCACCATCCGTCTTTTGTGGGGGGAGGTGGCTAACGATCACCCCCTCATCTTCGCCGAACAGCTCATGCCGTTACTCCCCGTTACCATTGTGAGGGACCTGGACGCAGCCATCGAGCTGGCCTACCTTGCCGAGGCGGGAAATCACCACTCCGCCGCCATGTACTCCACCGACATCACGAACTTGACTCGCATGGGTCGACGCATGGGCTGCTCCATTTATGTGGCCAACGCTTCAACTCTCTACGGTCTGGGGATGGGGGAGGGGTACACCTCCATGTCCATCGGCACCCCTACCGGAGACGGGATTACCAAGCCTTCGCATTTCACCCGGCCGATGCGCTGCAGTCTGGTGGACTCTTTCAGGATAGCGTAACACGAACTTTTTCAGGATGCTGTCTGGTGGACTCTTTCAGGATAGCGTAACACGAACTTTTTCAAGGAGATTGAACCATGATGTTGACGCCCGCATATGCCGCTGTTTCAGCCACGTCACCACTGATCCCTTACACCATTGAGCGGCGCGATCCCGGCCCCCGTGATCTGCTCATTGACATTCTTTACTGTGGAATTTGTCATTCCGATATACATCAGGTTCGTGATCAGTGGGGCGGATCGATCTATCCCATGGTGCCGGGCCACGAGATCGTCGGCAGGGTAGTGAAGGCAGGGCATCAGGTTACCAAGTGGAAAATCGGCGACACCGTCGGTGTCGGTTACTTCGTCGATTCCTGCCGCGTCTGCGCCGCGTGCAAGGAAGGAGAGGAGCAGTACTGCGAAAAGGGAATGAACACCACCTTTAACGGTTACGAGCGTGACGGGAAAACTCCCACGTACGGCGGTTACTCCACCCGCATCACCGTCAACGAGGAGTATGTTCTGCGAATTCCCGAAGGGTTGCCTCTGGAAAGGGTGGCGCCGCTCATGTGCGCGGGCATCACCACCTATTCACCACTGCGCCGTTTCGGTGTCAACAGCTCTCATGCTGTCGCAGTGGTCGGCTTGGGTGGTCTGGGGCACATGGGGGTGAAGATCGCCAAGGCAATGGGGGCAAAGGTTACGGTTCTCAGTCATTCATCGAGCAAACAAAACGACGCTCTTGCTCTTGGCGCGGATGAGTTCCTCAACACCAGTGAAAAGGATGTATTCAACGTCAACGCCTGTCGTTTTGACTTTATCCTGGACACGATCTCCGCGCGGCATGACTACAACGACTACCTCAACCTGCTTCGATTGGACGGCACCATGACGCTGGTGGGGATTCCCGACCCGATACCCCTTTCAGCCGTGTCATTGGTCATAAAGCGGAGAAAACTGACAGGGTCACTCATCGGCGGTATCCGCGAAGGGCAGGAGATGCTTGATTTTTGCGCCGAACATGGGGTGGTTTCCGACGTGGAGGTGATTCCCATGGATAAGATCAATGAGGCTTACGAGCGGGTATTGAAAAGTGACGTGCATTACCGTTTTGTCATCGACATGCGGAGCTTGAAACAGCCATGTTCGAAGTAATACGCAACGGTGTCATCGGCGAGAACCTCCACAAGATGGTGGTGTCGGCTCCACTATTAACGAATACCTGAGGCGGCCATGAGCTACCGCAAGATTTTTTCAGTGGTCAACGAACATACCACCTCCACGGTCGTCGCCCGTCACGCCATTCTGCTGGCGGCGGCATGCAAGGCCGAACTGGTGCTGTACGCCTCTTCCGCCGGAAGTGAGGGTAGCGTCCTTACCAAAAGTCATCAGGAGCATCTCGCCCTGGTCGCCTCCAAGCTGGATGTCCCGGTGACCTTGATAACCGATGAGGGGAATATGAGTTCGATGCTTCCCCAACGGGTGCGGGCGGAACAGGTCGATCTCGTTTTTTACCCCCTGACCCCCTACAAGCGGCAGGGAACCGACCCGCAGCGCCATGCGATCCAAACCCTTCTGCGTACCGTCAGCTCGGATCTGGCAATCATGCGGGTCGTGAGGATGGCTAAACCGCATCCCGGACAGATCCTGCTGCCGTTGGGTGTGATTCCCCGCGACCGGGAACGGCGCCTGATGTTCGTCACCGCCCTCGCCGGCTGCTGTCATTCAAAGGTTACCCTCTTTCATATCCCCACAAAACGTGACTCGGAGGGGACCCCCGCCACGCTTGCCCTTTTTCGGCAGCAGTTACAGCTGCATGACGTGGCGGTTTCCCAGCGAAGCGGCAGAGGTGACGTGGGGAGGGCCATTACCCTGGAAGCCGTCACTCGCAACTATGATCTCATCGTGCTGGGCGTAAGCAGGCGCGGACTCCTGCAAAAACTGTTCTTCGGCAACCCTGCCGGGGACGTCATGAACCAGCCTCCCTGCAACAGTATTCTGTTCCGGTCGGCACTCTGAGTCGCCATGAAAATACAAGCACTTTCACACGATGACGTTTTTTCCACCCTGCTGAGCAGTTCCCGGGGAATTACGGAAGAACAGGCAACGAGCCGCGGCAACGAGTATGGCCCCAATGAAATCCGGAGTGCGCCGGGTCGCTCGCTCTATCTCCGTTTTTTTGCCCAGTTCACCCATTTTCTTGCGCTGCTCCTCTGGTTCGCCGCAGCCCTGGCGTTCCTTTCCGAATATCTCCATCCGGGTGAAGGTCTGTTGCGCTTGGGTATAGCCATTCTCACCGTAATTTTCATCAATGCCTTTTTCACCTTCATTCAGGAGTATCGAACCGAAAAAGCTATCGCGGAGCTCCGCAAGATGCTCCCCTTCCGGGTGGCGGTGATCAGAAACGGCGCCGAAGTGGAAATCGACGCCATGAAGATCGTGCCGGGTGACCTGATCAAACTGCGTGAAGGGGACAAGGTGCCGGCGGACGCCCGGGTGGTGCACAGCAGCAGACTGACGGTGAACAACTCCCTTTTGACCGGCGAATCCGAATCCCGTACGCTCACCGATGCCGCCGGCCAGGGGGAACTGCTGGAGAGCGATAATCTCGTCTTCGCCGGGACACTGGTGGTGAGCGGCAGCGGGGAGGCGGTGGTTTACGCCACCGGCATGACCACGGAATTCGGCAAGATCGCCCAGATTACCGGCAAGGTCGTGGAGGAGGTCAGCCCGCTGCACCAGGAGATAACCCGGGTTACCCGTATTGTCGCGGTGATAGCGGTGGCCGGCGGCGCCTGCTTCTTTCTCATAGGAGCCCTGGTGGGACGGGGTTTCTGGGCCAATTTTCTTTTTGCCATCGGGATTATTATCGCCACCGTTCCGGAAGGACTCCTCCCCACGGTGACCCTGGCCTTGGCCATGGGGAGCAAGCGGATGGCCCGTCGCAATGCCCTGGTGAAAAGCCTCAATGCCGTGGAGGCGCTGGGCTCCGTTGATCTGATCTGCACCGACAAGACCGGCACCCTGACTCAGAATATCATGACCGTCAAGGAGCTCTGGAGTCCCGATGACAGCGCCAAGAGCTGCATGGTCGCCCGACTCTGCAACAGTGTCACCGTGACTCCCCAAGGGGTCAAGGGGGATCCCACCGAGACGGCGTTGTATACCTATGGCGTGGAACAGGGGGGGATGGACGGGGAACGTCTGGCCGAAGCCCCCTTCGATGCCGACCGGAAACGGATGGCGACCCTTCACCGAGTCGACGGCGCGTTGTTCGTCCTGGTCAAGGGAGCGGGAGAAAGCGTGGTGCCGCTCTGCAGCTCCCGAAACAGGGAGGGAAAAACGGTTTCGTTGGACGACGGCGCCCGCGCCGAACTCCTGGAACAGCTCCGGAGCATGGCCATCCAGGGGCTTCGGGTCATAGCCCTGGCTTTCAGGGAGCTGGCGGAAATCCCCGGGGGAGCCATCCCGGAAGAGGGGCTGACCTTTGCCGGATTCATGGGACTGCTGGATCCGCCTCGTCCCGGAGTACCCCAGGCGCTGAAGGATTGCCACACTGCCGGCATCAAGGTGATCATGATTACCGGTGATGCCGGACTTACCGCCGCGGCCATAGCCAGGGAGATCGGGCTGACAACGGGTGAGCCGGTCATCATCGAGGGGCGGGAGTGCGCCGCCATGTCCGACGAACAGCTGGGGGAAGAGCTGAAAAAGGAAAACCTGATCTTTGCCCGGATGTCACCCCAGAACAAGATGCAGGTCGTCGGCATGTTGATGGAGCAGGGGCATCGGGTGGCGGTTACCGGAGACGGCGTCAATGATGCTCCGGCTCTGAAAAAGGCTCATGTGGGGATCGCCATGGGGTTGTCCGGAACCAGCGTCGCCCGGGAGGCGGCGGATATCGTCCTCCTGGACGACAACTTCGCCTCCATCGTCCATGCCATCGAAGAGGGGCGCGCCGTCTTCGAAAACATCCGGAATTTCATCACGTACATCTTCGCCTCCAATATCCCGGAGCTGATCCCCTATATCGGCTACATCCTGTTCGACATCCCTTTGCCGCTCACGGTCATGCAGATTCTGGCCGTGGACCTGGGTACGGACATGTTTCCGGCGCTGGCGCTGGGTGCGGAGAAACCGGCGTCGGATATCATGCAACGCCCCCCCCGGTCCAAGGATGAGCATCTCCTTTCCAGGGGAGTGCTGCTGCGGGCCTATCTGTTTCTTGGAACGATGGAGGCTGTCGCCGGAATGGCTGCTTACTTTTACGTCATCCGCGCGGGAGGGTGGAGCTGGAATCAACCGCTGGCTCCCACGTCGCCGCTCTACCTGCAGGCGACCACGGCCTGCCTTGCCGGTATCATTGCAACCCAGATCGCCAATGTCCTTGCCTGCCGTTCTCCCAACATATCCATCTTCACCCTGGGGTTCTTTTCCAATAAGCTGGTGCTGGCCGGCGTCGGCGCCGAGCTGCTGCTGGCGGCTCTTATCATCTACACTCCCCTGGGGAACTCCCTCTTCGCCTCAGCCCCCATCGGCGCCAACGTATGGTTGTTATTGGTTCCCTTTGCTCTGCTGCTGCTTGCGGCGGACGAAACGCGAAAGTATTATATAAGAGGTGTAGCCGGGAGGAAACGTGAGAATTTATCTCTACTTCTACCCCATGTGGGTTGTGGGCCTGTTCCGGACGTCGTCCGTCAAAGGGAGAAATGACAATGAAAAAAACTTTTTTGGTAAGAGTGGCCATCCTGTTTCTGACAATCTCGACGGTTGCGGGATGTATCCTGGTCCCCATGGATGAAGGACGTCGTGGTGGAGGTTATGAGGGGAGGGACCGTGGGGATCATCACGGAGAACGCTAATCCCGCGGGGAAAAGAAGGCTCATGGGAGAAAGGAGAATCATGAATAAACAGATCTTCTTGAGCATCATGGCGGCCCTTGCCGTGATTGCCGTCGTCCGGCTGATTACCCTGGTGGCGGCTCCCCTCGCCAAGCCGTTGGCATGGGCGCTTATCATCGGTATCGCGACTCTTCCTCACCATGCCCGGTTGCACAGGAAGTTTCCCCGCCATCCCGACCTCTCCGCCGGTGTGATGGTTCTCGCCATAACCGTCTGCCTCATTCTGCCGGTTGCGGCCGTGATCCTCATGGTTGTTCAAAGCGCCGCACAATGGTACACGGAAGGGGAGGGGCTTGCCCTGGCATTTTCCACAACAGGCGCCTTGACGTTCAGCCGTTTCCCGCTGGCGCGTGAAATCATCGACTTGGGTGAGAAGTTCGGTATCGATCTATCCGGCGCCGGCGCGAGGA
Organism: uncultured Desulfuromonadales bacterium; assembly: GCA_903929485.1. Lineage (GTDB taxonomy): Bacteria > Desulfobacterota > Desulfuromonadia > Geobacterales > CAIOGM01 > CAIOGM01. Next base: position 10,405 of record CAIYUY010000254.1, read on the forward strand.
CGGTTGCCGGAGTTTCCGACTATCTCCTTTATCTCGCGAGAAATACGGCATTAAACCTGGGAGAACTCCTGTTCACCTTGGGGGTGGCGCTGTTTAGCCTTTTTTTCGTCTATCGGGACGGTGAGAAGGTTGTATCCGCCGCTATTGTCCGGTTCGCTCCCGACCGGGAGCAAGCGCGCCACTACTGTGCAGAGATTCGCGCAACAACTACCGCCGTAACCGTCGGTACGATCTTTACCTGCCTGGTGCAGGGCGCCACCGCCGGAGTCGGCTATTTCGCCGCCGGACTCCCCGCGCCGGTCCTCTGCGGAGCGTTGACGGCGCTGGCGGCCCTCGTGCCGGTAGTCGGCACGGGTTGTATCTGGGCGCCTCTTGCCGCGGTTGTCGCTCTCAACGGAGCCTATTTCAAGGCCGCTCTCCTTGCTACCTGGTGTCTGGTTCTTGTGGGCCTTGCCGATAACGCCATTCGTCCTCTTGCCATTGGCGCCAAGAGCAACATTCCCGTGCCGGCGATTGTGCTTGGCGCTATCGGTGGACTCTTCGCCTTGGGAATGCTTGGTTTGATCCTGGGGCCGGTTCTCTTCGCGCTCCTTGGTACCGTTTGGCATGATGTAACCTGCGGAGAGCAAGAGCGTCCGGACCCCGCGGACCCCCTAAACCGGACAAGCCGGAACCAAATAGGACGCGGATAAACGCGGATGAACGCGGATCTTAAATCATAAAATATGACCGATTGCGATTCTTTGCTGTTTCTATTCTCTCGTTCCCAAGCTCCAGCTTGGGAACAAGAGATGATTGAAAAAACAGAAACAATCGAGTGGTCTCAGAGTGAATAAAGAGTTTGATCCGCGTCCATCCGCGTTTATCCGCGTACAACGGTTTTGAATTTTCAAGTTTGCTCAGAAATTGCAACGACCGAAGTTGTAAGCGCCTAAACAGCTGATGCGCAGAGCATCATTTCTGTGATCTCCGTGACTCTGTGGTGAACTGCTTTTTTCAGGATAACCATGCATACACTCTCCCTGATGATTTCGCTCCTGATGCTTACGGCGGTTCCCGCCGTTGCTCAACCATTGGTAAACCTCACACTGCTTCGGCTGCAGGTCACGATGGATCGAGCCGGTTTTTCGCCCGGCGCAATCGACGGGCGCATGGGCGCAAACACCAGGAAGGCGCTTGGCGTCTATCGGAAGCAGGGCAATTGGGATCAGCCGGCGGAGCCTGTTATTCGTTACCGCATCACCCCCGAAGATGCGGCGGGTCCCTATGTGTCAATTCCTGCCGGTATGAAACGGAAGGGATCGCTTCTCGCTCTTGGTTACTCGTCGTTGCTGGAAGCAGTTGCGGAGCGCTTTCACACCACGCCGATGTTTCTGCGGCAACTGAACCCCGCTGCCCGCTTTAGGGAAGGTGAAGAGATTACGGTTCCAAACGTAGCGGCAATGGTCATGCATGGCGGCCCTTCGAAGCACACGGTACCTATCTTTTCGGCGCCGCCCGTGTCGAAAGCCGATACTGTATGGGAGCCCCTGCCTGAAAAACCGGATATTGTCGTGACCGTCAGAAAAAGTACGTCACTGCTTACCGTTACGAACGCAACCGGTCATGTCGTCTTCTCCGCGCCCGTATCCACCGGCAGCAAACGTGATCCCCTTCCCCTTGGTAGATGGAAGGTCAACGGCGTGCAGTTTAACCCGGTCTACCATTATAACCCTCACCTGTTCTGGAACGCGGGTGTCGGAGATGTTAACGTCAAAATCCCCGCTGGGGCCAATAATCCGGTGGGACTCGTCTGGATCGACATTTCCAAAAAACATTACGGCCTGCACGGGACTCCGGAGCCGGCACTGATCGGTCGCACGCAGTCCCATGGTTGTGTGCGGCTCACCAACTGGGACGCACTGAGGCTTGCCGCTCTGGTGAAGCCGGGCACGCCGGTGCTGTTTATACGGTAACGGGTTGCAACCCCGGATGAGCGAGCTGTCAGCTTTATGGTTAAGTCATGTCGTCATATTTGGAGGTTATGTCGAATGTGACGGATTGCGCTGACGGAAAACTCTTCCGTTTCCCGTCTCGAATATAAATACATCATCATAAACAGTGTGTTGCACTATTAAAGTATGTGGGACAGCTGGCGCGCAAGTTGCAAGGGCATCCTTGCCGCGGGAGTTCGGGTAAAAGCGTGGTTTTCGGCCTCATGGTAGCAGGAGTAATGGTATGGTGGATTTTTTTGAAATCGGAATAAAAAGAGAGAGCGTAATGGGAATAGATAAAGAGCAAAGTCCGCCGACAACCGCCGCTCCGCACCGTCAGAGAAAAGAGCGATCGAGTGGTATCTCACCTACGCCCCGGACAATGGAAGCGGCGCAGCGGCTCGACTATGAACTTGAACTCCATCAGATGGAACTGGAGATACAAAATGTCGAGCTCTGCCGAGTCCAGGCGGAGCTTGAAACGCAACAGATCGAGCTGGAACTTCAAAATGAAGAGCTGCGCCTCGTTCAGGAGGAGCTTGAGCTATCACGAAATAAATATTCGGAACTCTACGATTTTGCTCCTGTCGGTTACTTTACCTTTGATCCGGCCGGACAGATCCTGGAGGTAAATCTTGCCGGCGCATCCATGCTGGGCGTAGAGAGATCGCTGCTGGTCAACAGACCTTTCTCCGGTTTTATTGTTGATGCCGTAGGAAGGGAGGCTTTTTTTCAACATCTCGAAACTGCGCGGCTAAATCAGGAGATTCAGCACTGTGGAATCAGACTGACGGGGAAAAACGGCGACACCATCCACGCCCAATTTCAGAGCGTTACGGTGGCCACGGGCAAAAGCACCGGCGTCACTATCTTCTCCTCGATCATAGACGGCACTGTCGCCAAACAGTTGGAAACCGAAATTCAGGATGCCCGGGAATATGCCGAAAACATCGTGGAAACCGTGCGCAAGCCGCTGGTGGTGCTGGATTGCGACTTGAGGATCATCAGCGCCAACAACAACTTCTACGAAACCTTCAAGGTCACGCCCCAGGTGATAATCGGCAGATTCATCCACGATATCGGCAACCGGCAATGGAACATTCCCTCGTTGCGGTTACTCTTTGAGAATATTCTCCCCAATGATACGGTCTTTAACGGGTATGAAGTCGATCATGATTTTCCCGGTGTGGGTCGAAAGGTTATCCTGCTTAACGCCCGACAGATTTATCGGAAAAATATCAGTTCCCACATCATCCTGTTGGCCATGGAAGACATTACGGAGCGCAGGCGGTCGGAAGAGGAACTGATCAAGGCAGGGGCGTTGCAGAGCGCTATTTTCAACAGCATTAATTTTTCCAGTATCGCCACCGACGCAAAAGGGGTCATTCAGATCTTCAACGTGGGGGCGGAGCGGATGATGGGGTACTCGGCCGCCGAGGTGGTGAACAAGATCACTCCGGCCGATATTTCCGACCCGGAAGAAGTGATCCATCGCGCCAACGCCCTGAGCCTGGAGCTGGAGACCCCCATTACTCCGGGGTTTGAGGCGTTGGTCTTCAAGGCATCCCGTGGTATCGAGGATATTTACGAACTGACCTATATCCGGAAAGACGGCAGCCGATTTCCCGCGGTAGTGTCGGTCACCGCTCTGCGCGATACCCATGCCGTCATTATCGGCTATCTGCTGATCTGCTCCGACAACACCCTGCGTCGGCAGATAGAAGCAGAGCGGGCAGTGCTGGATAAGCTGCTGCAGGACAAGAACATCGAGTTGGAGAAAGCCAAGGTGATGGCGGAAAGAGCCAGTCAGGCCAAATCGGAGTTCCTTTCCAACATGAGCCATGAGCTGCGCACCCCCCTGGGGGCGATTCTCGGTTTTGCCCAACTCATGGAAACCGGTACGCCACAGCCATCTCCCACCCAAAAGCGAAGCATTGAGCAGATTCTCAAGGCGGGGTGGTATCTGCTGGAGCTTATCAATGAAATTCTCGATCTGGCGCTGATTGAGTCGGGGAAGCTCTCCTTGTCGTTGGAACCGGTATCTCTGAGCGAACTCCTGCACGAATGCGAGGCAATGATAGAAGCGCTGGCGCGAAAGCGTGGCATCAGCGTGCTCTTTGATAATTTGGACTTCCCCTGTATTCTCCACGCCGACCAGACCCGGACGAAGCAGGTTATCATCAACCTTCTTTCCAACGCGATCAAATACAACAGGGTGGGCGGAAAGGTTACCGTGAACTGCACGCCGTGCCACCCGAATTCCATTCGTATCAGCGTCGGGGATACAGGCTACGGACTGATTCCGGAGCACCTTGCGCAGCTGTTCCAGCCGTTCAATCGTCTTGGACAAAAGTCGAACGTGGAAGAAGGTACCGGCATCGGGCTGGTGGTATCCAAGCGGCTGGTTGAATTGATGGGGGGTGGCATCGGCGTGGAGAGCACGGTGGGGGAGGGAAGTGTGTTTTGGGTCGAACTGAAGCTTTCCACTGAATCACATGTTGACATCTCCGTCATGGAATCAACGGCTACGGTGGAAGTGCTCGCGCATGACGATTCCAGGAGGTACTGCCTGCTCTACGTGGAGGACAACCCCGCGAATCTGATGCTGGTGGAGGATCTTGTTGCGCGCCGGCATGATATCCGGATGCTCAGTGCGCGGGACGGCATTCGCGGCATTGAGATTGCACGTTCCTATCTGCCTGATATTATCCTGATGGATATTAATCTGCCGGGTATCAGCGGGATCGAGGCTCTGAAAATTCTGACGGAAGATCCGGCAACGGCGCACATTCCCATAATCGCCCTCAGCGCCAACGCCGTACCCCGCGATATAGAAAAAGGGCTTGCCGCGGGATTCTTTCGCTATCTTACCAAGCCGATCAAGGTCATCGAGTTCATGGATACGTTGGACGTTGCCCTGAAATTTGCTCAACCGAAAGCGACCAAGCGACGCTGAAAAGGAATAAGCATGATGATTACCGAGTCCGAGATATTGAATGCCAACATCCTGATTGTTGATGATCAGGAAACCTATGTCGCACTGCTGGAGCAATTACTCAGTGACAGCGGCTACTGCCGCGTTACCTCAACAATGAATCCCCAGGAGGTTTGCGCGCTGCATGCCAAAAACCACTACGATTTAATCCTGCTTGATCTTCAGATGCCGGTCATGACCGGCTTCCAGGTGATGGAAGGGCTTACGTCGGAGAATCATGATGGTTATCTCCCGGTTCTTGTTATCACTGCCCAACCGGACCACAAGCTGCGCGCACTGCAAGCCGGCGCCAAGGATTTCATAAGCAAGCCATTTGACCTGTTTGAAGTCAAGACGCGAATCCGCAACATGCTGGAGGTGCGTCTGCTCTACAATAAACATGAGAATTATAACAAGGAGCTGGAGCAGAAGGTACAGGAACGGACCGGAGATCTGCTGGAGACAAATGCACGGCTCACCCGGGAGATAGACGACCGGAAGGTGGCGGAAGAATCACTTCGGGGCGCCTTCGAGAAAATAGGGGAGTTGAAAGACCGACTCCAGGCGGAGAACATTTACCTGCGCCAGGAGGCTGCACTGGAGTACAACTTCGGCGAGGTTATTGGCCAGAGCAGCGCTCTCTCCCATGTGTTTTCCCTGGTTGAGCAGGTGGCTCCCATGAATGCGACTGTTCTTCTTCTCGGCGAGAGCGGCACCGGCAAGGGGGTGGTTGCGCGCGCCATTCACAGCCGTAGCGCCCGGAAGAACAAGCCGTTGATAACGGTTAATTGCGCCACACTGCCGGCGAATCTGGTGGAAAGTGAGCTTTTCGGACGGGAAAGAGGTGCGTTCACCGGCTCTGATGGCCGGCAGATCGGTCGCTTCGAGCTGGCCGATGGTGGAACTATCTTCCTGGACGAAATCGGCGAGTTGCCGCTGGAGCTGCAATGCAAGCTGCTTCGGGTCGTTCAGGACGGCGAGTTCGAGCGACTGGGGAGTCCCCGCACCATTAAGACTGATGTGAGGATTATCGCCGCCACCAACAGGAATCTGACGAAAGAGGTCCAAAACGGCAGGTTCCGGGAAGACCTGTTTTACCGGCTCAACGTTTTTCCTCTCACGATGCCGCCGCTTCGGCACCGGATGGAGGACATCTCCCTCCTTGTGGATCATTTTATTATCAAATTTAATAAAAAAATCGGCAAGAGGATTGATTCCGTGTCAAAAGAGGCTGTCAACGCACTTCAGAAATACCACTGGCCCGGTAACGTGCGGGAGTTGGAAAGTGTCATCGAGCGGGCGGTCATCACCACCCGCGGAACCACACTTCAGGTTTTGGACCGGTTTGATTCGTGTCTGAAATCCGTTGAGTCGGAAGAGCAGGACGTACAAGTCCTCGCGGATCTGGAACAGCACCATATCCTTCAAGTGCTTAAAAAAACGGGTTGGCGTATTGATGGAAAAAAAGGCGCGGCGCTCCTCCTTGGTCTCAACCCCAGCACCCTACGCGCCCGGATGCGAAAACACGGCATAGTCAGGAACTCATGATTGAGGGGCGCTGCTCTTTACCGTATCCACTAACATGGCGTACTATTACACTCAAAAGGAGTTATCCATGAATAACGTCAGACGTATTCTTGTCATCAGCAGACTGACCCCCCACTGCCGACGGGTCATTCATTGCGGCGTTTCCCTTGCCCGCACGTTCAATGCGGAACTGCTGGTATTGCACCTTGTCTCCAATCCCGTGGCTATGATGGCGGTGAACGCCCCCGGCCTGTTTCCCGAGGAAGAGTACAAAAATTATTCGAACAGTCATCAGGAAGCAAAAGAGTTGTTGGATCAGGCCATCAAACAGGAAATCCGGGACGGGTTCCCCATCAAGGAACTGATAAGCGACCGCGATCCCCTTGAGGAAATTATGAACGTGGTCAAGGCGGAAAAGGTCGATCTGGTCGTCATGCTTGCCCATGAGGAGGGGCGTATTGAACATGCCCTCTTCGGGGGAGAGAATGATTCCATAATCCGCAGCTTGCCCTGTTCCATCCTGTTGGTGAAAAAAGAGCCCGGGCCGGTGAACTGGTAACCTTGGGTATACGGGAGAGTGTAAAATAATGGTGCGCGGAGGCAGGTTATGTCACTGGGAAAAACGTGGTACACACTGGAAGAGGCCGAAGACAAATCCGGTTTGAAGCAGGAGATAATTTTGAAATGGATGGAAGACGGTCTTATTCGCATGGAGAAGGGAGAGCACGGGGACATTCGGATCAACATTGATGACCTGAACCTCAAGGTAGAAGAGTTGACCGGGATTTAAAGCTCAATATAACTACTTGAAAGGGACGTATTGATGGTTGGTTCACGTAAAACGCTGGCCGGACTGGACTGGTTGAACTTTTTTTTGACCGATGTCCCCACCGGAATTATACCCTTTCTTGCAGTCTATCTTGCGGGATACGGCTGGAACGTCCAGAGCGTAGGGCTTGCTCTGACGGTGTGCGGCATAGCCGGAATCGTCTTTCAGGCGCCCATGGGGCTGCTCATCGACGCTCTCAGTTCCAAACGGGAGCTGTTTTCCCTTGGGATCCTGGCGTTGGCCGGGGGGGCATTACTGATCGCCTATATGCCGACCTTCTGGCCGGTGATGTTGGCTTTACTCATGATCGGCAGCACCATGAGCATCCTCGGCCCGGCTATCTGCGCTGTCTCCCTTGAGGTTGTGGGGCTGGCGGCCTTTGATCGCCGGCAGGGACGTAACCTGGCGTTTTTTTCGGCGGGTAATGTTGTGGCCGCTGTTTCCATGGGACTGCTGGGCTACTACCTTTCCAACCGTAGCATCTTTTTTTTCGTGGCGGCAAGCGCTCTTCCCACTGTTTTCTGCCAGCTCATCGTCGGCCCGGACGACATCTATTTTCAGCGGGTAGTGGTTGCAGCGGTAAAGTCCGAAGAGCGTGTAGCCACCGGAGCGCTCTCGGTATTCGAGGATCAAAGGGTGATTGTCTTTCTGGTTTGTTCGGTCATGTTTCAGTTCGCCAACGCCGCCATGCTGCCGCTCCTGGGCCAATTAACCGCCAAGGGAAGTAGTCTGAACCCCATGATGTTCATGTCGGCATGCGTGGTGACCACACAGTTGGTCATTGCACTGCTTGCTTCCTGGGCGGGTAAAAAAGCGGGGTTGTGGGGGAGGAAGCCGCTGCTGCTGATCTCCTTCGGCGCACTTTTGCTTCGCGGTCTGTTCTATACCATGACCGGTAACGCGGACGCACTGATCGCCATTGAGATCCTTGACGGCGTGGCTTCAGGTATTTTCGGAGTTGTCGCCGTTCTTGTCATCGCCGACCTAACCGAAGGGAGTGGTCGTTTCAATCTCATGCTGGGCGCCTTCAGCGCAGCCATCGGCATCGGCATTTCGTTAAGCCAGATCATTGCCGGTTCCATCGTGCACCACTTTGGTTTCACCACGGGCTTCATCTTCCTGGCATCGGTTGCGGCAGCCGCATTCGCTCTTCTTTTCTTCTTTATGCCGGAGACACAAAAGCAGTCATCCCTTATACAACCGTACCAAAGAGTTTGCCGATCCCCGCAGTGATCCCCATCGCCAGTGCTCCCCAGAACGCGACACGCATGGCGCCCCTGGTGACAGAGGCGCCGCCTGCGTAGGCCGCGGTTCCTCCGAGAATAACCAAAACGACCAGAACTGTTGCATAGGTGACTTCGACAATCATAGGCGCGGGCGTCAGCCACGCCGTAACAAGCGGCATAACCGCACCTGCAACGAAGGAGCCCGCGGAGGAGAGCGCCGCCTGAATCGGCCGTGCCCGCAGAGTCTCCGTAATGCCGAGTTCATCCCGGGCGTGTGCTCCAAGGGCATCACTGATCATCAATTTTTCCGCTACAAGCCGCGCCAGCGGTGGATCAAGTCCACGGGTAACATAAATTGCGGTTAGTTCGGTCAGTTCTCTTTCCGGTTCAATATCCAGTTCCCGTTTTTCCGTTTCGAGATCCGCCGCTTCAGTGTCGGCTTGCGACTGAACCGATACATATTCGCCGGCCGCCATGGACATGGCTCCGGCAACCAGACCGGCCACAGCCGTCAACAGGATATTTTCTTGAGGAATTCCGGCGGCGGTTACACCAACGACGAGACTTGCCACCGATATGGTGCCATCATTGGCACCGAGCACCGCCGCACGAAGCCAGTTGATTCGGCCTGTTCTGTGAAACTCCCTCCTTATCTGCACCATCGAAAAAACTCCTTTTAGCCAACCCGGATTACGTTCACTTCTCTTTTTTGGATCGCGTTTCGTTTATCGGCGGGATAAGGCTTCACAGGCGGATATCGGATTGAACCGCACCGAACGTCACGAGAATGCTTTTGGCCTGGGCCGCCTGCTCCGGAGTGCCGTGAGCAATGACGAGGAACTTGTCGGATTTTCGCGCGGACTCATACTGCATGACACTGTCCTGCGGTATGCCGATACTGAACAGTGCCGCTCCCAGGGCGCTCAAACCACCGACCACGACGGCACCCTCCAGAGTCACGGTAATCCAACCCACCACTGGACCGAACAGAACCAGGGGGCCCATTCCCGGAATGACTAACAGGGCGGAACCGAACAACAACCCCCAAAATCCACCCCAAACGGCTCCCCGTTTGCCCCACAAGGCCATACGGTCACCGGCATTATAGTAACCGACGACCTGTTCCTCCATATGATACTCCTTGCCCACAATGGACAGTTTCTTCATGTCGAATCCTGACTGTTGAAGCTCTTTAATACTTGATTCCGCCTCGATGTGTGTTTTAAAAATTCCTACTACCGCATTTTTTTCAGACATTACGTTCTCCTTTTGGGTAAGTTGACCGGTCGGATTTTATGAGTTGCCGAAGTTGATGGAGCAACGAGCGTGCCTAAGATTATTTATTGCAATGTAGTGTGTAACAGCCTGAATGCGTGCGTATATTTAGAACCGTGAGGTGAAGTGGGAGGTATTACCGCCGGTGCGGTCCGTCATTTTTAACATATATGCCGTATATGCGCGGACGAGTTAAGAATTGAAGTTCATTGCATCGCTACATGTGATACCGTGTGGAACGTTTTAGAGTATCGAGGATCGGAGTGAAACCGGTAGAGCGGATGCTTGGAGCAGGGCAGGTCAACCCGCAATCACTGCATGGTTTTAGCTAGGCAAGGCTTACGGGAGAAGATAATGGTACGCAAAACCCCATTTTTAGATAACGCTCCCCCGAAGATCAGGCTCAACAAAGGAGTTCCGTGGTGGGAGAGCTTGCAGGCGTTGCGAGGAAATTCTCACCTGGAACAGGTGATTACCTATCTTCAGGGGCGCCGCTGGTTTCAGAGCAAGGCCCGGACCATTATCGGGTTAGCACTGGTTGAAACAGCGCTTCTGAAGCAGGGGGATACGGTATTCCCGGTTTTTTTCCTGAAAGTAAGTTATCCGGATGGTGATCCGGAAACATACCAGATCCCTGTGACGTTTTTGACCGGTTCGGATGCCGCCCAACTGCTCACCGAATCTCCCCATGCGGTCATCGCGTGCATGAGCATCGGTGATGAAGAAGGTTTCCTCTGTGACGCACTCTATGACCGGAAATTTCGGGAAGCACTTCTTGCCTTTATTCTCGGCGGGCGTCAACTTCATGGCGAGAAGGGAGGAGTACTCGGCGCCGGCCATGCCGGAGTTTTCCGTCATGAAGCAGCGACTGTACCGGGGCATCTTCCGTCAGAACTCATCAATAGTGAACAGACCAACAGCACTATCATCTATGGCTCTCACCACGTAGTAAAACTCTACCGGAAGGTGGAACCCGGCATCAATTCCGAGGCGGAAATTTCACGGTTTCTTACGGAAAAGGCGCTCTTTCCCCACGCACCTCCTTTCCAGGCAGTTGTCGAACTTCGGAAAGCCGGTGAACAGCCGTACACTTTGGCGCTCTTGCATGGCTATATGAAAAATAATGGCAATGCCTGGCAGCTCTCCCTGCATCTGCTTGCCCAGTATTTCGAACGAATCCTGTCGCGTCCGGATGACTTGGCCTCCCCGCCGAACTATTCGCGGGGACTTATGGAAGGGAGTCAGTGCGATGTCCCGGAGCTCATCGCGGATCTCATGGGAGGCTTCTACCTGGAAATGGCCGGTCTGCTGGGACGGCGCACCGCGGAGCTCCATCTGGCCTTTGCCGCCGGAGGTGATGATCCTGTCTGGCGCATGGAAGAGTACTCCACTCTTTATCAGCGCTCATTGTACCAATCCCAGCGCAATCAGGCCCGACGCACTCTCCAGCTCCTGGCGCGGGAGCGGGGGAAACTTTCAGGAGAGGACCAGAAGCTGGCCGATGGGGTGCTGGCCGCCGAAAAAGAGCTCATTGCCCGACTGAAGCCTGCTGACGGACACCGGATCGATGGGATGAAAACCCGTATCCATGGTGATTTTCATTTAGGGCAGGTACTGTTCACGGGCAAGGATTTCGCAATCATCGACTTCGAGGGCGAACCGGCCAGGAGTCTGAGTGAACGACGACTCAAACAATCTCCTCTGCGGGATGTGGCGGGGATGATCCGTTCCTTTCATTACGCGGCCCAGACAGCCCTGGCCCATCATGTTGCCGGCCGCCCCACGGACCTTCCCTTACTGGAACCATGGGCGGAAGCATGTTACCACTATGTCGGTTGCCGGTTTCTGAAAGGCTATCTGGATCGGATCTCCGGGAGTTCTCTCGTCCCGTCGGGCCGGCAGGATTTTGAAACAGTTCTCGGGGCGTTTATGCTCGACAAGGCCCTGTACGAACTTGCCTATGAACTCAATAACCGACCCGACTGGGTCGCTCTTCCCCTGAAAGGTATCGAAATGATACTCCGGGAATACCGGGAGGTGCCGAAGTTGATGGAGCAACGAGCGTGCCTGAAATGATTTATTTCATGGAGTGTGTAACCCCGGGTTGGCCTGATCCCTGATAATCGTGCCATCGCTGATCTCGATGATCCGTTCCGCATGAGCGGCGACCTGCTGGTCGTGGGTGACCAGGATTATGGTATGGCCATTGACATGCGGTTCATGCAAAACCGCCATCATCTCCTTGCCGCTTTTACTGTCCAGAGCGCCGGTCGGTTCGTCGGCCGGGATGACGTCGCCGCTGTTCATCAATGCTCTGGCGAGACCATACGAAGCGAAGTTGACGCCGATCATGTTAGGTGATTCGCGACAAAGTACATACCCAGCAGGCATCCGTTCACCCTTCGACAAGCTCAGGGCGAACGGATGCAGGTTTGATAACCACCTTATTTCCCGTTCGTGGTGAGCCAGTCGAACCATGAACGGGAAATTGACG
>CAIYUY010000255.1 GCA_903929485.1 uncultured Desulfuromonadales bacterium
ATGACGCCATCACGCTGACGGTCAAGGATTCTCTCGGCAATACGGACACCAGCTTTACCGGAGCCAAGAACGTAACCATTTCGGGTTATCAACAAGCGCCCGATGCCGGCTACGGGAGCTTCAACGGCGCAACCTTAACCGCCTCTCCAAACACGATAGCGGTGACCTTTGCCGGCGGTGTCGCCTCGCCGAATCTTGCCCTGAACAAGGCCGCGGCGCAGACCATCGGCTTTAGCATCGCCACCGTGGCGACGCCCGCCACGAACTCGCCGGTCATCACTCCGACAGCCGGAGCAACGGCGAGCATGACGATATCCACCAACATCACAGCCCCGGCCGGCAATGGCGGCAACTTCGCCCAGCAGCCGGCCATCACCCTGAAGGATGCCCATGGCAACATCAACGCCGGTGACAACGCCACCCAGGTAACAGCCTCGAAGAAAGACGCCGGAACCTGGACCCTGACCGGCGCGACGGTAAAAACCGCGGTCAACGGTATTGCCACCTTTACCAACCTCGGCGCCACCAATACGGCGCAGGTACTTAACGCCCAACTGGCCTTTGATGCATCCGGGCTGACCCAGGTTACCAGCGCCACGGTAACGCTGCCCGCCGCCCCACTTTCCACCGTATCCACCCTTTCCAACCTGACTCTCTCTTCCGGCACACTGAACCCGATCTTTGCCGCCGGGACCACCGGCTACACGGCTCACGTTGCCAACGGTGTCGGCTCCATCACGGTAACCCCCACCGTCACCGACAGCAACGCCACGGTGAAGGTTAACGGCACGACGGTAACCAGCGGCACGGCATCCGGCGGCATCAGTCTGTCCGTGGGGAGCAACAGCATACCGGTGGTAGTTACGGCTCAGGATACCGTCACTACCGGCAGCTACACCGTAACCGTAACCAGGGACAAGGCGGCCCAGACACTCATCTTCAACCAACCAACCGCCGTCACCTACGGCGGCGGCACGGTTGATCTTGCGAGCTACGCCACGGCCGGCTCCTCCAGCAGCCCGGTCACCTTCAGCATTGTCACCGGCGGCAGCGGCAGTGGTTTATTGAGCGGTAGCAACAGCCATCTCCTGACGGTCACCCAGGCCGGCGCGATCATTATTCAGGCCGATCAGAATGGCGACGCCAACTATGCCGACGCAACCGCCGTACAACAAACACTCACGGTGAACAAGGCCGGTCAGACCATCGGCGCCATCAGCTTCACCGCCCCGGCGCTGACCATTGGCGGAAGCGCCACCGCCGGCGCCACCGCGTCTTCCGCTCTTGCGGTCAGCTTCAGCTCTCTCACGGCCGGCGTCTGTACCGTCAGCAACACCACCGTCACCGGCGTGGCTGCCGGTGTTTGTACCATTGCCGCCGATCAGGCGGGTAATGTCAACTACAACGGCGCGGCACGGGTAACAAACTACCTTACCGTGGCTACCACCGCCAACGCCGTGCACCTGAGCCATAATTCGGTAACGACTGATTTCACGACCATCCAGGACGCGGTTGACGCCGCTGCCGACGGCGACACCGTGAACATCGACCCCGGTGTCTTTGTGGAACAGGTTACGGTCACCAAAGCCATCACCCTGCAAGGGGCAGGCATCGACCAAACCATCGTCAAGTCACCCGTCAGCGACAGCCTGCTCCAGAGCGGCGGCAATTGGAAGGATCTCAAGAACCGCGACATATTCGCTCTTATCGGGATCAAAACCGACACCACATCCCTCGTCACCATCAAGAACCTCACCGTGGATGGCGATAGCAAGGGATTTCTGTCCGATCTCCGCTACCCCGACAAGAACCTGTATGACTTCCAGGGAATCGGCGCGTTCAACTCCACCGTGACCATTCAGACGGTGAAGGTTACCGGGATACGGGAACCGGCGTCGGACTTCGGTCAAACGGTTCCGGCAGGCTACACCCCGACGGACCAGCCCTCCGGCATGAATCACAACGACAGCATCTTTGCCGAAAGCGCCGCCGGCGCCGGAACACATACCCTGACGGTAACCGGCTCCACCATCACCAAATTCCAGAAAACCGCGCTCCTGGCCTGGGGGCCGACGCTGGTGGTGGATATCAACAACAACACCTTCCAGGGCTACGGCAAGACCCTCTGGAGCACCGGCAACGCCATTCAGATCGCCTCCTCCGATAGAAGCGGCCTGGGTGGCGCCAACGGCGACCGCCGGGGAACCTCCGGTTCGGTGGCTAATAATCAGATCCTCGGTATCGGCCTGGTCATTCCGGAACCCGGCCAGGAAGGTTCCTACCTGAATCTGGGACTTTTGGGCCCCTCCGGCGTCCTGTTGTGGGAGACAGGGAGCGGCTTTCAGATTACCGGCAACACCATCACCGGTCCGGGCGTCTTTTCCTGGCATAGCAGTATCACCTCCACCGACGGCGGTTTCGGTAACATGGGGGTCGATATCTACAACAGCCCCAACACTAATGTTGCAAATAATACGGTTTCGGGTTTTGACGTTGGTATTGACGAAGAAAGCGCGGTGAGCGGCTCATACTTGACTGCCTCGGGCAACACCCTGACCACCAACGCCATGGACATCCTTGCCGCCTCGGGTAATGACCAGCTCACCTTGGGAAGCGGCGCCGAGACCATCGGCTACTACCGTACAAATAACGGCGTCGACACGATCACCGGCTTCGGCACGGGTGACAAGATTTACGTCTTCGACCTGGTCCCGAATGCCGTCAACGGCCAGATCAGCGGATCACCGGTGGTCAACTTCACCGGCGGCACGGTAACCGCCGGAAATGGCGGGTCTGTCCCAGCGAAATCGGTTCAGGTTGCCACCTCGGGCGGCATAACGACCCTGTATGTGAACACCAACGGCATTTCCGGCGCACAACTCAGGATCAATCTCACCGGCGTCTATTATCCGGAAAATTTTTCCCTGAACGGCGGATACATAAGCTTTGTCAAAACCACGCCGGTTACCATTGCCACTAATCCGTCAGGCCGGAGTTTCAGCGTGGACGGTGCGACCTATACCTCGGCGCAGAGTTTCAACTGGATCCCAAGCAGCACGCACACCCTTGCCACCGTCGACCTGCAAAGCGGCGCTACCGGGACCAGATACGACTTTGCCAATTGGTCCGACGGCGGCGCCATGAGCCATACGGTCACGACCCCGGCGACGGGGACGGTCACCACCACGGCCAACTTCGTCACCAAGTACAAGGTGACCATGTCGGTCCCCGTCAACGGTACAGTCGTCCCTGCCCCCGGTGACTACTGGTATCCGGCCGACGGCGCTCCCGCCATTCGCGCCACGGCGGTGTCGGGTTATTCCTTCACCTCCTGGACCGGGGCCGTTACCAGCGCCTCTTCCTCCGCCACCACCGTGCTACCGCTTGCCGGCCCGATAACCGTGGCTGCGAATTTTAGCACGGCAGCGACTCCACTTGCCCTGACCGCCTCAATCGGCTCCCGAAGCGGCAGCTACTCGGGGGATCGTACCTGGCCGGTCACGTTAAGCAAGGCCGCAGGAACCGCGACAAATGTTCAGATCAACAGCGTGACCGCCGCCAGCACCAACCCGGCCTGTAAACCGTTGGTAAATCAGACTCTGAGTCCGTTGCCGGTAAGTTATGGCACGGTATCGGCAGGTTCTCCGGTGACGAGGCCGATGGTCATCACCTTTACGGGTTGTCCCAAACTGACGATTTTCAACGTCTCAATCGCTTACAGCGCCACCGAGGGGTCGGGAGTTGCTTCAATTAATGGTGTGACGCAATAACCGTCCGGCTCAAATTTATCCACAGGGAGATCCAACATGAGAGCATTACTCATCGCGGCATGTTTGTTCATGTCAGCAGTTGTCCCGGCAGCGGCCAGTGTCGTCGCTACCTTCAACTTCACTTTTGACGGCGCCGCCTTGGTGGGCAATAACGCTCAATTCATCAACAGCGACAAGGTAACGGGGAATATTACCCTTGACACGGCCTATTTTACCACGCTGACCGGGTTCAATACGTTTACCTTGGGCACGGTCAACGGCGACGCCGCCGTAACGGCGCTGAATGTTCATGTGGCGTATGGGGGGGGCGGTACAGCCGACTATACAAAAAACTACTTTAGCTCCGTTATTTTTGATACGTCACTGTTAGGAGTTAATTTGAATAAAGAACTGGTAGGGCAAAAT
Organism: uncultured Desulfuromonadales bacterium; assembly: GCA_903929485.1. Classification (GTDB taxonomy): domain Bacteria; phylum Desulfobacterota; class Desulfuromonadia; order Geobacterales; family CAIOGM01; genus CAIOGM01. The sequence goes on from CAIYUY010000255.1 coordinate 4,176, forward strand.
GTCGGCGGCGGGGATTACGGCCCCTGGGGCACGCTGAAAGGAACAACCGTGGGTTATCCGGTGCTGTCTGATACCGGTGATTTCGAGTTCTTTGCGAAAGATCCTTATGCTTCCGGCGCGGCCCCAACCGGGCAATTTCCCTACCTGCTGGCCACCCTGGGGGGGACCGGTAATGATTCCAACTACGTTCAGCTTACCTCATTCGCGCCTGCTGCTGTTCCCGAACCTTCCACCTACGTCCTCTTTACTTTTGCTTTGGGGTTGGCGGTATTTGCTCGGAAGCGGATAAAATACTCCCACCGTGGGTAAGATTCTTCCCTAAAGGGAAACCCGCTGCAACGACAAAAGCCGCGCCGGATTACAGGAGCGGCTTTTGTCGTTGTTACTCAGGAGTTTTTCTCTCTGTCTCAGTGTCCCAGTGGTGGATTGCTGTCCCCGGATTCAGGAGATAGCTCCTTGTTCGGCAGGCATCGTGCTCCCCGTTCAGCAACTCCGATCTCGTCAGATCCGACGGTTCATCAACATCGTACCAGTGGGGCAGCAGCCCCGCACGAAGCCCCGCTTCCGCCGCCCGTTGCAGGCTCACCTCCAACACCTTGTCCGTGGACCAGGGCACTCCCTGGAACAACTCCGGATGTGAGCAGCGCAATGCCACCAGATAGTAGCCGCCATCCTCGGTGGGGCCGAAGAGCACCTCCTCTTCACCTGATTCCAAACGCGCAAAAGCCTCATCCATGTAGGCAAGCGGCAGGTCCGGGGAATCGGTGCCGATCACCGCCAGCGTCGTATATCCCCGGCTGAACAGTTGGGCAAAGGCGTTGGCCAATCGCTCTCCCAGTCCCGCCCCGACCTGAGGGAGAAGAAAAAGCCCTTCGTCCAGCTCCCGGAAATAGTCCTTTGCACCTTCATCATCTTCGTACATGAGGTAACGGGCGTTCACCTCCAGACCGGCGGTTCGCCCTACGATATCCCGCACCATGCAGTCGTAGAGTTGGGCGGCTTCCTGGTGAGAAAGGAACGGAGAAAGACGGGTTTTGACCCGGCCGGGGGAGGGAAGACGGGCAAAAATAAGGAGGGCGCGGGAGATGAGGGGGCTCCTTAAAAGAGGTCATCCCGACAGTACTTCTTATCCGACTGTCGGGTTATCCACAGAAACCATGGTTATCCACAGGGTTATCAACAGATTTCATGGAAACCGTATTATTTTTGCCGCTGGATGAAGGCGTAGGCCGAGTGGTTGTGGATCGATTCGAAGTTCTCCGCCTCCACCGAAAACCAGGTGATGGTATCCATGGCGCTGAGCCGCTGGGTCGCCTCGCGAACCATATCTTCCACGAACATGGGGTTCTCGTATGCCTGCTCGGTGACGTACTTCTCGTCTTCCCGCTTGAGCAGCGACCAGACCGGGCTGCTGCCGCACCCTTCCATCAGCTCAACCAGATCCTCGATCCAGAGGAACTCCCGGTAACGGACCCGCACAGAGATGAGGCTCCGCTGGTTGTGGGCGCCGAAGCGGGATAGTTCCTTGCTGCAGGGGCAGAGGGAGGTCACCGGCGCCTTGATCCCCAGGACAAAGTCGAACTCCTCGGAGAGGGTGGCGCTGAAGGAGCAGGAATACTCCATGAGACTTTTAGCCCCGGAGACCGGGGCCTGTTTCTCTATGAAGTAGGGGAATTCGATCTCCAGGTGAGCGCTGGAGGCCCCCAGCTTCTTCTTCATCTCCATGAGGATCTCTTCCATCTTGTCCAGGGCGATCTCTTCCCGGTACTGATTGAGGATCTCGATGAAACGGCTCATGTGGGTTCCCTTGAAGTGATGGGGAAGATCCACATACAGGTTGACCCGGGCTACGGTGTGCTGGAACTTCCGGTTCTTGTCCATGACCACGATGGGGTAGGAGATATCCTTCACCCCCACTTTATCGATGGGAATCCGCCGGTTGTCCCGAGACTTTTGCATGTCGTGAAGCGGGGGGGAAAGCTGGGACCGGGGATCGGGGACCGGGGACTGGTTAGATGACGAGGCCATTGTTGACGATGGTTCCTTTCGCTGGACGCTTATGACCGTGAATGATCGGGCAGGTTTCCCAAGACAGCTTCGGTTTTACCGGTCCCCGGTCCCAGTATTTACCGGATTACCGGTCCCCGGTCCCTAGTCCCGGTAGTCAATCGGGTCCGCCATCCCTGCCTCGGCGAATCCCTTCAGCCGGAGGCGACAGGAATCGCAGAGGCCACAGGCGACGCCGTCGTTAGTGGGATCGTAGCAGGAGTGGGTGCGACCGTAATCGACTCCCAGGGAAAGCCCCCGGCGGATGATCTCCCCCTTGGTGAGATGAATCAGCGGGGTATGGATGGTGAAATGACCGCTTCCTTCAACAGCGGCCTTAGTGGCCAGGTTGGCCATGGTCTCGAAGGCGGCGATATACTCGGGGCGGCAGTCGGGATAGCCGGAGTAATCCAGGGCGTTGACGCCGATGAAGATATCGTAGGCCCCCAGGCTCTCGGCCCATCCCAGGGCGAAGGAGAGGAAGATTGTGTTCCGGGCCGGGACATAGGTCACCGGAATGTCGCTCCCCACCCCCTCCTTGGGAACGGCGATGTCGCTGGTGAGGGCGCTCCCTCCAACCTTCCGGTAATCGAACTCAACCACCAGATGCTCCACCGCACCCACGTTCGTGGCGTTCTGTTTCGCCAGTTCCAACTCCACGCTGTGCCGCTGACCGTAGGCGAAGCTGAGGGCGTAGGGGGCGAATCCCTGCTCCTTGGCCATGGCCAGACAGGTGGTGGAATCCAGCCCGCCGCTGTAGAGGATAACCGCTTTCTTGCTCATGACACCCTCACGATGCAGAAGGTGGAGCGGCGGGAGGAGTTCCCGTCCCCCCTCCCGTCGGCTTCTTCCGGGGGCGGCGCTTGGCCGTTTTCTTCTCGTCGGTGATGACCCCCCCGGTCAGGGCGTGAGGCTTGGCGTGGCTGGGAACGTGGTGGCGCCCCTGTGGCCTGGCCTCCAATTTAACCCTCGGTTTCTGCTTGGTCCGTATGTAGTTCTTCACGAACAGGTCGTCCTCGGCCCAGACCACCGGAACCTTGTCCTTGATGTACTCCTCAATGGCCTCCAGATAAAAGGCGCCGTCTTCGTCCGCCAGGGAGATCGCCTTCCCCTCGGCCCCGGCCCGGGCGGTCCGGCCGATACGGTGGACGTAATCTTCGCAATCCTGGGGGAGATCGTAGTTGATGACGTGGGAGACCCCTTCCACATGAAGCCCCCGGGAGGCTACATCGGTGGCGATGAGGATGGGGAGGCTCCCCTCCTTGAACTGCTCCAGTATCCGGAGCCGTTTCTTCTGATCCACATCACCGGAGATCATCTTGCAGGGGAAATCATTGGCGTTGAGCCGGTCGTGAAGATACTCCACCTCTCGCTTGGTGTTGACAAAGATCATGGTCCGCGCCATCCCCTCCCGACGGAGAAGCCCCAGGAGGAGCGGAAATTTTTCCTTACGGGCAACGTGGTAAAGAAGCTGAGACACCCGTTCGGCGGTCATCTGGTCCGGCGAGATCTCCACCTTCTCGGGTGCATTCATGAATTCATATGCCAGCTCCATGACCCGCTGGTTCAACGTGGCGGAAAACATCATGTTCTGCCGCTGATCAAAGGGGGGAAGACGTTTTAGAATGAACCGGAGATCGGCGATGAATCCCATGTCGAACATCCGGTCCGCCTCGTCGATGACCAGCGATTCCACATTCTTCAGATGATAGACTTTTTGTTTCAAATAATCGATAAGCCGGCCGGGGGTCCCGATGACGATGTCAGTCCCCTGCTCAAGGGCCTCCCGCTGCTTCATGTAGTCCACGCCGCCATAGATGGCCTGAATAGTGAAACCGCAATATTTCCCCAGGAGTTGGGCGTCCTGCTCGATCTGCACCACCAACTCGCGGGTGGGGGCCAGAATGAGCGCCCGGGGATTGTTATCATTCTCCTTTCGTTCCTGCCGGAGAAGGCGGGTGAAGAGGGAGATGAGGAAAGCGGCGGTCTTGCCGGTGCCGGTTTGGGCCTGCCCCGCCACATCCATGCCGGCAAGGGCGATGGGGAGGCTCTTTGCCTGGATGGGGGTGCAGGAGGTAAATCCCGCATCGAGCACTCCGCGGAGCACCGGCTCCGGGAGGTTCAGCTGTTCGAAGGTCATGTATTTTCCTTTTCCAGATTTTTCAATGGGATACCTTTACCACAGCGCCGGTGAAATGGCAACAGGGGTAAATTTCGCCCGACATTGACGGATACCCGCAAGGGGCATCCCTACACCCGTCACGCTCTCGCCTGGTTCAGCTCCAGCAATCTCCGCAACAGTTCATCATCGGCAATATCCGGGTCCCAGCCGTACGCGGCGGCGACCGCCACATCAAGCGCCCGATGCGCCTGAACGAGCCAGTGCGGTTTTTGGTTGTAAAGGTTCGTCAGGGTCCGCTTGGCGAGTTCCTTCGCGGCGACGTCGTTCACCGGGACAATCCTGTCGGGGTAGCCGGAGACCACCTCCGGGACACGGTTGACCAGTTCCGCGGGGTTCAGCCAGTTCTCCCGGAGGCGGTTCAGCTCATAGGCGGCCTTGGCGATACGATTCATCTCCTGCAACCGTTCACCATTCCTGACCGGCGGCAGCTTCCAGGGCGGCGCTTCACCCAGAAAGGGAATATTCACCATCTCGCCGTTCTCCGGTTCGGCAGGCGACAGCGGCGCGGTATCCCGTGGCGTCATCCCTTCGGGGAAGGGAAACGTCTCGAAGCAGGTTGTCGGAGTGTACCGGGGATCGTTGCCGACGCCGAGGAACGTACACATCCTCAGCGACCAAAGTTCATGAAACCGGGAATGCAGTATGCCGAAGGTGGTGTCATCGTCACGGGCGATAACGATAAGCTGACTATCGGGGACTATCGAACTTTCCAGATAGACAAACAATCGATGTTTAGCAACGCGTGCGGTGGCAATATAGCGCGAACATCCTGAAAGTGCCGCGAACATAGCTTGCCGCGGTCTCTCATGACGCCACCAAAATTTTCGCAGCAACGCATTACTGTTTCGGTCACGTTCCGGCTTAACGGTTTTCATCAAGTACTCGAATGGTTCTTCGTAACACGAAGCCTCTTCTTCACTCATTACCGTACCAAAATCAATAATCCACATATCACGTGAACGCCGTGTGAGATCCAAGCCGTTCATCCACGGACGTACCACATTATTATTACGGCGATTATTCGGATTGGATGGTCGTATCAACATCTGCCTGGCTAACTCACCGGGGATGTCGAAAGATGCTCCTTTCTTGGTTCCTTGTGACGCTACCCCTTGGTTAGCCCGCAATGAACATGCCGTAGTTAGATTATTCCCACCGTTTTCACCCTCGGTTTTACCCGTCAAGTCTGGATGAATTTCTTGAACCGGTTGCCCGTCAAGGATTACGGGGAGTCGCTCACCTCTTACCTTTTCCGCAAAGCATACCAGTGACACCCTGACCGCCGCTCCCTCGTTGACCCACGGTTCATCGCCCCATGCAGAGTAGATCATCCCCGTGTCACAAATTCTTTTCAGGACTTCGCGGTTCGACCCTCCACGAATGGAATTGGTGGAAACAAAACCAGCACGTGAAGTGGCCCCAATCTCGATACACTGCCGCGCTTTCTCAAACCAGTACGTCACCAGGTCCGCGCCGCCGGGTACGCGCCCCTTGTAGGCGTGCCGAAGCTTTGTGACGTACTCTTCTCCCAGTTCACCCAACATCTTCGAGCCGCCCAAAAACGGAGGATTCCCCACGATGAAATCAGCCGTCGGCCATGCCGCCTCGGTTCCGTCTTCATTCATGAGGGCGTCCAGGTTCTCGATATGGTCCAACCGGGTGAGGATGGGATTCTTGGACAGGCCGAAACCATGCTTGAGCATCCACTGAATCTGCCCGATCCAGACCGTGACCTTGGCCAGCTCCGCAGCGTAGGAGTTCAGTTCGATCCCGCACACACACGTGGGATCAATCTCCGGGAATGAGCGCGGCAAGCCGAGAATCTCGGCTTCCAGCATGATCCGGTGTTCCAGGTTCTTCAGCTCAATGAGTGCAAGGTAGAGGAAGTTGCCGCTGCCGCACGCCGGGTCCAGCACCTTGAGCGTCCTGAGCTGTTCCAGAAACTCGTGATAACGCTTTTCGGCGCGATTTAGAAAATTGGTCTTCGTCCTGGCGGACATCGCTTTCTTGGATTTATCAACCAGCTCTTCCAGTTCCTTCCGGCGTAGCTCCCATTCCGCCAGCAGGGGATTCACCACCACGGCGTTGATGATCCTCATGATGCTGTCGCGGTCGGTGTAGTGCGCCCCCAGTTGCGACCGCTTGGCGGGATCAAGTCCTCGCTCGAACAGGGTACCGAAGATGGACGGCTCTATGTCGCTCCA